>JAEETD010000102.1 GCA_016290175.1 Prevotella sp. | reverse complement strand
TCTCTTCTTGGCACCGGAATTTGTCTTTACTTTTGGCATTGTTTTTAAAAAATTTAATTGTTATTAATTAAAGCGGTGGCAACGCATATACCGGGCGCAGCGCACCTTTATTCTTCTGTCTCTGTCAGTTTCTTGAGGGCCTCGTCGCTGATCTTGGCGTTGGCAAAGAGTCCGCCATTGGCAGGCATCTCTGCATCAACCTCTTCCTTCTGCTGAGCCTGAGCCTGTTTCTGACTCTCTTTGGCCTCAAGGGCTGCGGCCTCACGGTCACGAGCCTGCTGACTCTTCTTTTTCTCGCCGGCCTTCTTTGGAGCCAGGTAGATGAACATCTTCTTACCTTCGAGCGATGGCATCGACTCCACCTTACCTACTTCCTCCAGATCATTGGCGAAACGCAGCAACAGCACCTCTCCCTGCTCCTTGAACAAGATGGAGCGTCCGCGGAAGAACACATAAGCACGAACCTTATTGCCTTCCTCCAGGAACTCCTTGGCATGCTTCAGCTTGAACTGATAGTCATGCTCATCGGTCTGAGGGCCGAAACGGATTTCCTTCACCTCCACCTTCACCTGCTTGGCCTTCATTTCCTTCTGGCGCTTCTTCTGCTGGTAGAGGAACTTGGAGTAATCGATGAG
This sequence comes from Prevotella sp., assembly GCA_016290175.1. Lineage (GTDB taxonomy): Bacteria > Bacteroidota > Bacteroidia > Bacteroidales > Bacteroidaceae > Prevotella. Next base: position 6,539 of record JAEETD010000102.1, on the reverse strand, counting down.
ACGACATACTGGTGGATTGGCATTGGGGGAAATCTCTACGAGATCGACACCCTCATCACGGGCCATATTCAATGCGTCGCGGATAGGAACAACGGTGCTGCCATTGTCACCGACGATGCGGACTTCACGCACTCGGATCTGCTCGTTGATCCGGTACTGATTCTTCAGTTTGTCATTCTTCATCAACTATTTTTTAGAAATCGGCTGCAAAATTACTAATTTTCAACGAATTAGCCAAATATTTTTTAGATTTTTTAAAAATCCTTCGTCATTTCTGCAACACGGGCATTCACTTCATCGATGAATTCCTGGATGGTCTTGACACTCTGTTCACCACCACCCTGCGGACGAACGGCCACTGTTCCTTCAGCTGCTTCCTTCTCGCCTACGATCACCATATAGGGGATACGCTTCAGCTCGTTGTCACGGATCTTACGGCCCAGTTTCTCGTTACGCAGGTCGATGGTAGCACGTACACCACCCATGTCGAACTTCTTGGCAACCTCCTGAGCATAGTCGTTGTATTTCTCCGACAATGGCAGAATAGCCACCTGGTCCGGTGTGAGCCAGAGGGGGAAGTGACCGCTGGTGTGCTCGATCAGCACAGCGCAGAAACGCTCCATACTTCCGAAAGGTGCACGGTGAATCATCACTGGCGTCTTCTTCGTGTTGTCCTCATCGGTATACTCCAGCTGGAAGCGCTTGGGCAGGTTGTAGTCCACCTGAATGGTACCCAACTGCCAGCGACGTCCGATGGCATCCTTGATCATGAAGTCAAGCTTCGGACCGTAGAAGGCAGCCTCGCCATATTCCACCTTAGCAGGCAGTCCCTTCTCCTGACAAGCCTCAACGATGGCCTTCTCAGCCAGTGCCCAGTCCTCGTCGGTACCAACATATTTCTCGTGGTCATTAGGATCACGCAGACTGATCTGAGCCTCGAAGTTAAATCCGAAGGCTGTCAGCACAATACCGATGATATCCATCACATTTAGGAACTCCTGCTTCACCTGATCAGGACGGCAGAACAGGTGGGCATCGTCCTGCGTGAACGAACGCACACGGGTCAGACCATGCAACTCACCACTCTGCTCATAACGATACACCGTACCAAACTCAGCGATACGCAGTGGCAGGTCACGATAGCTGCGGGGCTTCCACGCGAAGATTTCACAGTGGTGAGGACAGTTCATCGGCTTCAGCATATACTCCTCATCCTCCTCAGGGGTATGGATGGGCTGGAACGAATCCTTGCCATAATGAGCATAGTGACCAGAAGTCACATAGAGGCTCTTCGAGCCGATATGCGGCGTGATAACCTCCTGATAACCAAAGCGCTTCTGAACCTTGCGTAAGTGATCCTGCAGGCGCAGACGGAGCTCTGTTCCCTTCGGCAGCCAGATGGGTAATCCCTTACCGACCTTATCTGAGAACATAAAGAGTTCCATCTCCTTACCGATCTTACGATGGTCGCGTTTCTTGGCCTCCTCCAACATCTCGAGATACTCGTCGAGCATCTTCTTCTTGGGGAAGGAGATACCATAGAGACGCTGCATCTGCTCGCGGTTGGCATCGCCACGCCAGAAAGCACCGGCCACTGAAGTCAGCTTCACGGCCTTGATCTCACCTGTATCCACGAGGTGCGGACCACGGCAGAGGTCGGTGAAGTTGCCCTGGGTATAAGTCGTGATGGAACCATCTTCAAGATCCTGCTCGATATGTTCGCACTTGTAGGTCTGACCGTCGGCAGCAAACTGCTTCAGGGCATCGGCCTTGGCCACCTCCTTGCGAACCACGGGCTCCTTCTTGCCGGCCAGTTCCTTCATCTTTGCCTCAATCTTGGGGAAATCGCTCTCCTTGATGCTCTCGCCGTCCTTCAACAGCACATCATAGAAGAAACCGTTCTCGACAGCAGGTCCGAAACCGAACTGGATACCGGGATACAACTCCTGCAATGCCTCTGCCAACAGGTGGGCGGAGGTGTGCCAGAAGGTATGCTTACCCTGCTCGTCATCAAACTTATAGAGCTCAATCTTCGCATCCTCGTTGATAGGACGGTTCAGCTCTACGGTCTCACCGTTTACACCACAGCTGACAACGCTGCGTGCGAGAGCCGGAGAGATGCTCTCTGCAATCTGATAGCCAGTCACGCCCTGCTCATACGAACGAACAGATCCGTCTGGAAAAGTAATGTTAATCATACCTTTTTATTATATATATAATTTTTCAGGCTGCAAAGGTACACACTTTCATCGAAACCACCAAATTTTCCTCGAAATTTCTGACAGGGGACTTCTGACAGGGGACAGGTACCTGTCAGGTAACATACTCGCGGCCAAGACCTGACAGGTACCTGTCCCCTGTCAGATTTCATGGAAGATGGTGACGTTGCTTTTCTGCCGTTGGTATTCCTGGTCCAGATACTCCATCTGCCCCGACGACGCCCTGATCAGCTGTCCCGTCGACTTGTCCGGGAGTTCGGTGGCAAAGTTTCTGTTCAGCTGGTCGATAATCTGACTGGAAATCATCCCGTTCAGTTCCATCCTCATATAGCGTCCCTCCCTTGAGCGGTCGGTATTGGCCACATAGAAACATTCCGTACCGAAAGCCTTCACGGGGAACACCTGTCCCGTAGCCTTGAGTACGATGACATCCCTCATCCAGAGGATATAGCGGTTATACCATATATCCTCCTTGCTGACCGGTTCCCGCAGGTAGGGTGATTTCTTCCGCAGCTGGTATTCGCCGTTTCTGGTCACCATCTGCACCCCTCCCACGGTCTCGAACTCCGGACGGGAGTCGTAGTAGGCCTGCCCCACCCCGTCCCAGTAGGTTCTCTTGCCCTGGATGGTCTCTCCCTCCACCACGTCGCCATCGACGGCCACCTTTCCGTAGAGTGCCACCCTCTGGTCGATGCCGCCCAGGCTGATCACGGTGGTCTTGTTTCTGAACACGGCGTAGGGATAGGTGGCAATGGCGAAGAACTGTCCGTCGCGTACCCTTCGGATATGTTCGAACTCCGGGGCACAGGTCACCATGCCATCCCTGACCACTCCGAACTTACCGCCTTGTATGAAGATCTCCACACCGATGTTCTTCTCCCCGTGTCGCTTGATGCGCACCATGTCCAGGTTGATGAGGGTCAGATCCGGTTCGTCACGGATGATATAGCGGTCTCCGCCATGCCGTCCCTTGCCTTTCATCTTCCCTTCGAACATCAGTTTCCATTCCCTTTCCTCCGTCGGCATGCCGAAGGTCTGGTACATGCCCACCTGGTCGAGAATAATCACATAGTCCTTCCCCGGAATCATTCGCATGCCACGGCCCACCTGTTGCAGGTACTTCGACAACGACAAGGTAGGTCGTGCCAGTTGGATGAACTCCACCTCAGGGCAGTCGAACCCCTCGCTGAAGATATCCACGTTTACGATCACGTCCAGCGAATCATGGGGACTGGCTCCCTGATCCGTGCGTAAGTCAGGATCAGGTGCCTGTCCCCGTGATTCGCCCCTGTAAAGTCTCACCAGCCTCTCCCTCTCCTCTGCCGGTGTCAGGGCATCTATCCAACAGCATTTCACCCCTTTCGAGACATAGTAGTCCGAGATATGCTGGGCATGTTCGCGGTTGATGGCATACACGATGCCCTTCTTGCCCTTGGCGTACTGTACATACGTGTCATACAGGTGTTCTATCGACTCCCGCGAGTCCATCACAGTGGCCATCTCCTTGGTCTGGTAGTCCCCGTCCACGCCCCTTTTCTTCAGGCCTGCAATACGGCTCACCATCCAGTTGTCGGGCATCACGGAGATATACTCAAAGTCCGATAACCATCCCCTGTCGATGAATTCCTGGATGGAATACGACTCCAGCAGCGTGTCAAACAGGTCGGTGAATCCCGTCTGGTTCAGTCTGCAGGGCGTGGCGGTCAGTCCCAGGAACTTTGCATCGGGCCACTTGTCCCACAGCTGTCTGTAGGTCTTCGCCACCGCATGATGCGCCTCGTCGATAATCACCGCACCATGTACACCGCCCCCGATTCTCCTCGACAGCGTCTGGATACTCGCCACGACCACCTTATGCCTCGCCATCACCTCATCGGTATCCTTCGTCATCCGGTCGATGATCCCATGCGGCACCCCAAACGTCCTCAGCGTTTCCGAAATCTGTCCGATGAGTTCCACGCGGTGTGCCACGATAAGCACGCCGTGGTCCATGTTCTCCTGTATGACAGCCGCCATCAGGTGCGTCTTTCCCGTACCTGTCGGCATCTGCACCATCACACTCTGATACCTCGTCCAGGCCTCATACAGCCTGTCCTTCATCTCTTGCTGATAATCCCTTAACATAATACCTCCTTAGGATTTTCAATCCCGCACCCTTCTGGGAATCCCCCCTATATATTGCCCTTTTTTATTTATATAAATAAAAAGGGCTATGTATATATATAGGGATTTCCTGAAGCGCAGCCGTGATTATGACTTAGAACGAACTTTTGATCTCCTCGAATTCATCACCGAATAGTGCCATAATTCTCCCCGGATTATGCCATAATTCAAGGCGAAAAGTGGCACTTTTCCCGTCAATATCACTTCACTTGCCCCATTGGGGCCAGAAGAGGTAAGCGCAGAACTGCCAGAGGGCTTTCAGTATCTTCATGCCCTCTTCACATACTTCAACCACTTCACGATGCCATACCAACCATTACGGATGGTATAGAAGAACGCCTTGACTGGGCCGAGGTCCTCGTCAATGCGGTAGGCATCATAGCGCCACTTGGCATTGTTGGTGAGCAGGATTCTCCCAATTCTGCCCCATTTCGTTCTCATCGTGGCCAGATTTTCATCCAGCAGATAGCAATCATGTCGGTCCGTGATGTTCAGCCACAACGCATAATCGTTATTCTTACACGACCTCACCTTCATCAGTCCGACTTTGTTGACATCGAACATCACCGTGAGGTACGCAGGCCAACAGCACTTGAGCATCTCTTTGTGATTGATATATGCCTTACCACTCACAATGAGTCCGCGATCCTTAGATGCCATGTCCATCAGTCCATAACAAGTATACGACATGGCATATTCATGCTCCTCCATAAAGGCTATTTGTTTCTGGAGCTTATCTGGAGCCCATGTGTCTCCTGCATCCAGGAAAGCTATCCATCGACCCTTAGCAGCCTTCAATGCCTCGTTACGATTTCTCGTCGTACCACGGGTATTGACTGTCTGAAGGATCCTCATCTTGCTAGCTATCGCATTTCCAATTTCATCCCTGAGTTCCATCATTTTGGTAATGGTGCCATCCTTCGAGTTGTCATCCAAGAACAGCAGTTCCCAGTTCGTATAGGACTGTGCCAGCACACTCTTGACGCTCTCTTCCACGAACTGCGCCTTGTTATGCGATAGCATGATGATGCTCACTAGCTCATTCCCCATGATCAGATTAAATTTGCTTTGATAGTATCAACGATATATTTCACATCCTCATCGCTCACATAAGGCCCGGCAGGCAAACACATGCCCACTTTAAAGATGGCCTCAGACACGCCATTCACATACGCCACGGAATTATCGTAAGTTAAGCATTCTGCACCGCATGGCAATTTTTCACTTTTCACTTTTCCCTTTTCACTCGCCACAGGCGTGTACATGTCAGCAGCCAATATCAGCCCATACTGGGTCTTAAATGTCACCTTCTTGTGGCTAACCTTCTCACTCAGCGGGAATACCTTGTCCCACTCCTGTGTCAATTCCAGTTCCTGTTCCATATTCTCGTCTGTAGTTTGTTTGTTACTGTTGGTGCAACTTGCCAGCATTCCGCCCAGCAGCATTGCGAAAAATAACACTTTTTTCATATCTTCTTTCCTAATTCAAAAGCCTCTTGTAGTTTCGGGTTTCCTTCTATCTCGCGAGCTTCATTCACGCCTCCGCAGAAAAGTGTACCGGCCAAACGACTTTTTGGATAGCAGTCTATCCAACCAGTCAGTCCTGTCTCTGCACGCTTCGGAGTCTGCTCTTCATCTTCAGCAGCCGTGGTCAGCAGATAGACATCACGAAACGCATAATCCTGTTCGTACATTGCATTCATGCGGTCTATGAGGGTCTTCATCTGTCCACTCATCTCATAATAATAAATAGGTGTAGCCCAACAAACCACATCGGCTTTCATCACCTTCGCCATGATGTCGTTCACATCATCATTGATGACACAACGTCCCAACTTTTGGCAACCGAAGCAGCCTCTGCAAAACTGGATATTTTTTCCGACGAGAGAAATCTTCTCCACCTCGTTACCGGCAGTCTTAGCTCCTTCCACAAACTGGTCAGCGAGCATGTCGCTGTTTGAGCCTCGTCTAAGGCTCGTAGAAATTACAATTACTTTTTTCATGTTGTTTCTTATAATGTCCAAGCATTGTCGCCATAATCATCTATACGCCACTTTCGCAAGCTTCAGTCAATACTAATTCACTTTGCTGAAATACACTTGTCAACCAGCCGCTTCCCAAGTTCGTAGGCTTTTTCGAGGTCAATGGGTAATTGGGT
>JAEETD010000032.1 GCA_016290175.1 Prevotella sp. | reverse complement strand
AGCATTATCGATGGCTTGTTGGGCGCGATCCGCATCGACACGTTGCTGCTTGCCCCATATATACTGTGTAATGTCATAGACGAACTGCGTTGATGCGGTGTCGGGTGGGGCCGGCAGCCATTCAACGGCATTGGGCATGTCGTCGATTTCGAAATACATGGCCTCATTGTCGAGGTCGATATCGGTCTGAGCCTGTATGCTCACGGTTGCCATGATAGCGGCAACGGTCATCATAAATTGTTTTACCATAACTGCTTAATTACAAAAACTATAGGTTAATTCGGAATTTATTTGTATTCCAGTCATAGCCGACGGCATTATGCCCCCCCCAGCTTCACGTCGAGTTCTCCTTCGGCGGAAAGTGAGCTCGTTAACTTGCGTCAGATGGTAAGGCGAACGCACGTTAAGTTTGTCGGCAGAAAGTATCATTGGGCAGTCTTTGCTTCTTGTTCGCGGATTTGTTCACGCCACCTCTTACGGGCGTCAATCATCTGCTGGAACGCCTCAGCATACTGCTCAGGGCTGTCGTAGCGTTTAAAAATGTCTGATACCATTGTTTTCATATCTCCTTTCTATTATTATCTTTCGGCTGCAAAAATACGATATTTTTCTGAATTGACAATGCTTCTGCTAAGAATAATATAATTATTTGGGTAAAGTATGCAAAAAACAGCATTTATTTTTTTGTATTTTTCCCAAGAATGTGCCGAGAAGGCTCCAAAGATATCCAATATTTTTCCGACATTTTCCGAACTTTTTCCAACACTTTTCCGAAGGGGGGAAAGCGGGGTAGAAGGCTTGTTTTTACCTTTTTTTATTAGTAACTTTGCAGTGCGGATTTGGTGGAGAGGCACCCTCTGCTGATGCCCGCCAGAACAAATGTTTCATTCTTAGAAGAAAGGAGATTGTATGCAGAAAAGCATTACGATGATGGGCTTTGCCCAAAACGTGAAAAGCAGCGTCACGACCTGCACTATGAATCAGTTGTATGCCGCTATGGATGCAACCATTACTAATGATGTCTGCGCTGAGATCAGCGACGCCCTCGAACAGGTGAAGCGAGGTGAGATGAGCCGCGAGGACTTCGAAACCTTCAAGCGCGACAAGAAGAAGGAGCTGATGGTGCTGACACCACATGCCACCTTCACTGACGGCCAGCGACAGAACAAGTCGGCTGTGCCCTCGGGCCTGTCGATGTACGACGTCGACCACATTCCAGACCCTCGCGGTTATTTCCAGACACTGGTGAAAGACCGCTGTGGTGAGCTGGGTATTGTGATGGCCCATGTAACCCCCTCGACTGAAGGCCTGCGATTGATTTTCGAAGTGCCTGAGGGAATGAGCCTGGCTGAGGCTCAGCAGTGGATGTCAGAACAGCTGGGCGATGCCAGCTACGACGGCTCCGTGAAGGATTATGCCCGTTGCTCATTTATCGTGCCTCGCGCGTACCTTCTTTATATTGATGAGGAGGAACTCTGCAAGGAGCGAAAAGTGGAGAAGCTGGAGCAATCGGAGAACTTTGAGAAATCAGAAAACATCAAGAAATCTGAAACCTCTGAGAACTTTGAGAAAATCTCAGCCTCCGACCGCAACCTGCGCCTCTTTGATCTCTGTCTGGCAGAAGCTGGTCTGAAGCTGGAGGAGATCGATCAGATGGGTGTCTACAACTGGCACAACACGCTGGTAGCCATCCTCAGCGTTGGCATCTGCCGACTGATGACTCAGGACGAGCTGAAGGCCGTGCTCAGCGTGAAGATGCCCAACTATGCCAAGGAACAAGACTGTCAGCGGCTGGTGAGCGACTTCTACAAGGACTACACCAAGATGAACGCCCCTATGAGCCTGCGCCTGCGTGCCATCTATGCGGAGAGTGTAACGGGTGAGAAAGACAAGGCCCTCACTACTGAAGATGTGCTGGGTGATGTGCCTCCACAGTTGCCCAGGCGTCTGCCCAAGCTGGTGAAGCTGTTGCTTTCGAAGGAGCCCGATGTCTACAAGCCGGCTTGTGCGATGGGTATCTTCCCCGCCTTGGGAGCCCACCTCGTGGACGTTCACTTCCCCTATGCCGACCACACGATGCACGAGGCCACTTTCATGACCAATTGCATGGCTCCGATGTCATCGGGTAAATCGTGTGTCAACCGTGTCTGCGAACCCATCATGGCCGACATCAAGGCCCGTGATGATGAGAATCGTAAGCGTGAGGATGAGTGGAAAGAGGAGTGCCGTTCGATGGGTGCCAACAAGCAGAAACCCAAACGTCCCGACGATCTGATCATCCAGATCATGTCGAGCGACCTGACCAATGCAGCCCTCGTTCAGAAATTGCAGGATGCCCACGGGCATTTCCTCTACACCCAGCTTGATGAAGTGGAGCTCTTTGATCAGCTGAAGGTGAACGGCAAGTCAGGACAGATAGGCAAGATTTTCCGTCTGGCTTACGATTGCGGCTACTACGGTCAGGAGCGTGTCGGCATTCAGAGCGTGACGGGTCGCCCCCAGATGCGCTGGAACTGGAATGCGTCGTGTACCATTCAGCGAGGCCAGCACTTTTTCCGCTCGATGATGGCCGATGGCACCCTCTCGCGCCTCAGTTTCTCAACTATCGTCACCTATCGCGGTATGCTCATGCCCATTCACGGCATCTATGACGAGAAGTTCGGCGAGGTTCTGAAACCTTACATCGACCGCCTGAATGCTGCCCAGGGCATCGTGGATCTGCCACAGGCTCAGCGGCTCATCCAGAAGCTTGACAAAGAGGCTAAGGACACCGCATGGCTCTGCGACGACGAGGTGTATGAAAAACTGTCGTATCGTGCTGTGGTCAGTGCCTGGTTGAGAGCGATGGTGCTCTACATTGCCGAGGGCAAATGGTCGAAGGATATCGAGAACTTTGTGCTGTGGACCATGCGCTATGACATGTGGTGCAAGATGCACTTCTTTGGCGATCAGATGCATCTGCAGATGGCTGGCGAAGAAGTACGAACACGAGGCCCGAAGAATATGCTCGACCAGCTGAAGGATGCGTTTACCCACGAGGATGCACAAGCCATTCGTATCCGTGAGCGCAAGAAGAAGAGCAATCCGACTCAGATGCTCTGCACTTGGATTGATCGTGGCTATATCACCCGCGACGAGAATGGTGTCTATCACAAGACGCCGACCTACCTCAAACGCAAGAAAGTGGCATAGTCAATACCACCATTCACAGATTCACAATTCACAGTTTATTTTTCGAGGGGTATACAAAAGAGGGGCTGCATTCCTCGCGGAGTGCAGCCTCTCAAAAATATAGGCGAATAACTTAGTTAATGCTTATTTTGCGGGTGTCTCAGCCACCTCGTCGTCCTCCTTGATGGTGCGGCCCATCGTCAGATAAGCCGTAGGAGCAGCGATGAACAGTGAGCTCAGCGTACCGAATACCACACCGAGGATCATGGCGAACGAGAACGAGCGGATGCTGTCACCACCGAGGATGAAGATAGCCAGCAGCACGATCAGCGTCGTCACAGAGGTGTTGATGGTACGGGCCAGCGTCTGGTTCAGCGAGTCGTTGAACAGCTGCTGACGGTCGCGCTTGCCATACAGGCCGAGGTTCTCACGGATACGGTCGAACACCACCACCTTATCGTTGATAGAGTAACCGATCACCGTCAGGATAGCACCGATGAACACCTGGTCGATCTCGAGCGACATCGGAACCCAGCCCCACAGGATGGAGTAGAGACCGATCACGAGCAGAGCATCCAGCGCCAGAGCTACCACAGCACCTACAGAGAAGGCGAGGTTGCGGAAGCGCAGCAGGATGTAGAGGAAGATGGCGATCAGGGCGATGATCACTGAGATGATGGCACCGTAAGTGATATCCTTAGCCACTGAAGGACCTACCTTTGCAGAGCTGATGATAGAGCCACCCTCGCGGATATCAGGATTCTTGAACGACTCCACGTTAGCCTGGCTTACGAGACCGGCCTTCTTCAGAGCGTTGAACAGGATGTCCTCAGCCTTGTCGTCGACCTCAGGATTGTTCGACTCGATATCCCAGTTGGTAGAGATACGCACGGTCTTACCGTCGGTACCCAGAGCGATGACAGAGGTGTTAGCCTCCTGCTGGGCCTTCTCGCCCATCGTGTTGATGAAGGCACCGGCCATTGCCTGACGGACGGTCTCAACGGGTGTCTCCTTGTCGAGCGTCACCACATAGTTACGACCACCAGTGAAGTCGATGCTCTGGCTCAGACCACGAACGGCGAACGAGATGATGCAGATCAGAGCCATAGCACCCCAGATGGTGAAGGTCTTCTTGTACATACCCATGAAGTGGTACTTGGCGTTCTGCATGAGGTTCTTAGAGTAACCGGTCACGAAGGTGAGGTTAGTCCACTTGTCCTTCGACAGCATGTAGTCGTAGACCAGACGGGTCATGAACACAGCGGTGAAGAAGCTGACACAGATACCGATGATCCAAGTGGTGGCGAAGCCCTTCACGGGACCTGTACCGAAGTAGAGCAGGATGATACCTGTGATCAATGATGTGAAGTTAGAGTCGAAGATGGCGCTGAAGGCGTTAGAGTAACCCTTGTTGAGGCTCTCCTTCACGCTGAGGCCCTTCTTCAGCTCTTCCTTGATACGCTCGTAGATCAGCACGTTGGCATCCACAGCGGTACCCAGCGTCAGCACGATACCGGCGATACCAGGCATCGTCAGAGCAGCCTGGAACGATGTGAGGATACCCAGTGTGAAGAACAGGTTGAACAGCAGGGCGATATCGGAAAGGATACCTGGGATGAAGCCGTAAAGCAGAATCATGTAGATCATCAGCAGCACGAAGGCTACGATGAACGACATGATACCCTGCTGGATAGACTGTGCACCCAGCGACGGACCTACCACCTCTTCCTGTACGATACGGGTAGGAGCAGGCATCTTACCTGAATTCAGCGTGTTAGCCAGGTCTTTCGTGTCCTCGATGGTGAAGTTACCAGTGATCTGAGAGTTACCTCCGTCGATCTGAGTGAGGATACGGGGAGCAGAGTAAACGGCGTCGTCGAGCACGATGGCAACGGCCTTACCGATGTTCTGCTTGGTGATCTGGCTCCAGCGACGGGCACCGTCAGAGTTCATCTGCATCGATACGCAGGGATGACCCATCTGGTCGAAGTCGTCCTTACCATTGGTGATCACGTCACCCTCCAGCGGAGCGCGGCCTGAAGGCTCAGTGATCTTCAGGGCATAGAGCTCGAAGATGTCGCCCTTGGTCTGGCCTCCGAAGTCCTCAGCCTTTGCACCCCAACGGAGCTTCAACTCAGCGGGGAAGATCTGGCGGGCGAGGTCGGAGTAGATCATCTTGTTGATTTCAGCGGTATCGCGGGCGTTGGCATAACCTACGACAGCGAGGGTGTTACCCTGTGTGGGCTGGAAGATAGCGAACAGGGGGTTCTGCTTCTTGGCCAGCTCATTGGCCTTTGATTCGAGCGTTTCCTTTACGTCCTTCTTGGCCAGCTTGGCAGCGAGGTCGCTAGAAGCAGCCTTAGCGGTGTCGGCCTTTGCAGAGTCGGCCACCTGAGCCACCTGGGCAGCGGCCTTAGCCACATTTGCTGTATCGACGGCAGCGGTGTCGATCACCTGACCGCCCTGAGCAGCCCAACGCTGGTTCAGCTGAGCCAGCAGCGGTGTGATCTCCTGAGAATTGTAGGTCTCCCAGAACTCAAGGTTGGCAGAACCCTGCAGCAGCTTACGTACACGCTCGGGCTCTTTGATACCAGGCATCTCGACCATGATACGGCCAGCCTGACCCTCCAGCTTCTGGATGTTGGGCTGAACCACGCCGAACTTATCGATACGGTTACGGACTACGTTGAAAGAGTTGTCGACAGCAGCCTGCACTTCAGCGCGCAGTGCGCTCTCAACCTCAGAGTCGGTAGACTGTGTGCTCACCTTGCCCTTCATCTGCTGGGTAGCAAAGATGGCGGCGAGGGGACGGCCCTGAGCCTCTTGTTTCCAATACTTCACGAACAGAGAGATGAAGTCGTTCTGGCTGGTCTCCTCTTCCTTCTTGGCGAGCTCCATTGCCTTCTTGTAGGTAGCGTCGGTCTTGTGGTCAGCGAGCACGTCAACCACATCGGGCACTGATACCTCAAGAATCACATTCATACCGCCTTTCAGGTCAAGACCCAGACCAATTTCCATCTCACGGCACTGCTTCAGAGAATAGATGCCCATATACACCTTCTCGTTGTTGATTGAATCCAGGTACTCTGCACCTGCCTCCTCACCCATAGCAGCAGCCTTACTCTCGTAATGGCGCGTCACGAATGAGAAGGAAAGGTAGAAGCAGCACACAAGAATCAGAAGCACTGCAATAAACTTAACAATTCCTTTGTTTTGCATTTTGATTTTTAATATTATTTGTAATTATTATATTCTGTTCGCGTATAAATGAGCGTGCAAATATAGTGCTTTTTTTTGAGAGGAAAAAATTTCTCGGTGAAAAAGACACATTTTTTAAGGTTTTTCCCTCATTTTTATGTGACAGATGATGGGATAATGGTCGCTGGCATCCATATCGTCGTCAATCTCGCAATTGTAAGGTTGGAGATCTGGCGAGCATAAAATGTGGTCGATTCTGAAATAGAATCCTTTCTGATTATATGACAATCCAAGTCCTCTACCCGTTGCTTGGAAGCAGTCAGTTAGTCCTTGTGCGATGGTGCGTCGTGAATAGGAGATAGGGGTGTCGTTGAAATCGCCACACACGATGACGGGATACTGCCTGTGGGCTTCGATGTAGCGGTGAACGGCCTCTGCCTGAGGGGCGCGGCGGGCATTGTTGTAGCCTAGTTTTTCGATTAGGAACATCGATTCTGCCTTGGCGGTGTCGCGTTCCATCTTTCCTCGTAGCAGACGTTTGTAATTATCGCGCTCTGCATCCGAGAGGTGGGTGCCTTCCAAATGGTTGTTGATGACCAACAAGGTGTCGCGACCCGTATTCAGGTAATAGGCCACAGAACCGTTGGTCATGGAGGGATATGGGATACGCTCCTTACGAATGATGGGAAATCGGGTATGGATGCCTACACCATTGAAGGTGAGGGCATTCTTGTGGAGGATAGTGGTGTCGTTGTAGGGGTAGATTTTCTCATATCTCTGGAAAACGAACCTGCGCCATGTGTCTACGTCTTCTTGTAAGCAGACAATGTCGGCCTTCTGTCGTTCCAGATAACTGAAGACAGTGTCGAAGCCGTTGTCGTATTTGTAGTTGCCACCATAGGTGCAGACGTTATATGAGATGAGTTTGATAGATCCTTCGGGCACCTCTTGACGCATGTTTAGTGGCATGAACAGTGTAATAGGCACGTAGGCGGCAGCAAAGCCGGCAATAGGAATCCACGCCTTCTTCCATTTAACGGTGAGCCAGAAGAACAAAAACAGCAGATTCGCCAACAGGAAAATCGGGAAGGTCATACCCATGACAGAGAGGATGGGGTGCTGCTCAGGATGGATCCTGTCGGAATAGCCCGCCAGAAGCATCAGCAAGATGGTGGCGATGTTAGCGCCCGCTATCAGGTTAATAACAAAAGACTTAATTTGCTTGATCATTGCTTGCTAGCCTCAAAAAGCTTTTGTTTCTCCTCCTTGGTCAAGCTGTCGTAGCCACTCTTACGGATTTTATCGAGTATGGCGTCAATCTCCTCCTGATTCCTTTGCTTACGGGCATTGTACTCCATGTCATCCTGTTTTGAACCTCCTCGCTCAGCATGCATGTGAGAACCGGTGCTCTTTTGTTGCTGACGCTGGTCGAAATTGCGCTTCAGACCCTCGAAAAACTCGCGGCCTCTGCTTCGGTTGAAATTGGCATCCGGATGCCGGTTCCAATAGCGTATCATCAGGAATCCAAAGAGCATACCACCTAAATGGGCCGTATGGGCCACACCATCGCCGGCAGCCGTGATAGAAGAATAGAACTCGATGGCTACATAGCCTAACACAAACCATTTGGCCTTGATGGGGAAGGGGAAAGGTATGATGAACAACCGCTCGTTGGGGAACGACATGCCAAAGGCGAGGATAACGGCGTAAACTGCTCCTGAGGCACCAATAGTGGTCCATGTGTTCAGTTGCTGACTGAGTTGCTGGCCCACAACGAATAGTTCAGCCACGCCAATGCTCGGATCCTGCTCATGGATAGTCAGATAAAACGACACGAATTGGGCGATTTCCTGACATAAACCGGCACCTATTCCACAACAAATGTAATAAAAAAGGAATTTCTTCGGACCCCACACATTCTCTATCACACAACCGAACATCCACAAACCGAACATATTACTCAGAATATGCATGAAATTGGCGTGCAAAAAGAGATAAGTAACCAATTGATAGAAGTGGAAATCCTTGGCCATGAAAAAGTGAAGACCACCGATATCGGCGAGGTCGATTCCGCGCATCTCGAGGACTATCGTAGCCAGAAAGGCGATGAAGTTGATAATCAACAGATTCTTTGTAATGGTGGGTATGCGAAACATCTTCTTTACGTAATATGCTTAATTGTATTCTTTGATAATCTCTGATTCAGTGCATAAGCACTTTTCAATATTTGGGCGCAAAATTACGAAAATTATCTCGTTTTTAGGTCAAAAATGGGGCATTATCAACTATTTTTCAATAAAAAAGCAAATTTTTCGGTTTTTTTGTTGTTTTTTTAATAACTTTCCCTTATATTTGCGAAGGAATTCGTGATTATTTCAACTTTTACTATAAATTTTTTAAATTAACAACATTATGAACAAAACAGAATTGGTAGAGAAGATTGCAGCAGGTGCTGGTCTCTCAAAGGTAGACGCTAAGAAGGCTCTCGATGCAACAGTTGCAGCTATTAAGGATGCTCTGAAGGCAGGTGACAAGGTACAGCTCGTTGGCTTTGGTACATTCAGTGTAACCAAGCGCCCGGCTCGTGAGGGTATCAACCCCGCTACCAAGCAGAAGATTAAGATCGCTGCTAAGAAAGTTGCTAAGTTCAAGGCTGGTGCTGAGCTCGCTGATGCTCTCTAAACCTTATTTTGTAAATAAAAATTAAGGGGTTCCGAGCGGAACCCCTTTTTCATGATGTTTTATTTCGGTTGCTTGCCAATATAGGCGAGAATTCCTCCATCGACATAGAGGACATGACCGTTGACTGCATCTGAAGCGTGCGATGCGAGGAATACGGCTGGTCCTCCCAGTTCAGAAGGATCGAGCCAGCGGCCTGCAGGTGTCTTGGCACAGATGAAACTATCGAACGGATGACGACTGCCATCGGGCTGCTTCTCACGGAGAGGTGCTGTCTGCGGTGTAGCGATGTAGCCCGGGCCAATGCCGTTACACTGGATGTTATACTCACCATACTCAGAACAGATATTGCGGGTGAGCATTTTCAGTCCACCCTTGGCAGCTGCGTAGGCACTGACGGTTTCGCGACCTAACTCAGACATCATTGAGCAGATATTGATGATCTTTCCTTCACGGCGTTCCATCATCTCAGGGATAACGGCTGAAGAGCAGATGAACGGACCTACGAGGTCGATGTCAATCACCTGCTGGAACTCAGCGCGCTTCATCTCATGCATGGGGATGCGCTTGATAATGCCTGCATTATTCACAAGGATGTCAATCTGGCCAACTTCCTTGTGTATGGTCTCTACGAGGGCTTTCACAGCATTCTCGTCAGTTACGTCGCAGACATAGCCCTTTACGTTGCTGATGCCAGCTTCCTTGTAGTTGTCAAGGCCGCGCTGCAGAGCTGCCTCATTGATGTCGTTGAAGATGATGGTCTTTGCGCCAGCTGCTACGAAAGCCTTGGCGATGTTGAAACCGATTCCGTAAGATGCGCCTGTAATCCAAGCATTCTTTCCTTCGAGTGAAAATAAATTTGCCATAGTAGTTAAGTAAATATGTATTAAATAATAAAATCGCTATTTGTAGTTTGCAAAATTACTAAATAATATACGGATGGCCAAAAAAGAATACTTAAAAATGATAAAAAACTCCGTAATCCTTTACGCGCGTACCTATATTATAAAATCTTATATGAGGAGGGAAGTTGGACGACTCGGATTCGAACCGGGAATGACAGAACCAAAACCTGTAGTGTTACCATTACACCATCGTCCAATGCGGCTGCAAAGGTACGAAATAAATTTGAAGTACCAAAATTTTGCAGCCAAATATTACTTAACGATCAGCAAGTAGTAGTTTTTCTTACCCTTCTGGGCCAGCAGATACTTGCCGTCGATAAGATCATCAGCAGTAATCTCGCGATTCTGATCGGTGAGTTTCTCTTTGTTTAGGCTGACACCACCACCCTGCACCATCTTACGCATCTCACCCTTTGAGGGGAATACTGGAGCAACGGTCGTGAGCAGCTCAATGGCAGGCTGCCCAAGCTGATCTTTTGAAATCTCATGTTTCTCCACACCATCGAACACATCGAGGAAGGTCTGCTCGTCGAGTTTCTCGAGGGCTTCCTTCGTGGACTTGCCGAAAAGAATGTTTGATGCCTCAATGGCCATCTCAAGGTCTTCCTTCGAGTGGACCATAACAGTAACTTCCTCTGCAAGGCGTTTCTGAAGAATACGACGTCCGGGATCCTGTTTGTGCTCTTCGACAAGGGCATCGATGGTATCCTTGTCAAGTGAGGTGAATATCTTGATGTAACGCTCTGCATCCTCATCACTTACGTTCAACCAGAACTGATAGAAACGGTAAGGTGTGGTGCGGTTGCGATCGAGCCAGATATTGCCGCTCTCCGTCTTGCCGAACTTCTTGCCGTCGCTCTTGGTAATGAGCGGGCAGGTGAGTGCGAAAGTTTCCACCTCGTTGCCGAGAGTACGACGGATAAGCTCTGTGCCTGTGGTCATGTTACCCCACTGGTCATTACCGCCCAACTGAAGTTTCACGCCATAGTGCTGGTAGAGATACAGGAAATCATATCCCTGCAACAGCTGGTAGGTGAACTCTGTAAACGAAAGACCGTCGCGGGCAGTACCGTTCAGACGCTGCTGCACACTCTCTTTTGCCATCATATAGTTGACGGTGATATGCTTACCCACTTCACGTGCAAAATCGAGGAAGGTGAAATCTTTCATCCAATCGTAGTTGTTGACCATCAGGGCAGCATTGGCATCCTTCGACTCAAAGTCAAGGAACTTGGCCACTTGTTTCTTAATACACTCCTGATTGTGGTAGAGAGTCTCATTGTTGAGAAGGTTGCGCTCCTGGCTTTTGCCAGAGGGGTCGCCAATCATGCCCGTAGCACCACCTACAAGGATAACAGGTCTATGACCGCAACGCTGCAGGTGACGCAGCATCATAATGCCACACAGGTGTCCGATGTGCAGAGAGTCTGCTGTGGGATCAGTACCCAGGTAGGCTGTTACCATTTCCTTCTGGAGGAGTTCCTCGGTACCAGGCATCATCTGTGCCAGCATACCGCGCCATTTCAGTTCTTCAACAAAATTCTTCATATCTTTTTATTTTTATCTTAATTCTATTCTGGATTATCAAGACATTCCTGCCTCTCTACGGCACAGGGTCGTAGCCGGAGCCCCCCCAAGGATTACATCTCAGAATACGCCAGACGGCTAGCCAGAGTCCCTTAATTGGTCCATGCTTTTTTAAAGCTTGCTTTGCATATTCACTACAGGTGGGCGTAAATCGGCACGTTGCTGGTGTAAAAGGTGAGATGCAAGTTTGGTAGAAGACGATAGGGAGGCATAGGAGGAATGAGAATGCCTTTGAAACAAACTGGATGATTTGTCGGATGATCTTCATTGTCTCTCAGCTACTTTTCCCAATAGTTTTGTTACGCTCTTCTCCACCGTTGCACTCTTGAAGAGTTCATCAGCCAGCCAGATAAATGCAATGACAAGTGTCTGCTCTTGTTGCACCTTTTCCGTTAGTATCTGTTTATGGTGTCGATAGGCCTCACGCACTTGACGCTTGATCCTATTGCGGTCCACCGCATGTTTGAAGTGCCGTTTTGATACGCTAACCAAAACCTGTACGGGTATATCGTCTGCCACACGGGCAGTCTCCATGACCACAATCCTCAGGGGAAAGGCAGAGACGGAAAAACTGCTGCCTTTACTGAAGAGCTGTTCTATCAGTTTTTTCCTGACGATTCGCTCTCGCTTGTTGAAGGTTGGAGACGCGATGCCCGCCATTATATAATAATGTGTAATTACTCCTGATTCTCAATCAGAAAATGCTGCAAGGCACTCGTCATTGAGGGATATTTCTCCGATGGAGCCTCTATGTCGAGCCGCAAACCTGCATCCTTGGCAGCCTTCGCTGTTGTGGGGCCAAAGGTGGCGATGGCAATCTTGTCCTGTTTGAAATCCGGGAAATTCTTCATGAGCGACTCAATACCTGAGGGACTGAAGAAAATAAGCATGTCGTAGTCGAAGTTCTTCACCTCTTCTTCTGTGAAATCGTTACTGACAGTCTTGTACATCACACACTCGCAGTGCTGCAACTTCTTGGAATCGAGCAGCATCTCCAGGCTGTTGTTGTGCACATCGCTCATCGGTACAAGATACTTCTCGTTCTTGTGCTTCACCATGGTTGGCACCAGATCGTCAATCTTGCCCGTTTCTCCAAAGAAAACCTTGCGCTTGCGATATTGCACATACTTCTGGATATACAAAGCAATGGTCTCTGTTACACAGAAATATTTCATGTCCTCTGGAATCGTGATTCTCAACTCCTTTGCCATATTGAAGAAATGATCAATGGCGTGGCGCGATGTGAATACGATGGCAGTGTGGTCCAAGATGTTCACTTTCTGTGTTCGGAACTCCTTGGCAGAAATACCTTCAACCTTGATGAATGGACGGAAAATCAATTCCACATCAAATCTGTTCGCAATATCGTAATACGGCGACTTCTCACTTGTTGGCTTAGGTTGTGAAACCAGAATCTTTTTGATCATCGGTGTCCTAATAATTTATTGTCAATGCATTGGTTATTATTCCAAGTCCACCCCAAAGAGCGAGCAAAGGGATGATTTCGAGGGTGCAAAAGTACAAAATAATCTGCAGAAACAGCCCGTTTTTTCTGAAAAAGATAACAAAACACTTATAAAAAGTGAAGATTTTAACTAAAACGAGCACAAAAACGGCATATGTGATGACGTTTTGGGGTGGTGCATCGAAATAACTCTGAAATAGGATGGCTGGAAACAACAAAGCCCCTTCGATGGCAGAAAGCAAGAGCATGGTATGAATCCATTGTCCATTATTTTTTCCTGAGAAGAATGTATAGTTCACTAGGGTGTATAATGGATATTTCAGAATCGTATAGATTAAAATCATTAAAAAGATGAGACCAATGAACAAATATTCATCTTCGTATACAAAGGTATCTGCCACGTAGGCCTTGACGTAGAAGAAATAAGCCATAGCCAGTAGCAGACAGGTTTGTAATGTGAAATACATCAGGGCTATCACCTCGCTGGATGTGGGTGTCTTAATATCTTCACGCTTGGGAATATAGAAGAAATGCTTGATTTGCTGTATAACGAAATTCTTACTAAGGGCAAACGCTAGCAGCGTCATAACGAAGCATCCCAGTAGGAGAGAACTGATGATATTGTCGTTGCTGATATTGTATGGAACCGGGTCGCCTGCTACACCAAAAGGTTCATGCGCCAACTCTGGATGGTAGAGACTGTCATCTGCCAGAAAACGTTCCTTATTGTAGTCGGGTATGCGGATCTCCCGCGGGTTATGGCCTTTGTCGTGGCCTGGTAGGTGGAGCGTATCAGGCTGCTCACTATAATGTATTTCTCCTGGCTGGAACCACGATTGGATAGCAGAATCTTGCTGTTCTGGAGTCGCATCCTTAGGCAACAACTGCAGCACCTGATAGGGCGTCTGTGGTTTTGCCGGATGTCTCACCACAGTATCTGCAATGAGGTCTGTGGTGGGTACGCTTGTTAAGATGCTATCCTTTGTCAGCATAGATTATGACAGACCAAAGGCTTTACGTATATCTTCCACGCGATCAAGTTTCTCCCAAGTAAATAGTTCAACATCAATGGTCTTCGTCTCATGGTAATGGCTGGTGAAGGTTTTCTTGACAATCTCAGACTTGCGCCCCATGTGTCCGTAGGCGGCAGTCTCGACATACATCGGCTGGCGCAGCTTCAAGGTGCGCTCAATGGCTTTAGGACGTAAGTCAAAGAGTTCTTCTATCTTCTTGGCAATTTCGCCGTCTGTCATCCCCACTTTGCTGCGACCATAGGTGTTCACGTAGATATTCATTGGTTGGGCAATGCCAATGGCGTAACTTACCTGTACTAACATCTCATCGCTGACACCTGCTGCTACCATGTTCTTTGCAATGTGGCGGGCAGCATAGGCAGCACTGCGATCTACTTTCGAGGAATCCTTGCCTGAGAAGGCTCCGCCTCCATGAGCACCCTTACCGCCATAAGTGTCTACAATAATCTTACGACCTGTGAGACCCGTGTCTCCATGAGGACCACCAATGACGAACTTGCCAGTGGGGTTCACGTAGTATTTGATATCGGTGCCGAAAAGATTGAGCACTTTCTGAGAGTGTATCTGCTGCTTGACGCGAGGGATGAGGATATTGATCACATCATCCTTGATTTTTGACAGCATCTTCTCGTCCTCGTCAAACTCATCATGCTGAGTGCTCACCACAATAGTGTCTATGCGCTCAGGAATGCCATCGTCACTATATTGTACCGTCACCTGACTCTTGGCATCCGGACGGAGATAGGTCATCACCTTGCCTTCCTTGCGGATATCGGCTAGCGTACGCATGATCAGGTGAGCCAGATCCAGACTGACAGGCATGTAGTTCTCCGTTTCGTTAGTGGCATAGCCGAACATCATACCCTGGTCGCCAGCGCCTTGCTCGTCTTCGTTACCGTTGTCAACACCACGGTTGATATCGGCACTCTGTTCGTGGATGGCACTCAGAATACCACACGAATTGCCGTCAAATTGATACTCGGCCTTGGTATAACCGATGCGCTTGATGGTGTTGCGTGCAATGGTCTGTAGGTCGATATACACCTCACTGCTCACCTCACCCATAATAACAACTTGTCCTGTCGTCACAAACGATTCAATAGCACAGCGTGCCTTGTCGTCATAAGCCAGGAACTGGTCTAATATGGCGTCACTTATCTGGTCGGCCACTTTGTCGGGATGTCCCTCTGAAACTGATTCTGATGAAAATAAATATGACATATGCTTCAAATTTGGGTGCAAAGGTACAAAAAAAAGTGAAGAGTGAAGAGTGAAGAGTGAAGAATTTGTCGTCGCCCTACTATTTTTTGCCTTTTTACTTCTTCATGTTTCTCGGATGATGCTCCAGAATCTCTTTTCTGAGTATCGAGGTGTCAATATGCGTATAAATCTCCGTTGTGCCAATGCTTTCATGTCCTAATAGCGCTTGTATGACACGCAAGTCTGCACCACCCTCCAGTAGTGCTGTGGCAAAAGAGTGTCGCAGGGTGTGGGGGGAAATCGTTTTCTTGATGCCCGCCGTTTCTGCTTGTCGCTTTATCATGATGAGTATCATTGTACGCGTCAGATGACTGCCATAGCGGTTCAAGAAGACAAAGTCTTCTTCGCCAGGCTTAATGCGCATTAGGTTGCGATCGTTAAACCAAAAGCCCAACTCCCTAATGGCTCGTTGCGAGATGGGCACGAGCCGCTCCTTGCTGCCCTTTCCCAAGATCCGGACATATTCCTCCTCCAGATAGAGATTTGAGAGTTTCAGATTGACCAATTCACTTACCCGGAGCCCACAAGAGAAGAGCACTTCGATAATAGCGCGGTTTCTGTGTCCTTCCCATTTTGAGAGGTCAATGCTGGCTTCCAAGGTGTCAATCTCCTCAGGTGATAACACCTCAGGCAGATGTTTGCCTATCTGAGGCGATTCTAATAATTCCGTGGGGTCATCGTCACGATAACTGTCCAACTGCAAAAAGCGAAAGAAACTTCTCACGCCACTTAGGATACGGCATTGACTTCTGGCGTTGATACCTATATCGTGTAATCCTGCGGAGAACTCTTCCAGATCCTCGAGTGTTACATCGCGAACATCTTTTTCTTTAAGATAGTCAAGCAGTTTGCGCAAATCGTGCTGGTAAGCATCAAGCGTGTTGCCTGACATACCCCGTTGTAACTTCAGGTAACGTATGTAGCCTTTTACAATATCCTTCTCCATTAACGGATACCCAGACGGGCTTCGACAACATTCACCACATAGTCGCCCAGTTTCTCACACTCGTTGATAAGGTCCATGTAGATGGTGCCCACAGCATATGTGTATTCGTGGTTGTTGACATCAGTGATGTTTTGTGTCTTCAGCTGGTTCCGGTAGTTATTGATTTCATGCTCGATGTTAAACGAACGGTTGATATCGAAAGACTCCTTGCGTCCCAACATCAGACGGTTCATCTGTGACAAAGCCTGATCTGTGAGCTCCATCATCTGATGGATATGATCATATTGCTTCTCTATGAAATGGTCTTCCTTGCCATTGTACTTGCGTGAGATGGTACGGGCCATATTGTAACAGGCATCGCCAATACTCTCCAGCTCAGAGATTTCACGGAGCATAGCACGAATCTTTGCCTTTGTGTCGTCGGAAAGGTGGGCATCACTCACAGAATCGAGATATTTGGCAATCTCCAGCTCCATATTGTCGCTGATACCTTCGTATTTCTCAATGCGTGTGAAGAGTTTATTGAAATCGCCTGCCTTGTTGTCTTTCTTGTTGGTGGCACTGCTGGAGAGGGTGAGCAACTCGCGTACCATATTAAACATACGATGCATACGCTCGGAGAACGCTTGTATTTCTTTCTGGGCCTCGAGTACGGAAAGTTCTGGGGTCTTCATGATACCAGAGGTGATGAAATGCAGACGGAATTCGTCTTCTTCGTCAACCTTCTTTGGCTTGATCACCCAACATACGAAACGCTCAATCTGTGGGATGAACCATATCAGGATCAATGTGTTGGCCACGTTGAAACAGGTGTGGAATGCTGCCAGCACGAAACTCAGTTTGGCTGCATTGGCCAGGAACACACTACCCTCGACAGCTTCCTTCTGCATTGTGACATCATAGCCTACGAGTCCGCAGACGGCATCAATAAAGGGACGGAAGACAAACAATATCCAGATGACACCGAACACATTGAAGAACATATGTGCCAAGGCTGCCCGACGAGCTTGGGTATTGGCCGAAAGAGCAGCGAGATTAGAGGTGATGGTAGTTCCGATGTTCTCACCCATCACCAATGCGATACCTTGGTAGATTGGTAACGCACCACTGGAACAGAGAATCATGGTGATGGCCATGACGGCTGCTGATGACTGTACGCAGAAGGTGAGAATTCCTCCCAGCAACAGGAAGATCAGCGTAGTGAGGAAGGATTCGGAATCGAAAGAGGCGAAGAAATCTAGTACGGCCTGGTTCTCGCCCAAATGCATCTCGGTACCTGTCATACGAAGGGTACCTAATCCTAAAAGCAGGAATGAGAGACCAAAGAGGAAATCTCCGATATAGCGATATTTCTTCAGATAAATCAGGATGATGCCTAAAAAGAATGCTGGATAGACGGCACTGGTGATATCGAAGGACATACCAGCCGACATGATCCACGCTGTGAGGGTGGTTCCGATATTCGCACCCATAATGACGGAAATAGCCTGCGCCAGCGTGAGAAGCCCCGCATTGACAAACGAGACGGTCATCACTGTTGTTGCTGTGGAAGACTGGACAGATGCCGTTACTAACATACCCGTCAGCATGCCGGTAAAACGGTTGGTGGTCATCGCACCTAAAACATGTCGCAACTGGGGACCTGCCATTTTCTGTAAAGCCTCACTCATGGACTTCATACCGAACATCAGCAGGGCAAGGGATCCGAGTAGTTTGAACAAAATTAGCATAGAAATTTCTTTTTGATAATGAGATTTCGGCCACAAAGATACAAAAAAATATTAAATGGTCATTCATTATTCGCAATTATTTTGTACCTTTGCCAAAAAATAATCCTAAAACATAATAAAATTGATATGGAACAGACCATTCAGATCCGTATTCGAAATAACGGCAAGACCATCGAGGCACCTATGGGTGCTACTTTGGAGGAGATTTTTCAACAGTCAGGCATCGAGATGAGGCACGGCCCTTATTCGGCTCGTGTCAATAATAAGGTGGAAGGCATGCACTATCGCGTTTTCAACCAGAAAGACGTGGAGTTCCTTGATATTACCTCACCAAGTGGTAACAGATGTTACACCCGTAGCCTTTTCTTTGTGCTTTGTAAGGCGGCACATGATTTATATCCAGATTGTAAGGTGTGGATAGACATACCTGTCAGCAATGGCTATTATGTGTATTTGGATATTGAACGTCCTGTGACGCTCGATGATGCAGGAGCTATCCGCCGTCGTATGCAGGAAATAATCGATTCGGCATTACCCATTCATCGTCATGAGACAACAACAGAGGAGGCTATACAGATGTTCAGGGAACTCAAGCAGTGGTCGAAGGTGAAATTGCTGGAGAGCATGGGCCGCCTTTATACTACCTATTATGATATTGATGGTTACAAGGACTATTATTATGGTGCCTTGTTGACAAATACTTCGCAGTTGTATCTTTTCGGATTGGAAAAATATTACGATGGATTGCTGCTGCGCTTGCCGTCTTCTGCAAATCCGGATGAACTGGGAGAGATAATACATCAGGATAAAATGTTCGGTATTTTCAAGGAACATCACCAATGGCAGGATATTCTTGGACTGCGTACGATCGGCGACTTGAATGAGATTGTGACGAAGAACCACTTCTCTGAATTGATTAAGATAAGCGAAGCCTTGCAGGAGAAGAAAATCGCCAGGATCGCGGATGAGATCAAACGACGTTCCAACCTAAGGATGGTACTGATTGCCGGCCCTTCGTCTTCTGGTAAAACGACTACCTGTAAGCGTCTTAGCGTCCAATTGGCTGTTAATGGCATCTGGCCTGTAGGCATTTCACTCGACGATTACTTTCTGGATCGCGATAAAACACCCCGTGATGAGAAAGGTGACTATGATTTTGAGAACCTGTATGCTTTGAACCTCCCTCTTTTGAATGAACATCTGACGGCACTCTTCCGTGGTGAGGAAATAGAACTTCCTCGCTATGACTTCCCCACAGGTACCAGCCAGAAGAGTGGTAAGAAGCTGCGACTTCGCGAGAACGAAATCCTGGTGGTGGAGGGTATTCATGCTTTGAATCCGGAACTGACCTCGCAGATTCCTGATGAGCAGATATTCCGTGTTTATGCTTCTGCATTGACAACGATTCTGCTTGACAACCACAATTATATACCCACAACCGACAATCGTTTGTTACGTCGCATAATCCGCGACCATAAGTACCGGGCTGTGTCGGCTCAGGAAACCATTCGTCGATGGCCTTCTGTACGAGCTGGTGAGAATAAGTGGATATTTCCTTTCCAAGAGAACGCTGATGCCATGTTTAATACAGCGATGCTCTTTGAATTGGCTGTGATCAAGGGGCAGGCGGAGCCTCTGTTAGAGCAGGTGCCTGAGAATTGTCCGGAGCATGCAGAGGCCTATCGCCTTCTGAAGTTCCTGCGTTATATCAAGCCAATCCCCGATACGCAAATACCACCTACCTCATTGATACGAGAATTCCTTGGCGGATCATCATTCGAATACTAAATCTCTTTTGATAAGTCGGAGTGACAAAAGTGTCGCTCCGATATTTGTTTTTAAATTCTTTAACCTAAAAAGAATTGTGTGCGCACAAAATTTCAAGGTTTATGGCTTTTAATTCATAATTAATTCGTACCTTTGCAGGCGATTTCAAATAACAGAGGATGATATTCACAATTTAAAAATAAAAGTTAGTAATATGGCAAAGTTAGATTTGACTCAGTATGGCATCACCGGTTCTACCGTGATTGCTCACAATCCGTCGTATGAGTACCTCTTCGAAGAGGAGACAAAGGCTGGTCTCGAGGGTTTCGACAAAGGCGTTAACACCGAGCTCAACGCTGTAAACGTTATGACTGGTATCTACACAGGTCGTTCACCTAAGGATAAGTACATCGTAAAGGATGCACAGAGCGAGGACAAAGTATGGTGGACATCCGAGGAATATAAGAATGACAACCACCCCATGAGCGAGGAGGTTTGGGCCAAGGTGAAGGACATCGCCATCAAGGAGCTCTGCAACAAGAACCTGTATGTGATGGACGCTTTCTGCGGTGCCAACGAGGCTACCCGTCTGCGTGTCCGCTTCATCGTTGAGGTGGCTTGGCAGGCTCATTTCGTGAAGAACATGTTCATCCAGCCCACCGCTGAGGAACTGGAGAGTTTCGAGCCTAACTTCGTAATCTATAACGCTTCTAAGGCAAAGGTTGAGAACTACAAGGAACTGGGTCTGAACTCAGAGACTTGTGTTGCCTTCAACACTACTACTCGGGAGCAGTGCATCATCAACACCTGGTATGGTGGTGAAATGAAGAAGGGTATGTTCTCAATGATGAACTACTATCTGCCCCTGCAGGGTATCGCTTCTATGCACTGCTCTGCCAACACCGATATGGAGGGTAAGAATACCGCAATCTTCTTCGGTCTGTCTGGTACAGGTAAGACCACACTGTCTACCGATCCTAAGCGTCTGTTGATTGGTGACGACGAGCACGGATGGGACGACGAGGGTGTGTTCAACTTCGAGGGTGGCTGCTATGCTAAGGTTATCAACCTCGACAAGGAGTCTGAGCCCGACATCTACAACGCTATCCGTCGCGACGCTCTGCTTGAGAATGTGACTGTTGACGAGGCTGGCAAGATCGACTTCGCTGACAAGAGCGTGACTGAGAACACCCGCGTGAGCTATCCTATCAACCACATTGAGAAGATTGCTCAGAAGGTGAACAAGAAGAGCGCTGGTCCTGAGGCTAAGAATGTGATCTTCCTGAGTGCCGATGCATTCGGCGTACTGCCTCCCGTATCTATCCTGACTCCCGAGCAGACCAAGTACTACTTCCTCTCTGGTTTCACAGCTAAGTTGGCTGGTACAGAGCGTGGTATCACTGAGCCCACTCCTACCTTCAGTGCTTGCTTCGGCCAGGCATTCCTTGAACTGCACCCCACAAAGTACGCTGAGGAACTGGTTAAGCGCATGGAGAAGAGCGGTGCTAAGGCTTACCTCGTAAACACTGGTTGGAACGGTACTGGCAAGCGTATCTCTATTAAGGATACACGTGGTATCATCGACGCTATCCTGGGTGGTGACATCCTGAATGCTCCTACCAAGAAGATTCCTTACTTCGACTTCGAGGTTCCCACACAGCTCAACGGTGTAGCATGGGGCATTCTCGATCCTCGCGATACCTATCAGAACCGCGACGAGTGGGAGGAGAAGGCTAAGGATCTGGCTGGCCGTTTCATCAAGAACTTCAAGAAGTACGAGGGTAACGAGGCTGGTAAGGCTTTGGTTGCTGCTGGTCCGAAACTCTAAGAAGTTTTTTTTGACTTACATCAAAATAAAGGGCGATTCCTGCGGGATTCGCCCTTATTGTTTGTTTGTTATCACGAAAAATCCGTACCTTTGCACTTGTAATCGTGAGATTACGTTCATAAATTCATTAGGTTTAGTAGTTAGATTTTTAAGGTAAAGATTATGTTATTAGATTTTCAAACGACGGTTATGTTGGTTTGCGTCGTTGTAGCGATGATACTAAGTGTCATAACGCTGATGCATACTACCATCCGTTAGAAGAAGTGCGGGGTGAGTGATTCATACCGCACTTTTTTGCAAAACTAACTTAAAATCAGTCAAATTTCAACTTATTTTCTTTAATTATAAGGTGAAAATGACACATTTTTGAGGAATTGTGCGTAAATTTGCAGCCGAATTTCGAATTTTACATGGAACTGATGAAAAAGAACCTCTATACGATAGCCGTGCTATTGGCCCTCGCCGTAGGAGTGACCTCTTGTCTGGGTAGCTCTGAGGATGCAGAAGTGACGGTCTATGACGACACTGCTATGGGCGCATTTTCGCTTTTGGCTGTCAACAGATATATCCATACCACCAACAAGTCTGGAGATGACTCTGTCTACCTGTCCAAACTGACGGTAGCCAGTTACCCTTTCACCATTGATCATTATAAGGGCAAGATCTATAATACGGACTCTTTGCCTGCTGATTGTGACTTGAAGCATGTCCTCGTAACAGCTACAGCCACCAGTTATTCTGGTTCCATTGGTGTGAAGAGTGCTACGAGCGATTCTGTGCGTTATTATAGCAGTGCCGACTCCATCGACTTTACGACGGAGCGTGAATTCCGCGTCTATAACAATGTAGGCTCGAAATTCCGCGCCTATCAGGTGCAGATAAATAAGAAACAGCAACAAGGATCTGCCATGATGGTGTGGAAGCAGATGCCTGTGGACACCAGTATGCCTGTTACACCGATGGGAGGATGGGAGTTCGCTTACAATGAAGCAGGCAATGGTATCGTGGCCTCGAAGGATCATTGGGTTACCCGCATAGAAGAGACGCTCGATGAAGACAGTCGTCTGCTGCCTGTGAACGGCAGTTTCGCCTGTTGGCAATTGGATAATGGACTGAGCTATGCCCTGCTCGTAGGCGATGCTGATGCACAGGAAACGTACGCTGCTGTATGGCGTAAGGTGATTGATAACGATCACCCGACGAGTTCAAGTTGGGTTTATGTCCCCATCACTTCCAACAATATCTATTGCCTGCCAAAGGGTCAGCACTATTTCCTGCTGCCCTATACGGGAGGCAGTGTGTTGGCAGTCAGCGGAGATGGCCATATCTACCAGAGCCGTGATCAGGGTATTACCTGGAAGACTTCCAGCAACCTGACGTCGCCTGTCGGTAGTGTTGCAGCAGCTTCCACCGATGGACAGGGAGGTGTCTGGCTGAAGGAGAGTGCGACCAATGTCGTTTGGTTCGGAAAAGTGGGAAAATAAGTAAGACGGCAACATGAAGAAGTTTCTGCTGATGATGCTTCTGGCTGTTGCCACAACGGCCATACAAGCCCAGGACGAGCCGGAATACCGCCTGGAGATAGGCGCTGGCGCTGGCACCGTGAGTTATCTGGGCGATTACAATGCGTCTCTCTTTGGTGAGATGCAACCCCTTGGGGCCTTGGTGGTCAGATATAAGGCGAATCCGAGAACGGCTGTGGCGCTCACTGCGGGCTTCGGAAAGCTCCAGGGCTCTACAGACAAGGCAAAGACCTGGTATCCTGAGGGGGAACGTTACGAATTCAGCAAGAGCCTGATTGATGTCAATCTGCGCTTTGAATACAACTTCTGGGCCTATGGCACTGGCCGCGAATACCGTGGTGCCCGCAGACTGGCGCCTTTCATCGCCCTGGGTTTAGGGTCTGCTATTCATGGCGATCCTGAGAAGGGCTTCGCCGTGAGCCTGCCAATCGGAGCTGGCGTCAAATATAAGGTCGCCGAAAGAGTAAACCTCATTGCAGAGTGGTGTGTACATTTTGCCCTGAGCGATCTGCTGGACGGCAAGGAAGACCCCTACGGCATCAAAAGTAGTGGACTCTTCAAGAATACAGATGGATACAGCGTGCTGCAACTGGCAGTAACCTACGACCTCTGGGCAAAGTGCAAGACTTGCCACAATGATAGAGACTGAGAAAAGATAAAAAAGTAAAATAGAGATATATGAAAGAACTATTGGACATGAACCGCATCCCACAGTCTGTTGCCATTATCATGGATGGTAATGGTCGCTGGGCTACTGATCGTGGGCTGGACCGTACCTTCGGACATAAGGAAGGTTTGGAGACTGTGAAGAAGATTACAGCCGAGTGTGCACGTCTGGGTGTGAAATACCTGACACTTTACACCTTCTCAACGGAGAACTGGAATCGTCCTGCTTATGAGATTGAGGCACTGATGGGACTCGTGCTGGGTTTTGTCGAGATAGAATTGTTTACCGAAAACAATATCAAGTTCCGCATGATAGGTGACAGGGGCCGCCTGCCCGATGGCGTTCAGAAAAAGATCAGTGATCTGGAGGATATCACGAAGGATAACACCCATATGACTGTTGTGATGGCCATGAGCTATAGTAGTCGCTGGGAGATTACCGAGGCAGTGCGACGGATTGTGACAGAGGTGAACGATTTGGAACTGCCTCTTCCACAGAACAAACTGAAGAAACTGGTGACGGGAGGCATCCGTGCCGAAGATATCACAGAGGAGTATATCAGTCAGCACCTCTGCACCAATTTCATGCCCGACCCGGAGCTGCTGATCCGTACGGGTGGTGAAAAACGTATTTCCAATTACCTGCTTTGGCAGTGTGCCTATTCGGAGTTCTACTTCTGCGATACTTACTGGCCAGACTTCGACGAGGAGGCTCTTTACAAGGCCTTTGTCGACTATCAGAGCCGTCAGCGTCGC
Organism: Prevotella sp.; assembly: GCA_016290175.1. Taxonomy (GTDB): domain Bacteria; phylum Bacteroidota; class Bacteroidia; order Bacteroidales; family Bacteroidaceae; genus Prevotella. The sequence continues at coordinate 5,581 of JAEETD010000032.1, read as the reverse complement.
TTTGGTAAGACCGAAGCCCAGGTGGAGGAAGAAGGAAAAAGTGAAAAGTGAATAGTGAAAAATTTGCTACCGCTAAATAAAGAATGAAGTATATATTATATAATAAGGTGGAGACAAGTTTGAAGATGAAGTGCCTTCTGTTGTTTATGGCATTCTTCGCGCTTCACGCCTCACTCTTCACTGCTACTGCTCAGGATAAGATTGTACATCCGGATATCTCGTATGCGGGCACCCCACGTTCGTGTATCATTGGCGGTCTTGCCGTTGAGGGTGTCGAAGGCTATGAGGACTATGTGCTTACAGGACTCTCCGGCCTTACTGTTGGTCAGGAGATAGAAGTGCCTGGAACCCAGATTACCGAGGCCGTGAAACGCTACTGGCGTCATGGACTGTTCTCAAGGGCTCAGATCAGTGCCGACTCCATCGTGGGCAACAAGATCTATCTGCGTATCACCCTTGCCATGCGTCCTCGTGTGAGTACAATCAACTACTTTGGTATCAAGAAGTCGGAGCGTGAAGACATGGAGTCGAAGTTGGGTATCATCAAGGGTAGCCAGATTACGCCTAATATGATCGACCGTGCTAAGATCCTCGCCCAGAGATATTTCGACGAGAAAGGCTTCAAGAATGCAGAGATCAATATCGTCCAGCGCGATGACCCCGACAACAAGGGTCAGGTGATGCTCGATGTCAATATCGACAAGAAGGATAAGATGAAGGTCCGCAATATCTATCTGACGGGCAACGAAAAACTCTCCGACAAGAAGATCAAGGGCTCGTTCTTCACCAAGGGTGCCTTCGGTAAGATTCACGAAGCCGGCAAGTTCGTCAACTTCTTCAAGGCGAAGAAATTCACTGACGAGCGCTATAAGGAGGCTAAGCAGAAGCTGATTGAGAAATATAACGAACTGGGCTTCCGCGATGCCACCATCATCGAAGACTCCGTCTGGAACAACGATGACAAACATGTCAATGTCTATCTGCGTGTCGACGAGGGCGACAAATACTATCTGAGGGACATCACCTGGGTGGGTAACACGGTGGTAACCACCGACTATCTGAATGCCGTACTGGGCATGAAGAAGGGTGATCCCTACAACCAGCGCCTGCTCAAAAAACGTCTGCAGGAAGACGATGATGCTGCCAGCAACTACTATTATAACAATGGTTACGTGTTCTCCAGCATCGATCCGGTGGAGGTGAACATTTCCAACGACAGTATCGACCTCGAGATGCGTATCATGGAGGGTCCGCAAGCCCGATTGAACCACGTGCGCATCTATGGTAACGACCGCCTTTATGAGGAGGTGGTGCGTCGTGAGCTTCGTACCAAGCCTGGCGACCTGTTCAATAAGGATGCCATCATGCGTTCTGCCCGTGAAATCGGTTCTTCAGGATTCTTCGATGCAGAGACCATCAACCCCGAAATCAAGCCGAATGGCGAAGACGGTACCGTTGATATCAACTGGCAGCTGGAACAGAAAAGCAACGACCAGCTGGAGTTCTCACTGGGTTGGGGACAGACAGGTATCATCGGACGTATCGGTATCAAGTTCAACAACTTCTCGCTACGCAATCTCTTTGGCAAGAACAAGCTCCATCGTGGTATCCTGCCCTATGGCGACGGTGAGCAGCTGGGCTTCAACTTCCAGACCAACGGCTCCTACTATAGCTCGTTGAGTGCCAACTACGGTACCAGCTGGTTTGGTGGCAAGCGTCCGAACATGTTCAATATCAGTGCTTTCTACTCAAAGCAGAGTGATATCAACAGCATGTACCGCAACAACGCCTTCTATAGCAACTTCTACAACTACAGCTATGGTTATGGCGGCTACAATCCCTATACCTACAATTACGAGTCGATGCTCGACGACGACAAGACGATGACGGTCTTCGGAGCCGCTGTCTCCTGGGGTAAGCGCCTGCGCTGGCCTGACGATTACTTCCAGCTCTCCGCATCATTGGGTTACACCCGCTATATGCTGCGCGACTGGCAGTACTTCTATATCAACAACGGTAACTGTAATAACATCAACTTAGGCCTGACCTTGTCGCGTAACTCTACCGATAACCCGCTGTTCCCGCGTCACGGTTCAGAGTTCACGGCCTCTGTCACGCTCACGCCGCCCTGGTCGCTCTTCGATGGCAAGGACTATAGCAATCTGGCCAAGAACCGCCAGTCGGCTACCTATCAGGACGAACTACAGGATGTGTACCGTTGGATTGAATACCATAAGTGGAAGTTCAAGTCGCGTACCTTTACTGCTCTCACGGGTGGTGCCAAGTGCTTCGTGCTGATGACGCGTGTGGAGCTCGGTCTGCTGGGTGCCTACAACCAAGACAGGCGTTCGCCCTTCGAGACCTTTTACGTCGGTGGTGACGGTATGAGCGGCTACAGCTACGGCTATTCTGAGGAGACCATCGGTCTGCGTGGTTACGACAATGGTGCCATTTCCTACTCCTCATCCTACGACCTGATGCGTCAGGGAATCAATCCCTCATCGTATAATGCCTATGCCTACGACCGTTTCACCCTTGAGTTGCGTTATCCGTTCATGCTGGGTAACACCACCATCTATGGTCTCGGCTTCCTCGAAGGTGGTAATGCCTGGGCACAGGCCAAAGACTTCAATCCCTTCAAGATGAAGCGCTCTGCAGGTGTGGGTGTGCGTATCTTCCTGCCGATGGTGGGTCTGATGGGTATTGACTGGGCCTATGGTTTCGACTACGTGACGACCAGCCAGTCAGGCACGCGTACAAAGGGTGGAAGCAACTTCCACTTCATCCTCGGACAGGAGTTCTAAAAGAAAACTTTAAACCACAGTCGAGTTTTCTCGTCAAAGGTGATGTAACAATAAATAAAAAGGAATATGAAGAAATTAATCATCTGCGCAATCTGCGTAATCTGCGGTCTGACATCTGCTTCAGCCCAGAAGTTCGCACTGGTGGATATGGAGTATATCCTGAAGAATATCCCCGCCTATGAGCGTGCCAACGAGCAGCTGAATCAGGTGTCGAAGAAATGGCAGGCTGAGGTCGATGCATTGACCACTGAGGCCCAGACCCTGTATAAGAACTATCAGAACGAGGTGGTGTTCCTCTCGCAGGAGCAGAAGAAAGCCAAGCAGGATGCCATCGTCGCCAAGGAGAAGGAGGCTGCCGACCTGAAGAAGAAATACTTCGGCCCCGACGGCGAACTCTTCAAGAAGCGTACGGCCCTGATGACGCCCATTCAGGACGAGATCTACACTGCCGTCAAGGATATTGCCGACCTTCGAGGCTATCAGCTTATCCTCGACCGTGCCAGCGATACGGGCATCATCTTCGGCTCTCCCAAGATCGACATCTCCTCGGAGGTGCTTCGTAAATTAGGATATAGTAATTAACATTCAATAAAGTAGAAAAATGAAAAAGATTATCATTTGCGCAATCTGCGTAATCTGCGGTTTTGCTACCGCCAACGCACAAGGAAAGTTCGGACATGTGAATACTCAGGAGATCATCCAGGCAATGCCGGAGTATCAGAAGGCCCAGACAGAGATCAAGGCCCTCCAGGATCAGTATGAGGCCGACCTGAAGTCGATGCAGGACGAACTGCAGAAGAAGGGTGAGGCCTTCGACAAGGAGCAGGCCACTCTGCCCGACAATATCAAACAGCGTCGTCAGCAGGAGCTGCAGGACATGTACACCAAGATCCAGCAGAGCTTCCAGGACAATCAGCAGGCTCTCCAGAAGGCTTCTGGTGAGAAGATGCAGGCCATCCAGACCAAGGTGCTCGATGCCATCAAGTCTGTAGGTACCGCTGGCGGCTATGTCTACATCATGGAGAACAATTCGCTGCCCTTTATCAGCACAACGCTCTCTACCGATGTCACTGCTCAGGTCAAGGCAAAACTCGGACTGAAGTAATAGTGAATAATTAATAGTGAATAGTGAATAGTAAAGAAAGGATTGTTATGAAGAATAAGATCATTATTGCATTGAGACTGGTAGTGATACTGTTCACTATTCACTGTTCACTTTTCACTGCTTTTGCCCAGGATGAAGAGGCAAAAGCACCCATCCGTTTCGGCTATCTCAACTACCAGCAGGCCCTGCAGGCGATGCCTGAGTACCGTTTGGTACAGGAGCAGATGGCTGAACTCCGCAAGCAATACGAGGCTGAGATGCAGCGTGTCACCAATGAGTTCAACCGCAAGTACGAGGAGTTCCTCGAGGGGCAGCACGAGTTTCCGAAGACCATTCTTCAGAAGCGCCAGACCGAACTGCAGGAACTTATGACCCGCAATGTGGCTTTCAAGGAGGAGAGCCTCAAGCAGTTGGCCGATGCTGAGCGTGAAGCCCTGGCTCCTCTCAGGATCCGTTTGGCTGAGACGGTGGCCAAGATTGCCAGCGAGCGGGGACTTGCCCTCGTGGTCAATACCGCCTCCGACGCCTGCCCCTATATCAACCCCGAGATGGGTGAGAACATCGCTGAACTTGTCATCACATCACTCACCACCCTCTCCACCTTACCCAGGCAATGAGTAATCTCTCATCTCTTCCTGGCCCCATCGGCGTCTTCGACAGCGGCTATGGCGGTCTGACCATCCTGCATGGCATCCGTCAGATGTTACCCGAATACGATTACCTCTATTTGGGCGACAATGCCCGTACGCCCTATGGCCCGCGCAGCTTCGAGGTGGTCTACGAGTTCACCCGTCAGGCCGTCATGAAGCTCTTCGAGATGGGTTGCCATCTCATTATTCTCGGCTGCAACACGGCCTCTGCCAAGGCCCTGCGCACCATCCAGCAAAACGATATCCCACAGATCGACCCCGATCGTCGTGTGTTGGGAGTCATCCGTCCTACGGCAGAGGTGATTGGCGAGCTCACGCGGAGCCGTCATGTGGGTGTGCTCGCCACAGAGGGAACCATCAAGAGCGAGAGCTACAATCTGGAGATACAGAAACTTCACCCTGATATTCAGGTCACGGGTGTCGCCTGTCCTTTCTGGGTGCCCCTTGTGGAATACAATGAGGCAGATTCGCCTGGTGCCGACTATTTCGTGAAGAAGCGCATAGATCAGATTATGCGTCTCGACCCTGAAATCGATACCATCATCCTCGGCTGCACCCACTATCCGCTGCTCATGCCGAAGATCCTGAAATACCTCCCTGCTGGCGTCCGTGTCATTCCTCAGGGGGAGTATGTTGCCGACAGCCTGAAACACTACCTTGAGCGCCATCCTCAGATTGAGGCCAAATGCTCCAAGAACGCTACCGTTCACTACCTCACGACTGAAAACCCCGACAAGTTCAAAGAGTCAGCCCAAATCTTCCTCCACGAAACGATCGACGTGGAGAACATTACGCTAGGCTGACGTCACAAAGTATCCAGTCCCCGGTGTGACACGGATTGGGACTTCGACTATTAGCAGCAGAACAACATGACAGCCTAGCGGGCTTTTTGTCTGCCTACGGCTCGCTATTTATTCCCACACTGGGAACGTTTCATTCCCACGGTGGGAACATTTCATTCCCAGTGTGGGAATAATTGTTGCTCTTAAAGGGAACAATCCGGCACCTTCTTATCAATGGAT
>JAEETD010000002.1 GCA_016290175.1 Prevotella sp. | reverse complement strand
TCGGCCTCATCACCCTGATGGGTATGATCATGCGTAACGAGATCCTAATCTTTGAGCATGCCATCGATCTGATTAAAAAGCATGTGGCGGAACACGGCAACTGGACGGTGGACCGCGAGGCATACAACGCAGCCGTAAAGCAGGCTGCCTATGATGCTGGCAAACGCCGTATGGTACCTATCTTCCTCACGACAGCCACAACGGCTGTAGGTGTAGTGCCGATGATCATTGCACAGAGTTCATTCTGGATGCCCGTTGGTGTCACCATCTTCGCTGGCGGCATCGGCTCTCTGATCATGGTGGTCACCATGCTGCCCGTCATTTATTGGAAAGTTTCGACTAAATGAATATGAAGAAGTTATTTGTAATCATAGTTTGTTTGGTTTGTTGCTGTGCAACTGCAACATCACAACAACGTTATTCTTTGAAGCAGATCAAGGATTCTGCCCTCCACATCAATATGGCCATCCGCAGTGCCAAATACAATATTGAAGCCGCCCAGCAACAACGCAAGGAGGCCTTCACAAAGTTCTTCCCCAACGTCAGCGGTACAGGTCTTTGGTTCAATGCCAACAAAGGCATGGCGCAGACGACAATCAATCCCTCTGAGGTGATTCCTGCCGAATTAGGAATGGCTCTCGCACAGTCGTTTCCTCCTGAAGCGCTTGCAGCTCTGGCTAATCCCATCAGCGTATCGATGATGAAAAACGGCACAATCGCTGGAGTACAAGCCGTACAACCTGTTTTTGCAGGTGGTCAGATCATCAACGGCAATAAACTTGCGAAGGTAGGTGAAGATGTCAGTAAGTTGCAGTTACAACTCTCAGAAAACGAAGTCGAGAAAACGGCAGAGCAATATTTCTGGCAACTGGCTTCACTGCAGGAAAAGATGAAGACCATCGATGCGGCCGACACGCTCCTGCGCGATATCTATAAAGATGTGGATGTGGCTATCCGTGCTGGTGTGGCCTTGCGTAACGACCTGCTCAGAGTACAACTGCGCCAGAACGAGATTGCCAGTCAAAGACTCAAACTCCAGAATGGGCTATCGCTGGTTCGTCTGCTGCTCTCGCAATACTGCGGTTTACGAGACACCTCGTTTGTCATCACCTATCAAACCGATATGACACAATCCCCCACCCCTCAAGGGGCAGAGTCTGTATCACTAACTCCCGAATATCAACTGCTCAGCAAACAGGTAGAGGCAACGGCTCTTCAAAAGAAAATAGCTGTTGGAGAGAATCTGCCCTCTGTCGCCGTTGGAGCAGGCTATAACTACCATAACCTCTTGGAAAACGACCATACCTTCGGCATGCTCTTCGCTACCGTCAGTGTGCCTATTTCTGATTGGTGGGGAGGCTCGTATGCTATCAAACGTAAGAAGATCGAACATCAGAAGGCCCAAGAACAACTCGCCGACAATACGCAATTGCTGCAAATACGGATACAGAACGCCTGGAACGGTGTCGAAGAGTCGTATCAGCAACTTCTACTCGCCCAGCGCAGCATCGAACAGGCTGAGGAGAATCTTCGTCTGAACCGCAATTTCTATCAGGCAGGTACGACGAAGATGAGTGATCTACTAGAAGCCCAGATGCTCTACCAACAAGCATGCGACAAACGTACTGATGCCTTCGCCGACTATCAGAACAAATTACTCGAATACCATCAGTCGATAGGTCATTAGCCCATTACCTGACGACGATCTTCTGGGTGGCTGATCCTTGGCGAATGATATAGATACCTGGGGATAGGGATTCTATGCTGTTGCCACAAGGTTGGCCGGAAAGTGAGAAGACCTGATAGGGTTGGGTCTTGTCAAGGGGTAACTCACTGATTGCATTTGGCTTATAGGTATAGCCAAGTTTCTTATCCATCCAGGCAAAACGTTCCTTCATGTAGGTTCTCAGCACTTCCACCTCAGCTTGGAAACTACCCTTGGTAGGTGGATTCTGATGAACACGCTGATTCAGAATCGGCCAGCGCAGAAAATTCAGATGTTGTGACTGCTGGAGATCAGCCTCCCAACGGTCAATATAGGCAATCATATTTTCCTCTGTGAGTCCTGACTGGCGGGCCTCATCCCAGATAGCCAACATCTGTCGCTTGGCAGCAGCATCCTTGACAACGATATTATCGACGAAGGTCCTCATTTGTCCAGCGCAACTGCCACCATCACGATAGAGATAGTCCCGATGGCCGTTGACAGGATAGATGCGCTGGTCGTTATTGAAAGCCAGATCGAAATCCCAGACAGGTCCCACATGCATCAGATCTTCATCGCGTTGCTTGTACATGAACACGCTCCAATAGGTATCGGTATTACCTGACAACTCACCTACTAGGAAATGACGGAGGAAACTGTTCAGATCGAGATAGGTGGACCACTGGTTCTCCATCTTATTAAAGAAATTACTGATGTATTGCTTCTGCCTAGCCGTAATTTCATCTTCGTCAGGCGACTTGATGGTAACGGGATTGCCTTTATTCGAGTTAAACCAAGATTTCTCCTGCCAGGCATAGGCATCGACTTCGATCAAATAACCACCCGTCAAGGCAACGCCCTGATTGTCTTCAGGTGTCATCTCCGTGATATTCACACGGTTCTTATTGATTGTCACCTGGTCGCACAATTGATAACAACCTTTGTATTCGCCATTGAGCAACACGTCGACAGCTGTACCATAGGGCGTATAGTCCATACCGAGTCGTCTGCTGAGTTCGAAGGCCAACAGGTTGCGCATCAGCGTCTTGTCACCGTAGTTATTGATCAACGTCCATTTCTTCGCCTTAGCAGGGGCATCAAGCACGTTCTGTTTGGTATCGAACTTGATTCTCCAAGGTTTCTTGGGGAAGTCGCGTGAGGCATTGCCTCGTTCTCTTGTCGTACCAGGCTCAGACAACAGTTTGCTGCCATTATCAGAGATGATAGTCAGCTGAGAGGCAATCTGGTGTTCCTTGTCATAAGGGATCTCGCCGTTCAGTGTGTGGATACTAACGGTGGGCAGGTTCGTCACCTGATAGAGGTGACTGTTGTCGCCTGCGCCAGGATGGCCGTAAAACTCCAGTTCTGCGATATTACAACGAGCATCAGAGGGTCCGACATAACGCACATAGCGGAAACCCTTTGAACACTGGATATCGGCATATGACATCGTACCGATCTTACCATTTTCAGGAATGACATACAATGGCAGGGCATCCATAAAATCCTCGCGGTTAGCACCTTCGAAGACACCCAACAACACACGTTGCTCTCCTAATCCGTCGTTACGAGGCGACCAGCCCACACGGGTGATCACATATGGTTCTCCCAAGTCGAGACCCGTCCACGTGTAACTCCGTTCCCAGGAGGCGAAGAAGGTGTTCAGATCACCATCGAAAGCATTCTCACGCGTATTGATGGTTGTGGTCTTGGCATTATTCTGATAATTCACGGATTCGGTGGTACCAATAACTGTACCTTTCAGCAGATTATCCGCAAAAGCGGGTGTCAACAATGACACCATTAATATCTGCGCGCAAAGTCGTTTCTTAATCATTTGTTTCACCCTCAATAAACATAGATTCGTCCATCTCGGCCAATGATTTCTTTTTCTTGTTCTCTCTGGCACCAGCCTTGATCAGGTTCCTGGCAGCAGTGATGATACTAGGACCTCCGTCGCCTGTAGTGATCTTCAGTTTCTTCATCTTCTTGACAGTGTCGTTCATGCTCGACTCCACTTCCATGAAGCGCAAGCCAAAGTCCTGAACACGGTCGATCACCGTATTGGCAGCATCCATCATCGTCTGCTGGTTCTTCAACTGTCGCACCTGAGTCCACATCATCTCCAACACACGAAGATTCATATACATGGTCTGGGGACCGAGGATCATCACACCTTCATCGTAAGCCTCACGCCAGAGAGTGGCATCGTTCAACAAGGCCAGATTCAACGCTCCCTCAATGGGTACGTACATAATGGCAAAGTTCAAACGGTTGTAGCCCTCAGGCAGATATTTGGTATATTCTTTCTTGGCCAGACGACGAACCTGAGCCCTAACGCTATCAATATGAGCCCTCAGGTAACCGCTCTTCTCAGGCGTGCCGTCTTCGGCATTCATATAACGCTCGTAGTCCGTCAACGACATCTTGGAATCAACCACCACGTGACGGTTATTGGGGAAGTGCAAAATAAAATCAGGCACGAGTCCCTTACCATCGTCACCCTTAGCTCCCTTGCCGACCTTGTCTTTCAGGGTTTCCTGGGTATCAAACTGCTCACCTTCCTTCAGTTCAAGGTCTTCGAGCAACTGTTTGAGCTTCAGCTCACCGAAGTTACCCTGTATCTTTACCTCACCCGTCAAAGCACGTGTCAGACGATCAGCCGTTTCGCCAATCTCTGCACTCTTCTGCATGTTAATCTTAATGGTCTCATCCAGACGAGTGAGGGCTTCCGTCTGCTGTTGCTTAGTCTTGTCGAGTGCCTCCTGCATGTCCTTCAGGCTCTTCTGCAAGGGGTCGATGATCTTCGAGACCTGTTCCTTATTCTCTTCGCCGAGTTCCTCCTGACGTTGTTTGAGAACCTTCTCTGAAGTGGTCTGCATCTGTTCCTTGATGAGTTCGAGCTGACTCTTCATCTGCTGCTCGTTCATCTCCTTCAAAGCAGCAATCTGTACGTCGAAAGCTGCCTTCTTTTCGTTCAATTGTTCTTCGTAGGAGGCCTTCTGTGCTTCCAACTGTCTTACAAGGTTCTCTACGTTCGTCTTCTGGACGTCACGCTCAGCCGTCAATTTTATGACGTTATCAATCAAGCCCTTCTTACCACGGTTGCCGACAAAATAGCCGAGAACCGTCATTACAAGGATGGCCATGATGGTTATAATCAGGTATATTTCCATAATTCTATATTTACAAGTGGCAAAGGTAAGAAATAAAAATGAGAAAATGCTTCATTTTTTTATTTTTTTATTACCTTTGTGGCCAAATGAAGAAAGTCAAGAACAGCGAGTTGCTGCTCTCCTATATTCGAGAGGGGAAAATGATGACACAGAGTGAAAAACTCTGGCTCATCGTCAGTTTGAGTATTCCCTCGATCTTAGCTCAGATATCAGCCACGGTGATGTTTTTCATTGACGCCTCAATGGTGGGACACTTAGGAGCCAAGGCCTCAGCCGCCATCGGACTGGTAGAGACGACGGGATGGCTGATGGGTGGTCTGGCCTCAGCTGCGAATATGGGATTCTCCGTTCAGGTGGCTCACTTCATTGGTGCCAACGACTTCGAGGCGGCACGAAGGGTTCTGCGCCAGTCGATGGTCTGTTGCTTGGTATGGGCTATCATGACATCATTGATATCAGTGATTATCGCACCTTTCCTCCCCTATTGGATGGGTGGCAGTGAGGAAATTGCCCACGATGCCTCTATCTACTTTGCCATCTTCGGTCTGGCGGGTATCTTCTTCCAAGCAGAAGGCTTGGCAGGTTCGATGCTGAAGTGTTCGGGCAACATGAAGATTCCCTCGATGCTGAATATTGGTATGTGTGTGATGGATGTTATTTTCAACTACATCTTTATCTATATCCTTGATCTGGGCGTGATGGGAGCGGCCATAGGAACAGGTGTCGCTATGCTGATCACAGCAGGACTGATGCTATATTTCCTGCTCGTCAAATCGAAGATGCTCTCACTCGTAGGACGTCCTGGATCGTTCAAACCCAAATCGGATACTATTAGCACTGCCTTTAAGATAGGTGCACCAATGGGGCTTCAACATCTGCTGATGGGAGGGGCGTATGTGGTAAGTACGATGATTGTTGCTCCTTTGGGAACCATCGCTATCGCTGCCCATTCTTTGGCCATCACTGTAGAGAGTCTCTGCTATATGCCCGGCTACGGAATTGCTGAAGCTGCTACAACACTGGTGGGACAAGGCATTGGAGCTGGCCAGAAGATACTGACACGTTCGTTTGCAAGGATGTCCGTGGGTCTGGGTATCGCTGTGATGACGGTGATGGGTGTACTGATGTGGACCTTCGCACCAGAACTGATGTCACTGATGTCACCAGTGGAGGAAGTGATAGCACAAGGCACTCAAGTGTTGCGTATCGAGGCCTGGGCAGAGCCGATGTTTGCAGCCGCCATCGTTGCTAACGGTGTGTTCATCGGTGCTGGCGACACGATTATCCCTGCCATTATGAGTCTTGTTTCTATGTGGGCCGTACGTCTGACACTCGCTGCCTCCCTCGCGCCGAAGTATGGTCTGAAAGGTGTGTGGATGGCAATGGCCACCGAACTCACCTTCCGTGGAAGCATCTTCCTCGTTCGTCTTTTCAAAGGCAACTGGTCTGAGAAGTTAAGGGTTACCAACAAAAAATAACCGCTCTCGAATCATCAACGACTCAGGAGCGGCACCAACAATCTATGAATAACTAAAAACCTTTTTTCGAAACAAACAACTTCGTCTCACGACGGTGTTGTGTTATCCTTTCTAACAAATCTTTATTACCACTGTAATACCTATTAAATCAACTTAAAACCAAAACTAATTACTAACTATTAACTACTAACTAACTCTAACTAACAATGAAACGAATCTTTTATTACCTTAACTAATTATTCTATTGAAGATTATCTTTTTGTCTTTTGACGATGCAAAGGTACGGCGTTTTTTGCAATCCGCAATGGATTACACCTTGTTTTTGCATAAAAAACGCATTTCTTTTGATGTAAATCAACTCATTGTGTGCGAACACACCGCTTTTGTGTGCGAAAACGGGATTTTTTAACGTCTAAAACTACAACTGATTCATAAACGACAGGTTCCGCGCTTTTTTGATGACAGTGTCGGCTAGTGGAGCATTGGTTTTCTGTTCGCCGTAGATGGTATCGTAGACGGCCTTAATGGCAGAACGTCCTCCACCGTCTTTCAAAACATACACAAAGCAAAGGTTCTGAACACCGACATATTCCGAAAGGATATCAAGGTCGGTCACTGCCAGACCTGTCAGGGCCAATTGGTAGGCATCCTCCTCATTCTCCCGGACGAAGGTATCAACATCGCCCAACGTCTTGAAACCGAAGCCCTCAAACACCTCACAAAAAGGCAATAACGAAACAGAAACAATCTCAGCCTGATTGACGGCCGCAATACGATGGTTCAGACGATCGAAGGGACGTGTCTTGAGATAGTCACTGAAAGTATTATTATTCAAAGGAACTTTGTCAAGACGACCCGAATCCACCAAATTCTGTAAATCTCGCGTGTATCTGCTCATCGTTGTACGGAGACGACTGAATTCATCATCGGCTAGTTCCAACATACCTGCCAGACGACTGAACTGACGTTGAAACTCTGGCGGCAGTTTCACAGAGCCTTTATAACCGATGTCATGTTCCATAGCCGACCACGCATGTTGCAAAACCGTACGTATCTGCACCTCAAAGGCAATATTGCTCAGTTCACCCTCATACAGGCGACAGATATAATGGAGTGAACTATAGCCGAAGCTGGTGAGGTCGTGCCTCTTGCGCTTATCAACAGAGTTTTTCCAATCAACACGGAACAGTTCCTTGACAATGGCCGCCACCCTATCAACATCATCTGTGAAAAACGTCACCACACGAACACCCAACAAGTCGGTCACGTCATTAATATCCTTGTACTTCTGTCCTTTTCGTTCCAATTTCCCGATAAACGACTGCTCTGTTTTGATACGATGCTCCACCGTATTAAGACTGATACTCATGCGCGACAAAGTGGTCGTCAACTTATCCACCACCTGCTGCTCCAGTTCTTTCAACCGAGGCAATAGCTCATGGAATTGTTCCAACAACAACTCACTATGCAGATCCAAATGATTATCCATAGATGCTTTTTGTGTTCTTTTATATAATGATATCTATCTTATTAGTCAGTTCCACAAATTCCGGAATAGAGAGTTGCTCAGGCCTGCGCGTCATCATCGGGTCGTCAAAGAAACCTACAGGAACAGGGTGTGCTGCATCAAACAACTGCCGAAGAGAGACACGGAGCATTTTACGACGCTGGTTAAAGGTGGTCTTGACGACACGACGGAACAATTGTTCATCGCAACCAAGGTCGGTGACCGTGTTACGTGTCATACGGATGACGGCACTCTGCACCTTGGGAGGCGGATTGAAAACGGAGGGTTCGACGGTGAAGAGATACTCAACGTTATACCAAGCCTGAATCAAGACGGAAAGAATACCATACTGTTTATTTCCTGGCTGCGACGCCATTCGGACAGCTACCTCATGCTGAATCATACCTGTACAACAAGGTATCAGGTCTTTGTTTTCAAGCATCTTGAAAAAGATCTGCGAGGAGATATCGTAGGGATAATTGCCTGTCAGAACGAATTGCTGTCCATCAAACACCTCTTGAAGATCCATACGGAGGAAATCGCCACCTATTATATTATTATTAAGACGGGGAAAATTCTCTCGGAGATAAGCCACACTCTCACGGTCTATCTCCACGACCTTCAACGGACGGGGTTTCTCCACAAGATATTGTGTCATTACACCCATCCCCGGACCCACCTCGAGTACAGGCAGCTCCGCATAGGGTTCATCCACCGTATCAGCAATTCGTTTGGCGATACTCAGGTCGGTCAGAAAATGCTGACCAAGATTCTTTTTTGGTCTTACTTGCTTCATTTGGGTGCAAAGATAATAAAAATATTGTAAAATTATGAATTATGAATTATGAATTATGAATTATTTATGTACCTTTGCACCAATGGAACAGAAAAGCATACTCGGAAACATCGTCAAAATCGTACTGCCTTTCCTGCTTGGCGGAGCGATATTGTGGTGGATGTACCGTGGTGAGGACCTCTCGACGATTGATCGTGTGGTGAGGGAAGAAATGAACTGGACCTGGATGCTGTTGTCATTTCCCTTCGGCATCCTGGCACAGATGTTCCGTGGCTGGCGATGGAAGCAGACGTTAGATCCTATTGACGATCTGTCGCCAAGCACTACCCAACAACCCCTTTCCAGCCAGAAGATCAGGGCTCGCAGTGCTACCTGTTTACATGCCGTCTTCATCTCCTACGCTGCCAGTCTTATCATTCCACGTATCGGTGAGTTCTCACGTTGCGCCATACTGAAACGCTACGATGGAGTGTCGTTCAGCAAGGCATTGGGTACGGTGGTGACAGAACGAGCTGTCGACACGCTGATCGTAATGTTCTATTCCGGTATCATCCTATTAATAGAGATGAGTGTCTTCGGTACGTTCTTCAAAAAAACGGGCACCTCCCTAGACCACATCCTCGAGAGTTTCTCGCTGACAGGCTGGCTCGTGACGGCCATTTGCGCTATCGCTGTTTTTATTCTACTGCATCTGTTGCTGAAGAATTTCTCTATATATAATAAGGTGAAGATGACACTGAGTGGTATCTGGGAAGGTGTACTATCCCTGAAAGGAGTCAAAAACCTGCCACTCTATCTGTTTTTCTCCATCGGTATTTGGGTGATGTACTTCCTGCATTATTATCTGACGTTCTTCTGTTTCGACTTCACTGCACATCTTGGTATCGGCTGTGCACTGGTATCGTTCGTGGTGGCCAACTTCGCCGTCATCGTACCCACGCCCAACGGGGCTGGTCCCTGGCACTTTGCTATCAAGACGATGCTGATTCTCTATGGCGTAGCCGATGAACAGGCGCTCTGGTTCGTACTTATCGTACATACCGTACAGACCCTATTGGTAATTGCTCTCGGTATCTATGCCTGGGCCGCCCTCTTGTTTACGAAACGTTTTAACCCTCAAACAACATAACTATGAGTGAAATTAAGAATCTGAACCCAACGTGCATTTGGAAGAATTTTTATGCACTGACACAAGTTCCACGTCCAAGTGGACATCTCGAGAAAGTACAACAGTTCCTGCTCGACTTTGCCAAGCAGGTTGGTGTTGAGGCCTTTAAGGACCCCGCAGACAATATTGTGATGCGCAAGCCCGCTTCGCCTGGTCTGGAGAAGAAAAAAGGCGTCATCCTGCAGGCCCACATGGATATGGTACCGCAGAAGACACCCGAGAGTACCCACAACTTCGAGACCGATCCCATCCAACCCTGGATCGATGGCGAGTGGGTAAAGGCCAAGGGTACTACCCTCGGTGCTGACAACGGTTTAGGTGTGGCTGCCATCATGGCCATCATGGAGGACAAGGCGCTGAAGCACGGACCTATTGAAGCCCTGATTACGGCTGACGAAGAAACGGGTATGTTTGGTGCCAATGGCCTGCCTGCAGGCGAATTGAACGGTGATATCCTCATGAACCTCGACTCTGAGCACTGGGGCAAATTCGTCATCGGCTCTGCAGGAGGTATCAATATCACCGCAACACTCGATTATAAAGAGGTGGAGACCGATCCCGAAGATGCTGCTGTGAAGGTTACTGTCAAGGGGCTGCGTGGCGGACACTCTGGGCTGGAGATCCACGAAGGTCGTGGTAATGCCAACAAGCTGTTGGTGCGTCTCGTTCGCGAGGCTATCGAAGAGTGCGAGGCTCGCTTGGCATCTTGGCAGGGTGGCAACATGCGTAATGCCATCCCATTCAAGGCAGAGGCCGTACTGACATTGCCAAAGGAGAACGTAGAGGCCCTGAAGGGACTCGCAGCAGACTGGCTCGAGGATTTTACCGATGAATATAAAGGCATCGAGAGTGGTATCGAAGTAATCTGCGAGGATATCGAGACGCCGAAGATGGAAGTTCCCGAGGAAATCCAGGACAACCTCATCAATGCCATTTACGGCTGCCACGACGGTGTGGTACGTATGATTCCCTCCTACCCCAGTGTAGTAGAGACCTCCAGCAACCTCGCCATCATCAACATCGGTGAAGGCAAGTCAATGCTGAAGATCCTCGCCCGTAGTAGCCGTGAGGATATGAAGGATTATATCGTCAAGACCCTGGAGAGTTGTTTCAACATGGCAGGTATGAAGGTGGAAACAGCCGGTTCGTATGGCGGCTGGGATCCCAACCCAGAGTCAGAAATCCTACACTTGTTGCTGAAGGAGTACAAGGAACTGTTCAATGCCGATGGTATCATTCAAGTGGACCACGCAGGTCTGGAGTGCTCGATTATTCTCGGCAAGTATCCTCATCTCGATGTGGTTTCTCTTGGTCCTACGATGAAGTCGCCTCACACCACCACCGAACGTGCCCTTATCGCTACCGTCGAACCATTCTGGCAGCTGCTCAAGAAAACCCTTGAGGACATTCCTGAGAAATAATTATTCAAAAAAATGCAGATTTGCTTGGCAAATCTGCATTTTTTATTTATCTTTGCACCCGATAAACCAAAGTATTAATATAATTATGGACGATTACCCGGCGGAAAATTACAATTCGTAAAGGCGGGGGACGAGTGGCAAGGCTGCTAATCCCTTTGCCGCTAACAATTATGTATTATGCATTATGAATTATGCATTAAAGAAGGATTAGCACAATGAAGACTTTCTGGAACACCCAAGGCGGACTGGCCCAACTCACAGAGTGGCAGCCCAATTGCTGGATACAGGTGACATGCCCCACCGAAGAAGACCAGCGTGAACTCGAAGAGAAGTTCAATATCCCCGACTATTTCATGTCGGACATCAGCGATACCGACGAGCGTGCCCGTTATGAGTACGACGACGGATGGATGCTCATTATCCTCCGTATTCCCTATGTCAAGGAGATACGGTCGAGGACGCCCTATACTACCGTGCCCCTTGGTATCATTCACAAACGCGATGTCACCATCACCGTCTGTTTCTACGAAACGAACATGATGATTGATTTCGTATCCTTCCAACAGAAACGAGGTGTGGGCTTTACCGATCATGTGGACATGATCTTCCGTCTGTTCCTCAGCAGCGCCGTCTGGTACCTGAAACGTCTGAAACAGATCTCGATGCTCGTCGACAAGGCTAAGCGTAACCTCGATAAGGAAGTGAACAATGAGAGTCTGATCGGTCTTAGCCGTCTGCAAGACTCACTCACCTACTTCCAGACCTCCATCCGAGGCAACGAAACGCTGCTCTCGAAACTGAAGTTCAAACTCCAGATCGACGAATTGGATGCCGACCTCATCGAAGATGTTAATATTGAGATGACACAGGCCCGCGAGACGACGCTTATCTACTCCAATATTCTGGAATCGACGATGGACACCTACCAGAGCATCATCAACAACAACATGAACACCGTGATGCGTACCCTGACATCCGTCACCATCATTATGATGATACCGACGCTGATCACTTCGATGTTTGGCATGAACCTCGTCAATGGCATGGAAGAAAAACCATGGGGATTCATCATCGCCATCATCCTCTCCATCTGCGTATCGGGCATGTGTTGGTGGTTCTTCCGCCACAAGAGACTGGTATAATAGCATAAAGAATGTTAATTATTAGGCAGTTCCGGAAAAATTGCTTAATTTTGCCACATATTGTGTGAACTCAATCAAGTCAGTAACTAAAAAAGTTAAATGATGGACTCTCAAGACAACATCCTCGAGCAAGAGGTAAAAGAAGAAGTTAATCAGGAAATGACAGCTCCTGAAGTAGAAACCCCAGAAGTGGCTCCCGTTACAGAAGAGGAGGCACCTGTCGCTGAAGAAGTGGCTCCCGCTGCAGAAGAAGAGGCTCCCGTTGCAGAAGAAGAGCAACCCCATAAGGTCTATGAGACCAAGAAGGAGGTGCTCGACCGCATCAAGGAGATAGCCCATGGTGACGAAAATCCTCAGAAAGAGGAAATCGATTACCTGAAGACCTCTTTCTACAAACTGCACATCGCAGAGCGCGAAGCCAATCTGAAGGCCTATATCGACGGTGGCGGCGATCCTGAAGCTTATCAGATTACTCCCGATGAGGATGAGGAAGTTTTCAAGGCTGAAATGGGTATAATCAAGGAAAAGCGCGCAAAACTTTTCAAGGAACAGGAAGCTGAAAAGCTGGTGAACCTGGAGAAGAAACTCGCTATCATTGAGAAGATCAAGAGTATGATCACCTCTCCGGAGGAAGCCAACAAAGCATATCAGGAGTTCAAGGCCCTTCAGGCAGAGTGGCGTGAGATCAAAAATGTTCCAGCTGAGAAAGCCAATGAGTTGTGGCGTAACTATCAGCTGTATGTAGAACAGTTCTACGACCTGCTCAAACTGAACAGCGAAGCCCGCGAATATGATTTCAAGAAAAATTACGGACTGAAGACCAAACTCTGTGAGGCTGCAGAGAAACTGGCCGACGAGCCCGATATCATCAGTGCCTTCCATCAGCTCCAGAAACTACATGCCGAATATCGTGAAATCGGTCCGGTAGCTAAAGAACAACGTGAAGAGATCTGGAACCGTTTCAAGGCTGCCTCAACCATCATCAACAAGCGTCATCAGCAGCATTTCGAAAGTGTACGCGCTAAGGAAGAGGAGAATCTGGCCCGTAAGACGGAACTATGCGAGAAGGTAGAGGCCATTGCCGCTCAAGAGAACAAGGGCAGTGGTGACTGGGAGAAGCATACCAAGGAAATCATCGATATCCAAGCAGAGTGGAAGACCATCGGTTTTGCACCTCAGAAGATGAACGTCAAGATCTTCGAGCGTTTCCGTGCTGCCTGCGACGATTTCTTCGGTAGAAAGGCCACCTATTTCAAGACCCTGAAGGATACCTTTAAGGAGAATGCTGAGAAGAAGCGCGCCCTGATCGAGAAAGCCAAGGCCCTGCAGGATTCAACGGATTGGAAGGCCACTGGCGACAAGTTCATTGCCCTCCAGAAAGAGTGGAAGACCATCGGTATGGTTCCCAAGAAGTTGGGCGACCAGCTTTGGGAGGAGTTCCTTGGTGCCTGCAATAAGTTCTTCGATGCCCGCAATGCAGCCGGAGCCGGCCAGCGTGGCGAAGAGCGCGAGAATCTGGAAAAGAAGCGTGAGGTGATCGAAAAACTCAAGGCTGCTGCTGAAGAAGCTGGTGATAATATCCAGGAGACGGTTCAGAAACTCGTTGAGGAGTATCAGGCCATCGGTCATGTACCCTTCAAGGAAAAGGACAAACTCTACGAGGAATACCATGCAGTACTCGACAAGCTCTATAAAGAGCTGAATGTCAATGTGGCCAAGCGCCGCTTGAATAACTTCAGACAGAATCTGAAACAGGTGGCTGAACGTGGTGAGAATGCTCTTGACAACGAGCGCGCCCGCTTGTTCCGCCAATATGAGGCTCTGAAACAGGAGATTCAGACCTATGAGAACAATCTCGGTTTCCTGAATGCCTCCTCTAAGAAAGGTAATAGCCTCATCGACGAGATGAACCGTAAGGTACAGAAACTGAAAGATGACATGAATCTCCTACGAGAGAAGATCAAGGCTATCGATGCAGAGAATAAAGAATAGCAAATCCCGCCGATTGGCGGGATTTTTTTTATTCTTTTGCAAATTTTTCCTCGAAAAGTTTTGGTAATTCCAGAAAAAGTAGTACCTTTGCACCCGCAATTGAAAATTGCAAGGATTCATTGGGGTATGGTGTAATGGTAACACTGCAGATTCTGGTCCTGCCTTTCCTGGTTCGAGTCCGGGTACCCCAACTGACAGAGAGAGGTTTCCACGGAGGAAGCCTCTTTTCTTTTGCACGAAATCAAAATAAATTCTAATTTATTTTGCAATTCGCCCAAATTGCACTACCTTTGCATCTAAATACATATTATATAATTAATGGAACAAACAAAACAGCTCGTTAAAACAATTACAGAAGGAATTCAAGAGAAAAAAGGCTCCGATATCGTCGTGGCCGACTTGACTAAGATTGAAGGCACCATCTGCAAATATTTCATTATCTGTCAGGGCAGTTCTCCCACTCAGGTGGAAGCCATTGCCGAGTCTGTGGGTGATTTTGCCCGGGAACGGCTCAAGGAGAAACCCACGCATGTCGTAGGACTGGAAAATGCCCAGTGGGTGGCGATGGACTATACCGATGTATTGGTCCATATCTTCCTCCCCGATGTGCGGGAGTACTACGACCTCGAACACCTGTGGGACGATGCCAAGCTGACTTATATTCCAAACCTCGATTAACAGAAGATTATGGACAATAAAAAGATTCCCAACACCAGCGGCAACGACCCCAAGATGCCACGATTCAATATGAACTGGATATATGCCATTGCCATTGCGGCCCTGGCCTTACTCTGGTTCTCCGGTGGTGGTCCCGCCAACAGTAGTATCGCCAAACAAGCCACATACTCTGAGTTCAAGACGATGGTAAATCGTGGATACGCCTCGAAGATCGTTGTCAACAAAGGACAAGGAACGCTGCGTATGTATGTCAAACCGGAACATATCCGCGACGTTTTCCATCAAGGCACCCAACAGACAGGCAATGAACCTTACATAGAGGTGGAGTTCGGCTCTGTCGATCAGGTGGAGAGCTTCATTGAGGAGGCCAAGACAGCCAAGACCTTCACGGGTCAGTACAGCTATGAGAACCGTCGCGAGAACGAGATGTTCAACATGCTGTTGTATAATATCCTGCCCTTCGTCTTCATCATCGGTTTGATGATGTTCTTCATGCGGAGAATGGGTGGCGGTGCCGGTGGAAATAGTGTATTCAGCGTCGGCAAGTCAAAGGCAAAAATGTACGAGAAAGGTGGGGATTTGGGCATCACCTTCAAGGATGTGGCTGGTCAGGCAGGCGCCAAACAGGAAATACAGGAAATCGTGGAGTTCCTGAAGAACCCCCAGAAATATACCGACCTCGGCGGAAAAATCCCCAAGGGAGCCCTCCTCGTAGGCCCTCCGGGAACAGGTAAGACCCTGCTCGCCAAGGCCGTGGCAGGAGAGGCCGGCGTACCATTCTTCTCAATGTCGGGCTCCGACTTCGTGGAGATGTTCGTCGGCGTGGGTGCCAGCCGTGTTCGCGACCTTTTCCAGCAGGCCAAGGCGAAGTCGCCTTGCATCATCTTCATCGATGAGATTGATGCCGTGGGCCGTGCACGTAGCCGTAACCCAGCGATGGGTGGTAACGATGAACGTGAGAACACGTTGAATGCCCTGCTTACGGAGATGGATGGCTTCGGCACCAACAGCGGTGTTATCATCCTTGCTGCCACCAACCGAGCTGACATGCTTGACTCTGCCCTGCTCCGCGCTGGCCGTTTTGATCGCCAGATTCACGTAGACCTACCTGACCTCAATGAGCGCAAGGAGGTGTTTATGGTACATCTGAAACCGTTGAAGATTGACGAAAGTGTCGATGTGGACTTCCTGGCCCGCCAGACGCCAGGTTTCTCGGGTGCCGACATCGCCAACGTCTGCAATGAGGCAGCTCTGATTGCTGCCCGTCACAATAGTGAGAAAGTTGGCAAGCAGGATTTCCTCGATGCCGTTGACCGTATCATCGGTGGTCTGGAGAAGAAAACAAAGGTGATGACAGAGAAGGAGAAACGCAGCATCGCCATCCACGAGGCGGGTCATGCTACGATCTCCTGGTTCACGGAATTTGCCAACCCGCTCGTTAAAGTATCCATCGTTCCCCGTGGCCAGGCCTTGGGTGCTGCCTGGTATCTGCCTGAGGAGCGCGTTCTTCAGACCAAGGATGCCATGCTCGACGAGATGTGCTCTCTCCTCGGAGGCCGCGCTGCTGAAGAACTGTTTATCGGAACGATCTCTACGGGTGCCATGAACGACCTGGAGCGTACCACCAAACAGGCCTACGGTATGATTGCCTATGCCGGTATGAGTGAGAAACTGCCGAACATCTGCTATTACAGTAATCAGGAATACCAGTTCCAGAGGCCCTACTCTGAGACGACCGCCAAGATTATGGACGACGAGGTACTACGCATGATCAATGAACAATATGAACGTGCCAAGCGCATCCTGACGGAACATAAGGAAGGTCATGCCCAACTGGCTCAATTGCTTGTGGACCGTGAGGTCATCTTCGCAGAGGATGTCGAGAGAATATTCGGCAAACGTCCTTGGACCAGTCGTGCCGAAGAACTCTTGGAAGCCCAGATGAAAGCCGATGCCGAGCGCATGGCAGAGGAAAGGGCCAAGGAACTCGAAGCAAAGGCTGAAAAGGAGAAAGAAGAGGAGGAGTTAAAGGGACAATAGTTTTGCATATGAAGAATTTTATCGTAAGGACGATAACAGGTGTGCTGTTCGTGGCAGCGATTGTAACCTGTTTTATGAGACCGGAGGCCATGATCTTGCTGTTTGCATTAGTGACAGGACTGACCGTTTGGGAGTTCACAGGATTGGTGAACGATTACAAAAATATCACCGTCAATCGGATGATCTGTACCGTGGCAGGCGTCTATTTCTTCCTTGCAATGGCTGGCTATAACAGCGGGCTCACCCCATCTTCAGTCTTTATTCCCTATCTCGTCAGCATTATCTACCTACTGATAGCCGAGCTCTATCTGAAACACCCCGACCCCATCAGCAATTGGGCCTACACGATGATGAGCCAGCTTTACATCGCACTACCATTCTCATTGCTCAATGTGCTGGCGTTCCGTTCCGTAGGCTTCGACATCCAGTATACCTATCTCATCCCACTCTGCGTGTTCGTCTTCCTGTGGATGAACGACACGGGAGCTTATCTTTGTGGTTCTCTGTTAGGAAAACATAAGCTATTCCCACGTATCTCGCCAGGAAAGAGTTGGGAAGGCAGCATTGGTGGTGGCATCCTTGTGATGGCCATCGCTGTACTGATTTGGTATCTGACAGAACAATATGGTGTCAACGAACTCAGTCTCAATGCCTTCGAATGGGCAGGATTGGGACTGACCGTGGTCATCTTCGGTACATGGGGTGATCTGATTGAGTCGCTCTTCAAGCGTACCTTAGGCATCAAGGATAGTGGAACGATTCTCCCTGGTCATGGGGGTATGCTCGACCGTTTCGACTCTTCGCTGCTGGCGATTCCCGCGGCTGTGGTTTACCTCTATACACTGACTATCATCTAACAGAAAGCCCTCCGCAAAACGGAGGGCTTCTTGTTATTTCGTCTGATAGAGAACATTCAGCGTCGGGGTATAGGTGTTCTTCAAAGTCACCGTAATAAAACCGCCGTCAGTCTCGAACTTTGCCACCTTATGGTCATCGCCCAGGACAGGGCAGTTTGGCCATGCGTCAAGTTCTTTCTCCAGTCCGTCTCGTATCTGCTGCCAGAGATTACGGGTACTGTCATTGGTTGACAGTTCGTAGGTCTCCTGAATCATCTTCAGGGTATCGTGCTGCTGGGCCAATACCAGATGATACTTCTCACCGGGATTAGTCATCACCACATTTGTCAGGTCAGAGTCGGAGCGGGCAGAGTCAAGGGCAAAACCACGGTTCATCAAAGAATCATAGAAAGCCTTGAACGGCATGCCCATCGACAAACCGCGATAGTTCAGATACTCGGGTTCACCACTACATGCACATAGCATGACAAAGGCCACTAAAGCCACAAAAATCTTCTTCATAATCGTTCATTTTTAGTAAGATGGGACAAAGATAATCATTTTATAGCAAAACATTTGCCCCTTTAACTCCCTTTAACTCCTTTAACTCCTTTAACTCCCCAAAAAATTGTACCTTTGCACCCATGTTTACAGGAAGCATTCTTCTTTTTGCACTTATGATGGTCCCTGACGACGCCGATACAATCCGTTCGGAACGAATCGACGAGGTCATCATTACGTCGAATTCTGCCCGCCAACGATTACAGAGTGTGCAGGCAGGTGCCGAACAGCTCCAGTTGAAGGAACTGACAACTGCACCACAGCTGTTCGGCGAGACCGACATCATGAGAAGCATCCAGTTGTTGCCGGGCATCAAGGCAGAAAGCGATGCGTCAAGCAGCTTTCAGGTACGAGGAGGAACTTCTGCACAGAACATGGTGCTTTTCGACAACAGTCCTGTCTATAACGTCGGCCATCTGGCGGGGCTCTTCTCCGCTTTCAACAACGACGCCCTGGCTGGTGCCACGCTCTACAAAGGACTCCTGCCAGCACAATATGGCGGAGCCTCATCGGCCGTTCTCGATATCAGCGGACGGACAGGCGACAAACAACAATGGCACGGAGGAGCCACCATCGGTCTGCTGTCGGCAAAAGGAACCATCGAAGGTCCTATCGTAAAGGATAAGCTGTCATTTCTCGTCACCGCGCGTCGCACGTATCTTGATGCCTTTCTCAAACTCCACAAGGACTTCAAGGACAACACGCTCTATTTCTACGACGTCAACACGAAGATAGACTGGACTATCACACCCCGTGACCAACTCTTTCTCAGCTTCTTCACAGGCTACGACCGCACTGCCTTACAGGACATGATTGACATCCGTTGGCGAAACCTCACCGGAAGTCTGAAGTGGCTCCATCACTTCAATGGTGGTTCAAATGCTCAGACAACCCTCCTTTATAGCAGTTATGAGAACGACAATGGTGTCGACTTCATGGGACTAAACCTCTGGTATAAAGGACATATCCGTCAGGCCAGTCTCCGACAAGACTTCAATATCTCCATCGGACAACATGAACTGAAGGCAGGTCTGCAGTCGTCGCTGCAGAATGTGAAATCGGCAGAATGGCAGGTGCTCAGTACATACGAGAAAGAACAGCGTCGTGCCTGGGAGAATGCCATCTGGCTCAATGCCACCCTCAAACCGTTTGAAAGACTGACGGCGACAGCAGGCCTGCGTCTGAGCACCTTCTCTCCGTTGGGCGGCTCGCTCTACTACGACCTCACCCCAGATGGCGAGATCGACTGGTATTATAACTATAAGAAGAACCAGATAGTCAAGACGCATATCGTCTGGGAACCGCGCGTCAGCCTCAACTTCTCCCTCACACCGACAATGAACATTAAGGCAGCATATGCCCGGACGTCACAGAATATCCATGCACTGCGTAACCAGAGTACGTCGACTCCCTTCGACCGCTATACTATCAGCAGCAATATCGTCAAACCCGAGATTGCAGACCAGATCAGTACGGGAGTCTTTTTCGTCACCCCTGACGAGACTTACGATTTCTCCGTCGAGGGTTATTACCGTAAAATTGCCAATGTCCTGGACTATCGTGACGGCAAGACCTTCCGCAGCGAGATTGAGATCGAACGTCTTATCCTACCTGGTGACGGAAAGGCCTACGGTGTGGAATTCCTGGCACGAAAGAACAACGGTCGTTTCACAGGATGGCTGGGCTATACGTTGTCGTGGTCGAAGACCAAGATCGAAGGCATCAACGGAGGACGGTGGTATGATGCCAACAACGACCGTCGTCATGACATCAATCTGGTGGCGATGTACCGTCTGACACCGCGATGGAGCCTCAGCGCAGCCTGGGTCTTCAACAGCGGACAGGCCTTTACGGCCCCAAGCGGGAAATACCAGATCATCGATAACTGGATCTACTATTATGCCGAGCGCAACGGTTACCGCGCACCTGACTATCACCGTCTCGATGTCAGTGCTGTCTGGTCCAAGAAATACCGTCGCACCACCCATGAGTGGGTCTTTGGCATCTATAATCTCTATAATCGCTACAACCCGTTCCTCATCAACTTCGAGGACGGTGAACAAGGTGCCGGCACCCGTGCCGTACAGTATTCCCTCTTCGGCATCGTACCGAGTGTATCGTTTAACATCAATTTCTGACCGCTATGAAAAAATATGTTTGTCTGTTATTCTGTCTGAATATTGTTCTTCTCACTTCCTGCGAGAAAGACATCGACATCGACTACCATCAAGTACCCTCTCTCTATGTCGTCGAGGCGTCAGTCAACAACACCCATATGGAAGCTCGTGTCAGTAAGACTCAGAACATGGACGACAACAGCACCCAAAGTAGTCTCAATAACGCTGTCGTTGTCATCACCGGCGATGATGGCAGCAGCAGAAAACTCAGCTATCTGTCCAACGGACGCTATTTCTCCAAAGACGAGGGCGTACCGGGTGTAACCTACACGATTACGGTCGATATTGATGGAGAACACTTCACTGCGACCTCCACAATGCAGAAAAAGCCAACCATCAACTCATTCAGAGTGATTCGCAAGAAGATTACCACCGAATGGTTTCAGATTGGAGAGCTGAAATTCCAGGACCTGCCCAACGAAGACAATTGGTATTTCATGCATATCTATCGCAATGACACGGGATACCGCTGGGCAGTGCTGGATGACCGCAACGACCCGAACAAGGAACGGCAACAGCTCTTTACCTTCTTCCGCGAAGGAGAAGGGGGCAGCGACGTGCTTCGTGACGGTGATGATCTGCGTATAGAGCTCTACACCATCGACCAGGGGGCTTACGACTATCTCTACTCCATGCAGATGATGGAAAACACAGGCACCAACCCATTGACGAATTTCACGGGTGGGTGCCTGGGATATTTCTCTGCACAATGGCTGGTGACAAAAGCGTATATCTATCGCGCAGCCAACGTAGAAGAAGAGGAGGATTAAAAGCCGAAAAAGTCTGGTGGCGTGGTCGGTGTCGCACTGAGCTTAATCCGAACCGTAAAAGGAACATCCAAATCCGTATTCTTATATTCCAGTTTGATGGACAGTTCATCAAACGACAATACACGGGCCTGGATCTTCTGTTTCTGACTGCCGTTTCCATACTCCATACGGAGGTTGTCGTTGTCGCACTTATAGGTGCCGGCATAGATGGTATCACCGTAAGTGTCATAGGCACAAAACGAACCGTCTCTTACCATACCGTTATAGGTACCGTCGCCATTAAACTTGAAATAATGATAGATGAAGTCCTCAGGTGCTACATTTACGTCACCGATGATCTCCACATCACCTTCCTCCCAGCCACGATACCATGTACCGACGATCTGCTCCGCTAACCGGCTTCCATCGTCATCACCACTGCCGCAGCAGATGAACAACGGCAGAAACAGCAAAAAGAAAAGCCTATTTGACATTCCCTACTTTCACCAGGTACTCTGCAATCTGCACAGCATTCAGCGCTGCGCCCTTACGGATCTGGTCACCACTGAGCCAGAAGGTCAGACCGTTCTCATCGCTGATATCCTTACGGATACGACCCACATAGACATCGTCCTTGCCTGCTGTTTCCAACGGCATCGGATAGGTCAGCGTCGTGGGATCATCCTTCAACGTACAACCAGGTGCAGCGGCAATAGCCTTCTGAGCCTCTTCTACGCTGATGGGACGCTCGGTCTCAATCCAGACAGACTCAGAATGAGAGCGCAACGATGAAACACGGACACACATGGCCGAGCACTTCGCATCAGTATGCATGATCTTACGGGTCTCGTTGTACATCTTCATCTCCTCCTTGGTATAGCCATTGGGCTGGAACACGTCAATCTGAGGAATCACATTGTAAGCCAGCTGGTGGGCGAACTTCTTCACGGTCTTCACCTCACCCTCTTCAACCATCTCCTTATATTGCTGCTGCAACTCAGCCATCGCTGCGGCACCGGCACCAGATGCACTCTGATAAGAAGCCACATGGATGCGCTTGATATGAGAGATCTTCTCCAACGGCTGGAGCACAACGACCATCATAATCGTAGTACAGTTAGGATTGGCGATAATACCACGGGGACGGTTCAGTGCATCCTCAGCATTGCACTCAGGCACCACCAAGGGTACATCATCGTCCATACGGAAAGCCGAAGAGTTATCGATCATCACAGCTCCGTATTTCGTAATTGTCTCGGCGAATTCCTTCGATGTACCTGCACCTGCAGAGGTGAAGGCGATGTCCACATCCTTAAAGTCATCGTTGTGCTGCAACAGCTTCACCTCGATGTCCTTACCCTTAAATGTGTACTTTCGGCCTGCACTGCGCTCAGAACCAAACAACACCAGTTCATCCATCGGGAAATTTCTCTCTGCGAGAATGCGCAGGAACTCCTGTCCTACAGCGCCACTCGCTCCAACAATTGCTACTTTCATATAAGCCCCCTAAATTAGGGGGTTGGGGGTCTGAACAAGCTAGCCTTTCCCACCAACCCTAGTTTAACAATAAATTATATTTCACTATTTGGACTGCAAAATTACAAAAAAACTTTGTCTTTATTTCATATTTCGCAAAAAAGTTGTAATTTTGCAACTAAAACCTTGATTATATGAACTTATTCGAATCATCCAGCAACAAAAGAATACCGTCGGTTGTTAAGAATGACCGAAACTTCCACAGAACGAATGTTGTGGAAAAGATTAAGAGGGAAACAACTTGATGGATATAGGTTTTATAGGTTTCGTCAACAACATGGTTTCGGACCTTATGTTTTAGATTTCTATTGTCCTTCAATAAGATTATGTATTGAATTGGATGGAGGAGTGCATAATGATGAGAAAGTCAAGCAGAAAGATGAAGAAAGAACCGTGTTTCTGAAACAGAATAGGATTCAAGTATTGAGGTTTAGGAATGAAGAGGTAGAACAAAATATTGAATACGTATTGGAAAGAATTAAAGATTTTATTCTGAGTATTAACCAGGGTCAGGAGGGCGTTCAGACCCCCAACCCCCTAACTTAGGGGGCTTATGCCCAACTATTTCCCTATCTCTGACCCCACGATGATTTTTTTCGTCGTGCTGATGATCATTCTCTTTGCACCAATCATCATGAGCAAGCTGCGCATCCCGCACATCATCGGTATGGTACTGGCAGGTGTCGTCATCGGCAAATACGGTCTGGATATCCTGGAGCGCGATGTCTCCTTCGAAATCTTCGGAAGCGTCGGTCTTTACTATATCATGTTCCTGGCAGGTCTGGAGATGGATCTGGAGAGTGTCAAGCGCAACTCCCGCCAGTTTCTGATCTTCGGTCTGCTCACGTGTTTCGTACCTCTGGTCCTCACCTACGTCATGTCACAGACCCTCCTGGGCTACAGTCATCCCGCCTCCTTCCTCTTAGGCTGTATCATGGCTTCCAACACCCTCATCGCCTACCCCATCGTCAGCCGATACGGCCTGCAGCGACATCCTTCCGTCCAGCTCTCCGTCGGTTCCTCGATGATATCCCTCTTCCTGGCCCTGGTGATGATTGCGGCCCTCTCTACCCTCTTCACCGCCAGCAAAACCGACTCCGGCCATACCTCTCTCCTCTTATCCCTTTTCTCTTTCCTCTTATCCCTCGCGGTATTCATCGCCGGCTCTATCTGGCTCATCCCCCGTCTGGCCCGCTATTTCCTACGCCGCTATTCCGATGCGGTCATGCAGTATATCTTCGTACTGGCTGTCATGTTCCTCTCGGCAGCACTCTCGGTAGCCATTGGTCTGGAGGGAATCTTCGGTGCCTTCTTCTCAGGACTGATCCTGAACAGATACATCCCGAAGGTGTCACCACTGATGAACCGTATCGAATTCATCGGTAATGCGGTCTTCATCCCCTATTTCCTCATTGGTGTAGGCATGCTGATCAATGTGCGCACCGTCTTCACGTCCTTTGAGGTCTTGTTGGTGGTGTGTCTCATCGCCTTCTTCGGCACCTTCGGCAAAGCTGTGGCCGCCTATATCTCCAGTCTGATCTTCCGACTGCCACAGCGCGACGGAAATATGATGTTCGGCATGACGTCAGCCCATGCGGCCGGTGCCATCGCGATGGTGATGGTGGGCATGC
This sequence comes from Prevotella sp., assembly GCA_016290175.1. Lineage (GTDB taxonomy): Bacteria > Bacteroidota > Bacteroidia > Bacteroidales > Bacteroidaceae > Prevotella. Next base: position 63,660 of record JAEETD010000002.1, on the reverse strand, counting down.
GTCTGGAGGTATCCCCTGGCGTCTACCTCGTCAACAGCGACATGTTGAATGGTGTCGTCATGATGATTCTCGTCACCTGTATTATCTCCACCATAATGACCGACCATGCCTCCCAGCAGATTGTGCTCACCCAGAACCGCGATGCCATCTCCTATCCCGGTGCAACGACGAACAGCAACTCTCCTGACGATGACGAGAAGATCCTGCTATGCGTCAAATACAAGGAAATAGCGCCCCAACTGCTGTCCATCGCATTACTCATGCGTAACCAACGATTGAACAGAGGTCTCGTGGCCTTGAATGTGGTCTATGATGACGAAAAGTCTGTGGCCCACCGTGAAACAGGACTCCGTCTGTTAGAGCAGTTGCAGAAACAGGCTTCCGCTGCTGAATTACAGATGCAGACGCAAGTACGCCTGGCCTCTAACATCGCCAACGGCATCAAACACGCCTTCCGCGAGTTCAGCAGTTCCGAGATTATCATGGGTATGCACGTCCATACGGAACGTAATCCGAAGTTCTGGGGTGATTTTATCCAGAGCCTCTACAATGGTTTGAACCGCCAGATCATCCTCATCCGCTTCGTGCAGCCCCTCAACACCCTGCGACGCATCCAGGTGGCTGTACCCTCACGGGCTGAGTTCGAACCCGGTTTCCACCGTTGGCTGGAGCGTCTGAGTCGTTTAGCAGGACAACTCGACTGTCGTATCCAATTCCATGGCCGTGAGGAGTCACTCATGCTGATTGCCGAATACATCAACAACCGCCATCCCAATGTCCGTGCAGAATATACGCCCATGGCCCATTGGAACGAACTGCCACAACTGGCGGCTACCATTCAGGAAGACCACATGTTTGTCGTCATTACCGCCCGTAAAGGCACCATCTCTTACAAAAATGCCTTGGAGCGACTGCCTGACGAATTGCAGAAATACTTCTCTGGCAAGAATCTCATGATCATCTTCCCAGATCAGTACGGCGACCAGAAGGATGACCGCATGAGCTTCACCGAGGCCCAGCACCATGAGGAGACATCGCTCTATACCACCATCTCACAATGGATTCATAAGAAAAGAAGTTAATCATGCTGAAATTAGGAGAATATCATACACTAAGAATCAAGAAACGTACAGACTACGGCCTGTATCTGGACGGAGGCGACGAAGGGAACATCCTGTTGCCAAACCGCTACGTGATGAAAGAGATGCGCATCGGCGATGAGATAGAGGTGTTTATCTATCTCGATCAGGATGAGCGCACCATCGCTACCACAGAACATCCGATAGCCAAGGTCGGAGAGTTTGCGTGGATGGAGTGCGCATGGACGAATGAATTCGGGGCCTTCCTGAAGTGGGGACTGATGAAAGACCTGTTCTGCCCTTTCCGTGAACAGAAACAGCGTATGGAACGAGGCAAGAAATACTATGTTTACGTGATGGAAGACGAGAAAACCCACCGGTTGATGGCGACAGCAAAGGTAGAACGCTATCAAAAGAAAACGGGCCATGAACTGGCCCTGGATTTCTCGGAAGAACTATTGCGCTACCTCTACGAGCACGACGGTTATTGCGACCTTGGCGACAAGTCACCCGCCGAAGAGATTGCTGCCCGCTTCGGTGTCTCCAAGAAAGTCTTCAAGCAAGCCATCGGTGACCTATACAAGCGACAGATTATCACCATCAGTGACGATGGTCTCCACCTCGTCCACTGATTCTTCCTCTTTTTTTGCGGATTCTCCAACAACAACGCCGTCTTTTAGATGAATCGTGCGGTCTGTTAATTCCGCCAAGCCCTCATCGTGGGTAACAATGACAAACGTCTGACCGAATTTGTCGCGGAGGTCGAAAAAGAGCTGATGCAACTCTTGTTTGTTCTTGGAGTCGAGGGAGCCTGAGGGCTCATCAGCCAAGATGACAGCAGGATTGTTGATGAGGGCACGGGCCACTGCCACACGCTGTTTCTCACCACCGGAGAGTTCATTAGGCTTATGCGACGCACGCTCACTCAATCCCATAAACGCCAACAGTTCCTTCGCCCGCTTCTTGGCTTCTTTCTGTGAAACACCAGCAATATAAGCGGGAATCATGATATTCTCCAGCGCCGTAAACTCCGGCAGCAACTGATGGAACTGAAAGACAAACCCCAGATGCTGGTTACGGAAATCACTCAGTTTCCTGGTCGACAACTTGCTCGTGTCAATACCATCTACCACCACACGACCTGCATCAGGTTTGTCCAACGTGCCAATAATCTGCAACAGCGTCGTCTTACCGGCACCCGAAGGACCGACGATACTCACCACCTCACCTTTATCAATATGAAGGTCGATGCCCTTCAGCACTTCTAACGCGCCAAAACTCTTATGGATATTCTCAATTGTTATCATACTCTTACTTATTAGCGTCAAAGTAGGCGCCATGGATTTGTAGGTCTCTCGTGTCACCCGCAATATTGGCAAATATCCTGATACTCTTGTACCAATGGCCTTCAACAAACCCATTGCCGTCAAAAGCTACATGAATCGTATCAGTCTGTCCTTCAAGGATAGGCTTCTCCGGATATGTAGCCTGAGTGCAGGGACATACAGTCTCCACCTTGCTAATGATCAAGGGCACTTTTCCTGGATTATGTACCAGAAAGTCATGTGTCTTTACGACACGCTCATAATAGTTGCCGAAATTATAGTTGGTGCCTTCCGGGAACTCTATCTCAGCCAAGGGTACATCCGGTTTTTCCTCTTCCCGCGTTGTTTGCTGGACTTTCTTTCCGCAACCCATCAGTAACAGGAACAATAATGAATATATAAATACCTTCATAACTATCCGAGATTTAAAAAACCGCGGAAGTCAACCGACTTCCGCGGATCTGATGATTGTGTAACACAAAGATTACTCTGCGATACAGATAGACACACGGTTGAGGTCGTTCTCAGCGAATGGCTGTACGCGTGAACCCTTAGAATCGTAAGAGATGCGGCTCTCAGCAACACCATATTTCTCCTTCAGGGCCTTCACAACGGCATCAGCACGGCCAGCGGCCAGACGGTCGTTGATCTTGTCATTACCTGTTCCGGCATCAGCATAACCAGTCACCTGAACCTTGGCATTGGGATACTTAGCCAGATAGTCGGCTACGTCCTTCACCTTCTGTGCCTCAGTGTCGCGGATAATGGTCTTGTTAATCTCGAAGAAAATGTCACGACGGAGCGGCTCAATCTTCACTTCCTCTACGACAGGAGCGGGAGCGGGAGCAACAACGGGCTCGGGCTCAACAACGGGCTCCGGAGTGGGCTCTGGTGCGGGAGGAGGAGGCAGGATCTTGTTATAGGTCTTGCCCAGATTGATCTTCAGACCTACCAGTGCATTGAAGTACCAGTCGGGATGATCAGCCTTCTTTGAGTTGTACTTGTCACCCAGGATATTGGCGTTTCCCTCGAGGGTCAGAGCAACAGCGTCGCTCAGACGGAAGGCAGCCTCCAGACCAGCGCGGCCGAAAGGACTTACCTTTGTACCGTCCCAGAGATACTCCAGGTTGTAGTGACTCCAAGTCTCACGCTGGATCTTAGCAGCGATATCGTTTACCTCGTCATTAGAGAAAGCGATGTTAGCACCACCACCGACAAAAGCGGTCAGATTGAACACACGGTTTGGATTCCAGCCACTGAACAGGTTGCTCAGATTAAACATCAGGTCGATGCCGGGAGCAACATACTTCCACTTGTAGTCAGCGGGAAGCACGTCAGCGGTCCATCCACCCTTTGACTGCCAGGCATTAGCCTGCAGACGGGCACCGAACACAGGGCTGAACTGATAGCCCAGACCCAGCTGTACATTCGGAGAGATGAGGTCCTTGAACTTAGCCTCACCAAGCGTGTACTGGGCACCGCCCTCAAGGTTCAGGAACATGTGCTTCTGGAACTCGTACTTCGTACCGTCAGCTGCCTCATAGGTAGCCTGGGCCATGGCCGTTGAACTCAGCATCAGCAGAGCAGCAGCCAGGATTGTCTTCATTCTTTTCATAATTCCATTCATTTTAAAACTTATTCCTCGTCAGTCTTGTCATCCTCTTCTTCCTCTTCATCATCATCAAAGGTATTACCGTTCGTACGATCGGTAATATTATCCTTAGTGGTCAGGAACCATTGTCCCTCAAACCTGACAGGACGGAAATAGAAAGCGGTCTTGTTCGGCCTGGGATCATCCACTTCCTTATCGAAAAGCGTGATTTCCATCTTCACCTCATTATCCTTGTCGGTCCTGAAGGTCAGGTATTGCACCTCATACTTCACGCCCTTCACCATATTCAGAGCCATAGCCTGACGGCGCTGCTGGATAGGTTCCAGAGGAATGATACTGTCGCCTTTCAGAATATTGAGCATCTCCACAGCACCTCTGATGTCATTGCTATCCAGGCGGTTCACGAACTGATTCACCAGGTTCATCACATCAGCAGAATCCTGTTTGGAGAATGTATATTCCTTCTTATGATGCTTTGGTGCCTTCTTGTCACTACAGCCAGTGAACACAGTCATCAGCATCATCAGAATGACGAGAAATAAACTCGTTTTTTTCATCTTATTATATATCCTTTCTTTAAAGAAGGGGGAGCATCCCTGCTCTGGGAAGCTCCCCCTTGGGTTATTCAGCTTCTAATTGATATTAGAATCTTTCAGAGATTAGTGAGTACCGTTGACAGTAATCACAGCCCAGACAACCTGAGTGTAATCCTTATCAAGCTTAGCACCTGTCGGATCGAGGATCTTATCATAAGCGATGTTACCCCAATTGTACTTCACAGCGATAGGCAGGAAGATGTGGAACAACTGAGTATCCGAACCATCGTTGTTGAAGTAGATGCGACCGTACTGAGTGTTGCCAGGAGCAGCTGCATTGTAGTTACTCTGGTTGTAATCGTTCGGACCCCAACCTGCGATAGTGCCGTTTGCATTCAACAGAGTGATAGTCTTATAGCCTGCAGGAGCCTCACGTGGGCTAACGAGAGCAGGAATCTCACTGATCTTAACCGAGTTTGCAGTCAGGTTTGCAAGAGTACCAGCGAGGTTGTTACGTACAGTCATCGGCTTCGGCATATCAGAACGAATCTCTCCGTAGCGGATAGCAAGCTCAGAAATTCCGTAGAACTCGAACGGGATACCCAGGTTCTGCTGCTTAACCTTATTGTTAGCATAGACCTCAGCATAGCTCGGGAAGTCAATACCGAAGAGGTTCTTGTTAGCCTTGACAGCTGCATTGTTGTAAGGAACAACGGGGAAGCGGTTCCAGTCAACAACCTCAATCAGATCCTTGATGTTGATATAGTTATCATTCAGGTTACGGTCGTTCCAGTTATACTCCTTAGCAACAACGTTGATAGGACGGTGGAAGCGAACGTTGAAGTACTGCTTCGAGATGATAGGATCGTAGCACCAGTGTGTAACGCTGATCTTAATGTAAGCGGTGAATGCACGGTTCTCGTTTTCCTCCAGGAAGTAAGCCTTGCTCAGGTTGGTCAGCTCATTGCTGGTCGTGCTGAAGCGCTCGTTACCCTGCTCATCGTATGCACCCATCAGGTTGACGAGGTCAGTAGCAGCAGGATAGAGGTTAGGAGCAGCAGCCTCAAGACCGTGGTAGTGAATCTTCACATTGTTAGCAACACCAGCGATGTTCTGATCCAGATAAGCAACCTCCTCGAAGTAAGGAACATTGTTCTTCTTAACTACCCACAGAGCGTCTGAACCAGCAGCATAAGCAGCGCCATGTGCACCGACCTTCAGTGTCCAGGTTGTTCCAGATACACCCTTAAGATTCCACTCACCAGCAGCATTTGCACTCAGATTGTGAGAGTTCTTACCATCCTCAGGAGTTGTAAACTCGAATGTAACTGCAGTACCAGCAGCGAAGTTAGAGAACTTACCAGCTGTGCCCTCATAATTAATCATTGCACCAGGATTCATCCAGTGGTCAGTGAGCATCTGGTTGAAGTCATCAACGTTCAGGAAGCGATAGTTCACGTTAGAAGGCTTGAACGGGTTGATACGTGTATCGAATTCCTTACCATAGAGAATATTCTTATACTTCTCGGCAGACTCTACGCCTCCCTCTGCAGAGTTGAACTTGAACCAGTGCGACCAGTTCTTATTGCCAACATAACCATACTGGAAGTGCAGCTTCGTACCAGGAACCTTCAAGGTTACCCAAATAGAGGTACCATTCTGCTTGTTGATGAAGCGGACAACAGTAGAAACCTCATTCGTGCTTGTACCCTGAGTTGTATAGTCAACACCTGAAACAGCCATCAACTTCTGATACTTAGCATTATCCATGTTACCGGCAGCGGTCTTACCTACAGGAGCTGCAAGCGTAGCGCGAGCACCAGCGAATGTGCCAGGATAGAAGTTCCAGATCAAAACGTTGGTCTGCTCATCCCAGTTGTGACCCTCAGTAGAGTTGTCATGCGGAGTGTACCAAACCTCACCGAAGTGGTTGTCAGTAGCAGTCCAGTTAGCCAGAGTAGCCTCAGTCTTAGCAGCAATATAAACACCATTGTTCTTCACATAGCGCTTAGCAGTCCAGCTAGGAGTATACAGAGGACCAGCGGGATCAGTATCACCAGCAACCTTAGTAGGATCGATGAAAGGCATGAAGGCATAGTTACCTTCAACATCAAGTTTGTAGACACGCTCAAACTCACCCTTAGTCATACCTACAGGCTTACCAGTAGCAACATCAATACCACCAAGCTGAGCCAGGATCAGGTTCTCAACCTGTGACCAAGTGATCTTTGCCTCGTCACCGCAGTTCATCCAGATCTCAGGCATGTTAATAGCAACCTCAATATCCTTATCCACAGCAGCGGTCTCAGTGATACGCAGTTTGATATAACCATAGCGGATAATCTCGTTGTTACCCTTGGTGTTCACCAGGTCAACACGGATCAGCGGCTCACGGTCAACAACCTCACGGGTAGCAGTCTTGCCAGTAATGGTCTTACCATCTTCTGTTACAGAACGAGGATAGAAAATGCTAGGTGTAGTAGCATCCTGCTCGATGTGTGCAGACTCAGAAGTTGTCTCAGCACCAGTGGTGTAATTGATGATGGTGTAACGATACTCCAGACCGAGTTCCTTCATCAGCTGGCCGCCATCCCATGTGTCAAGAACAGCATCATACGAGCTCTTACCATACTGTGCGAAAGTGCGATAGTTGAAGTGAGTCTCAACATACTTAGACAGGTCGATAGAACCATTGTAAGGCACTCTGTGAGTAGCAGGCATAGGAATAGCACCATAAGCGTGCACATCATTCCACTTCTGGTTAGCAAGGAGAGCGTCCTCAGCGGTAATGCCACTGTCATCGTAACCTACGGTCTCATAGAGGTGATTGTTACGGATCTCGTGATAATTGGCAAGAGCAGCGTTGTTAAAGAATGTATTCTGGTCAAGATCTTCCTCAGGATCCTTGTCAGCAAGAGCAACGATCTCGTAGAGAGCGGGAACAACTACTGCATAGTCAGAGTTCACGTTATAAGCCTCAATACCCTTCTCTGTGTCAGCGGGAACGTCAACCTTTAGAGCAACAAACGGCAGATTTCCGTTATATACATCATCGCTACATCCAGAATAAGCATCTTGATCAACCCTACCATATTGTGCACCACCAATCACAGGATACCACAATTGTGACCAATCCTCTTTAGCAGCACCTGGATTACCTTCCCAGTTTGTTGTCTGAGAATTTGTCCAATCTACAAAGTAGGTAACAACATTCATATAGTTAACAGTGAAAGGAACATTCAGGATGCCCTTATCATTTGCATCTCTGGTCACACCGTCAGTAACAACCTGAGGATTGATGCTAAGACCTGCAGCACGTGTATAGACAGGAGCGTCATTCTCATAGAAGCCTAAGGTAGCACCCTCGATATCAGCAGTACTCGGATTCAGGTGATACTTAGCCTTAGCACCATAAGCGATATCAATCTTGCTAACAGCCTTGGTATTAACTGCACCCATATTATACTGATAGTAACCACGGCCATCCGTCACAGGACCAGTAGTGCCAACAAAAAGATCAGGATACGTGAAGTGAGCGGCACGAGGACCAGCAATCACATACTTAGCGAGTTCACGCTTGTCACCGAAGCCCTTCCAACCCATTGACTTCTCAACCCAAACGTTAACAGCAGGAGTACCTGCAGGAGCATTGGTCAGATTGTACTTGAAGGTGTAATTACCCTTCTCCTCGAAGACAGGAGTCTGATAGATGAACGGAGCCTCGATACCCTCGATACCTTCCCAATAGAAGTTGGGCTTCAGCACGATGCTCTTCAACTGCTTAGCAATGAAAGCGGACAGAGCGTTGATCTCAGTACCAATTTCCTTCTCAATATCCTTGCTCAGGTCCTCAAACTTCTTTGTAACCTCGTCAGAGAGCTCCTTGATGGCAGCGCTAACAGCAGCGTCAACGTCAGCCTTGGTCTGAGCGTTCTTAATCAGTTCATCGAGCTTTGCCTTATAAGAATCGTCAATCAGCTCGTTGAGCTTCTTGATGCTGGTATTCAGAGCATCGATATCCAGACCCTTCAGACTTTCTTCCAGCTTAGCTGCAGTCACAAAGTCAGCAGCCTCAGCCTTGGTGAGGAAATTCTTGATCTCATCTTTGGTTGCCAGCTTGGCAAGATCACCCTCAACCTGCTTCTTATAAGCATCAAAGGCATCCTGCTGAACAGCCAGAGACTTCACAACAGCCTCAGCATAGGCCTTGATCTGAGTCTCAGACGGAATGTCAGAAGCCAAAGCGAAGCTACCTGTCAAAGCAGCAAGGTCACCCACCTGCTTGGCGAGAGCCTCATAGTCAGACTGGTTAGCCTTCTTGGCAACATCGCTCTGAAGTGCATCGATTGCAGCAATCTGAGTCTCAAGAACAGCAACGCGCTGTGTCAGACCCTTCAGTTCGTCGATGTCCTTCTGAAGAGCTGCGGTAGCACTCTTCACGTCATCAGCGGTAGCCAACTTGGCGATTTTTGCGTCAATATCACTCTTCAGAGTAGAAATCTGAGTAGTGACAGTAGACAACTGACCTGCAAAGTCAGACTTGGCAGCAGAGATCTCACTGTTGAGCTTGGACTTCAGAGCCTCAATCTCCTGCGAGTTCTTCTGGATGTCATCGTCGTAATCCTTACAAGACACGAACATACTTACAGAAGCAATCAGGAATGCTCCCATAAGCAGTTTACTGAAAATCTTTCTTTTCATACGATTAATAATTTAAATTAATAAAAAAATTAAGTTGTTGTACTTCTATTTTCTTCTCTCAAACTTCGCCCCGAAAAGCTCCCGAAAGCCTACATCAGGGCACTGTATCTCCTAGACGGATTTACATTTTTGGTGCAAATATAGATATAATTCTGAAATCTTGCAAACAAAATCGAATATTTTTTTAAAAAAAAGCCAAAAACTTGCGATTTTAAGCGATTTTTTTACAAAAATCAGCGATTTTGGTGCGAAAACCTCTTTATTTATCGGGCTTTGCACACTTTCTGAATATCATTGTTTCTGCTTCGTAGCGTTATCAGGTCCTCCTATACCTTATTTATTATATTATATATTATTGGTTGTTTAATCTATTCGCATGCAAAGTTACTACTATTTTTTGAAAAAACAAGTATTTTTGCGATTTTTTATCAGAATTCTGCCGACTTAGGTGTTCTGGGGAACGGAATCACGTCGCGAATGTTCTGCATACCGGTGACGAAAAGGATAAGGCGTTCGAAGCCCAGACCGAAACCGGCATGGGGGCAGGAGCCCCAGCGACGGGTATCGATATACCACCACAGATGGGTCTGGTCCATCTGTCGACGTTCGATCTCTGCCATCAGTTTGTCATAGCTCTCCTCACGCACCGAGCCTCCGATGATCTCTCCGATCTGCGGGAACAGCACATCGGTGCCCTGCATCGTCGGTCCAGGAGCCACGGCACCCTTATAGCCGATAGAGCCCTCACCCTGTGCTTCGTTCTGCTTCATGTAGAATGATTTGAAGGCACGGGGATAGTCGGTCATGATGACGGGCTTCTTGAAATGCTCCTCCACGAGGTAACGCTCATGCTCGGAAGCCAGGTCGTCACCCCAGTTGCAGGGGAACTCAAACTTCTTGCCGTTCTTGATGGCCTCCTGCAGGATATTGATACCCTCCGTATAAGGCAGGCGCACGAAAGTCTCCTTGAGCACACCCTCCAAACGGGCGATGAGTGTCTTGTCAATCATCTGGTTGAGGAAGGCGAGGTCGTCCTTGCAGTTGTCAAGGGCCCAGCGCACACAGTATTTGATGAAGTCCTCCTCGAGGTCCATCAGCTCTTCCTGATCGAGGAAGGCCACCTCAGGCTCCACCATCCAGAACTCTGCCAGGTGGCGCGGGGTGTTGGAGTTCTCAGCGCGGAAGGTAGGACCGAAGGTGTAGATGGCACCCAGGGCCGTTGCACCGAGCTCGCCCTCGAGCTGTCCGCTCACGGTCAGCGAGGTCTGTTCTCCGAAAAAGTCATCGTCGTAGATGATCTTCCCCTGCTCGTCCTTCTTCAGGTCGTAGAGGTTCTTCGTGGTTACCTGGAACATGTTTCCAGCACCTTCGCAGTCACTGGCAGTGATCAGCGGGGTGTGGAAATAGAAGAAGCCGTGCTCATGAAAATAGGTATGAATAGCCATTGCCATGTTATGACGGATACGCATCACGGCACCGAAGGTATTGGTGCGCAGACGCATGTGGGCATTCTTACGCATAGCCTCGAACGATTGTCCCTTCTTCTGCATAGGATAGTCATTGCCACAGAGACCATAGATCTCAATTGCCGCGGCCTGGATCTCAGAAGGTTGGCCGGGAGCCGGGCTCTCAACGAGCATACCCTCAACACAGATACACGAACCAGTGGTGACATCCTTCAGGCTAGCTTGGCTAGAAAGGCTAGTTTGGCTAGCCAGGCTAGAAATACTCGTCTTTTCCGGATCGACCACCACCTGCACGTTCTTGATGGTAGAGCCATCATTCAGGGCGATAAAGTCGACGGCCTTGGAGCTGCGGTGCGTACGCACCCAGCCCTTCACGCAGACGGCCTTACCGTATTCAGTGCTTTTCAGCACATCGATTATCTTTGTTCTTTTCATTATTCACTTCTCACTCTTCACTTTTCACTTCTCACTTTTCACTACTCATAGGCCCCCATTCTCAGGCGATCAACCTCCTCCTCAGTGAGATAGCGCCAGTCGCCTCTCTTCAGGTTCTTCTTCGTCAGACCGGCAAACTGCACACGGTCGAGTTTGAGGACCCTATAGCCGAGTGACTCGAAGATTCGACGGACGATACGGTTCTTACCCGAGTGGATCTCGATACCTACCTGTTTCTTGTCGGTGGGATGAGCATATTGCACATCATCGGCCTTGATCTCACCATCCTCCAACTGGATCCCCGTAGCAATCTGCTCCAGGTCGTGAGCCGCACAAGCCTTGTCGAGGAAGACATGATAGATCTTCTTCTTGAGATATTTGGGATGAGTGAGCTTCGAAGCCAGATCACCGTCGTTGGTCAGCAGAAGCACACCCGTGGTGTTACGGTCGAGACGGCCCACAGGATAGATGCGCTCAGTACAAGCACTCTTCACAAGATCCAATACTGTCTTGCGCTGCTGAGGATCATCAGCGGTGGTGACATAGTCCTTCGGTTTGTTGAGCAGGACATACACCTTCTTCTCGATGACGACGGGCTGGTCGTGAAAACGAACCTCATCCGTACGCAGTACCTTGGTACCGAGCTCGGTTACCACCTCACCATTGACGGTGACAACACCTGCCTGGATGAACTCATCAGCCTCACGACGACTGCAGACACCAGCATTGGCCAGGAACTTGTTCAGACGCAGCGGCTCATTGGGATCGATATTGACCTCCTTGTACTCAATGCGCTTCTTCATGCTGTACTTGGCATTCGGATCGTAGTCGGCAGTGTGCTGACGCTGCTTCTTATAGGGAGCGGCTCCGTAAGGTTTGCCACCCTTATTAAATTTGTTATAACCACCATTGGGATTGTAACCACCCTGCTGACGAGGCTGCTGGAAACCGCCACGGGGCTGATAACCGCCACGCGACTGATAACCGCCCTGACGGGGCTGATAACCACCCTCACCCTGCTGACGAGGCTGATAACCGCCACGGGGCTGATAACCGCCTTCACCTTGCTGACGGGGCTGATAGCCGCCGCGAGACTGATAACCACCCTGCTGACGGGGCTGATAGCCACCGCGAGACTGATAACCACCCTGACGGGGCTGATAACCGCCGCGAGGCTGATAACCGTTCTCACTCTGACGGGGTGAGCTCGACTGCAAGCCTGCACCGAATCCTTCGGGACGGAAGCCGCCCTCATCGTTGCTACGCTTAAAGGCAGGACGCTCTGCAGCAGGATGCTGACCTGTATGTATACGGGGGCGCGGTGAACGGCCCGGACGGAACTCACGTTGTTCTCTCTGAAAACCCTCTTTCTTCTCTTCCTGAGACGTGTTCTCTTGATTCATGTTCTCAATATCCATTTTTAATCGCTTTTTTGTGTTATACCTTATTTATAATATATATATGTTATCCTGATTGCTGGCGGTTGATGGTTAAATGCCCGTATAGGTTGAAGGCGTAATGGCACGGAGCTCGTCTTTCACAGACTCGCTGACGTCCAACGTATCGATAAAACCGGCGATGGCCTCGGCAGTAATACCCTCATTGGTACGAGTCAGGGCCTTCAAAGTCTCATAGGGATTGGGATAGGCCTCACGACGGAGGATGGTCTGGATACCCTCAGCTACCACAGCCCAGGTATTGTCAAGATCCTCCTGTAGTTTCGATTCGTTAAGGATCAGCTTACGGAGTCCCTTCAAAGTACTCTGGAAAGCTATCAGCGCATGACCCATGGGCACTCCGACATTGCGTAATACCGTGGAGTCAGTGAGATCTCGCTGCAGGCGGCTCACCGGCAGCTTTGCGGCCAGGAACTGCAGGACAGCATTGGCAATGCCAAGATTACCCTCCGAGTTCTCGTAGTCGATGGGGTTCACCTTGTGCGGCATGGCACTGCTACCTACCTCACCCTTCTTGATCTTCTGCTTGAAATACTCCATGGAGATATACATCCAAAAGTCACGGTCGAGGTCGATGACGATTGTATTGATACGACGCATGGCATCGAATAGTGCGCCCAGCCAGTCGTAGTTGGATATCTGGGTGGTGAACTGCTCACGCTCCAGTCCCAGTTTCTCCGAGACGAAACGGTTGCCGAAATCACACCAGTCGTACTGGGGGTAAGCCACATGATGGGCGTTGAAGTTACCTGTAGCGCCACCGAACTTGGCGGTAATGGGTGTATCCTTCAGCGAGCGGAGCTGTTCCTCCAGACGATAGACATACACCATGATCTCCTTACCCAAGCGCGTCGGTGAAGCGGGCTGTCCGTGGGTCTTGGCAAGCATGGGTACATTCTTCCAAGCTTCGGCATAATCATGGAGCTGCTCAATGAGTTCCTCGAGCAGGGGAATATACACATCGGCCAAGGCCTCCTTGATAGAAAGCGGCACCGAGGTATTATTGATATCCTGCGAGGTGAGGCCGAAATGGATGAATTCCTTGAAGCTAGATATACTAGCCTGACCAGATGGGCTAGATGGGCTAGAAATCTCCAGCGCATCGATGCGCTCCTTGATATAATATTCGACGGCCTTGACATCGTGATTAGTGATAGCCTCGATATCCTTCACCCGCTGAGCATCAGCGGGCGTGAATTCTCTGTAGATGTCACGTAAAGGTGCAAACAGGCTATGGTCGAAATCTGCCAGCTGCGGCAGAGGGAGTTCACAGAGTGTGATGAAATATTCTATCTCTACGCGGATGCGGTATCTGATAAGCGCATACTCAGAGAAGTATTCTGCCAGTGGCTCCGTTTTGCTCCGATAGCGGCCATCAATAGGCGAGATGGCTGTCAGCAATGATAAATCCATTTTATTTAATGTAGTCCTAACGATCGATAATTATCTTTCTATTCTTTCTCTCAAATATTCAAGTGTGTCGAAATTCGCGTGCAAAGGTACGGAGAAATTCAGAATCTGCAAAATTTTCTCACGAAAAAATTGCAGATTCCGACAATTTATAACTGATAGAGGTCGTTGGCTGCCAGCAAATCGACCTTAATCTCCGACAAGGCGGCCTCACAGGCCTCCAGGTCTGAGGGACGGATGATGACATGCGCCACGTCGCCATTGGCAAAGGAGTACATATACTCTATGAAGATACCCTTCGACGAGAGGTGCTTGAGAACCACTGCCAGAGAACCGCTGACATTAGGGCATACAAAACCGATGACATCGGTGATCTTCACTGCGAAGTGCTGCTCCTTCAAGACCTGATAGGCCTTGTCGGGTTCAGACACGATACAACGGAGGATGCCGAAGTCACTGTTATCGGCAATCGACATAGCGGAAAGGTTAATGCCTGCTGCACCGAGGGCTTCTGTCACTTCGGTCAGACGGCCGGATTTGTTCTCGAGGAACACGGATAGTTGTTTTGCTTTCATAACTATTATAGCCCCCTAAGTTAGGGGGATGGGGGTCTGAACAAGCGTTTATCAGACTATTTATGTTTATACTGGAAGGGAGTCTGCGCTTGTTCAGACCCCTACCCCCCTAACTTAGGGGGTTAAGACAACTGTCGCTTATCAATGACACGCTTGGCCTTGCCTTCGGAACGTTCGATACCCTTCGGCTCTACGAGTTTCACCTTGAAACCAAGACCGATAACGCTGCGGAGCTCACCTTCGAGTTTCTTCTGCAGCCCCACCATCGTCGACATATCATCGGTGAAGTACTCGTCTTTCACCTCGACCTTCAGCTCGGAAGTATCAGTATTGTTCACACGGTCGACGGTCAACAGGAAGTGGGGTTCGAACTCCTGCTGTTTGAGGATGACATCCTCGATCTGCGACGGGAACACATTGACACCACGGATGATGAGCATATCGTCGCAACGGCCCAGGATACGGTCCATACGCACGAGCGTGCGCCCGCACGTACATTTCTCATAGTGTAGGGCCGTCAGGTCGTGGGTACGGTAACGGAGCAGCGGCATACCCTCCTTGGTCAGATGAGTGAAGGTCAGTTCACCAAAGGAACCTTCTGGCAAAGGCTCACCCGTATTGGGATCCAGAATCTCAGGATAAAAATAGTCCTCATTGAGGTGGGTACCATGCTGTGCTTCACACTCATAGCCCACACCAGGACCGGCAATCTCCGAGAGTCCATAGATATCGTAGGCCTTGATACCCAGTGAAGCCTCGAGCTTGACACGCATCTTCTCCGTCCAGGGCTCAGCACCAAAGACACCGACCTTCAACTTGAACTCCTCACGCGGCCACTCACACTCACCTAGAGCCTCGCCCAGGAACATGGCGTAACTGGGGGTACAACAAAGAATCGTCGTTCCGAAGTCATGCATGAGTGTAATCTGCTTCTGCGTATTACCCGAAGAGATAGGGATCACCGAAGCACCGATATTCGTGGCACCATCATGTGCACCGAGACCTCCCGTAAAGAGACCGTAACCGTAGGCCACCTGGAAAATATCCTCCTTGCCGGCGCCATAAGCTGTGAAAGCACGGGAGATGGCCTCCGACCACATGGCGAGGTCTTTGCGGGTATAGAGCACAACGACGGGTTTACCGGTGGTTCCCGACGACGCGTGGATGCGGACAATCTGTGACATGGGTACAGCAGCCAGACCAAAGGGGTAGTTATCACGGAGGTCGAGCTTGTTGGTAAAGGGCAACTTGACGATGTCATCAATGCTCTTGATATCACCAGGCTCCAGTCCCATTTCCTGGAACTTCTTCCGGTAGAAAGGGGTGTTGTGGTAAACATACTCGGCCATTTTCACAAGCCGACGGCTCTGAATCTCGCGAAGTTGTTCGCGATCCATACACTCAATGTTTTGATTCCAAATCATAAGTCTTTGTCTTTCGTTTTATGGGTTTGTTGGGTTTATGGGCACAAAGGTAGTCATTTAATTTTAAACAACAAAAAAAAAGCCTCAGATTTTCATCTGAAACTTCATTTTGTGGGCGTTGACGGATTCGAACCGCCGACCCTCTGCTTGTAAGGCAGATGCTCTAAACCAGCTGAGCTAAACGCCCTTTTTTCAAAAGCGAGTGCAAAGGTACAACAAAAAAGTGAAAAGTGAAAAGTGAAAAGTGAAAAGTTGCTGAATGTTGACGTTTTTTAACGTTTTGCATCAAAAAGGCCGTCAATATCCGCCTGTGGAAGGATCACCAGGATCGGTTTCCCGTCAGGCGTGTAGTTCACATTGGAACAAGAGAAAAGACTGTTCACTATGGACTCCATCTCCTCATTCGACAAGACCTGACCATAAGGAATTGCAGCAGCTCGTGCCAACGACAGATGCAACGACTGCGACACTGAGAGGTCGATCGTCTGCGAAGCAGCCCCTGCCATCGCATCATGCTCGGCAACATCAACCAGGATCTGCTGTACCAACGACAACGGGTCAACGCCATCCATCCCCGCAGGAATACCATTCACCGCGAAGGTGCCACCGCCCAAAGGACTGAGATCGAAGCCCAGATTAGACAATTCGGGAAGGATCTGTTCCATGATGACGCTGTCTGATGGTGACAACTGCATGGTCTCGGGAAACAGCAGACGTTGGGAAGAGCCCCCACCCTCTGTAGAACCTGCCGATGCATAACGCTCGAAGAGGATACGGATATCAGCCCGGTGCTGGTCAATCACCATCAGACCGGACTTCACCGCCGTCATAATATACTGGCCCTTATATTGATAATGTGCCGGCGATTTGTCAGACAAAAGGCGCGACGTCACCACCGTACCTCCGCCCCCCTGCTCTTCACCGAAAAGCGACGTCTCGGTGGCGTCAGGGGCTGTGGGCGTCAATCCTTCGTAGAGTGTCTCCCATGAGGAGGGTGCACGATGGGAGGAAGACGCATGATCAAAGGGGTTATAGGAGGGATTATAAGTGACCTTCGGGGCCTGGATATGATCGTGTGAAGGGTCAAAGACCGGGATATCAGGCTTATCAACGGTATCAAAGTCAATGGAAGGAATCTCACAGAACTTTCCGATGGCGTCGCGGACAACAGCCACCAGCAGTTGCCAGATGGCCTGTTCGTTCTCGAACTTGATCTCTGTCTTCGTAGGATGGATGTTCACATCGATATCCGAGGGCTTGATCTCAAAATAGAGGAAATAGGGAGGTTGCAGTCCCTCTGGCACCAGACGCTCATAGGCGGTCATCACAGCCTTGTGGAAATAGGGATGCTTCATATAACGCCCGTTGACGAAGAAATAGTCGTTGCCACCTTTCTTCCGGGCGGCCTCGGGCTTAGACACAAACCCCGTCACACGACACATCACCGTATCTGCCTCCACAGGCAACAGATCCTGTCCGTACTGCTTGCCAAACACATCGGTAATACGCTGGCGCAGGCTACCAGGTTTCAGGTTCAACAGCTCTGCGCCATTATGATGGAAGGTGAAATGAATGTCGGGATAAACCAGTGCAATGCGCTCGTAGGCGGTGAGGATATTGTTCAGTTCGGTGGCATTCGACTTGAGGAATTTCCTACGGGCCGGAACATTATAAAAGAGATTCTCCACCCGGAAATTACAACCTACAGGACAAGCCACAGGCTGCTGGTCAAGGACCTTCGAACCAGCGATGGAGAGCTGAGTGCCAATCTCGTCAGCGGCCATACGCGTCTGCAGTTCCACCTGAGCCACAGCGGCGATAGAGGCAAGTGCCTCACCCCTGAAACCCATCGTATGAAGGTCAAAGAGGTCGTCGGCCTGCTTGATCTTTGACGTTGCATGACGTTCAAAAGCCAGACGGGCATCCGTCGATGACATACCACAGCCATCGTCAATCACCTGAATGGAGGTACGTCCGGCATCAACCACTATCACGTTGATGGTATGGGCACCGGCATCAACGGCATTCTCCACCAGCTCCTTGATAACAGAAGCAGGCCGCTGGATCACCTCACCAGCTGCAATCTGGTTGGCAACACTATCGGGCAAAAGATGGATTATATCAGACATTTCCCTTTCCTCTCTCCTCTTATCTCACTTCTTCCGCCAATTAAAGATGTCATAACGGTCACGGGGACGGACATAGTTATACCAGGCGAAACCCTGAAGACGCTTCTTGTCGGCAGGAATCTGGTTGGGTGGATACATGGTCCCCGAGGTCTTCGGCGTCCATACCCGCTCCAACTTACGGTCCTTCAGGAACATACGCATCTCAGTGGTCTCCTGATAATTATAGATGATGGCCACTGAGTCGCCTTCCTCGAAGAAATAGCCGATCAACACATTGTCCTTGGCCCGTGTCTCGTGGATCTTGCCATCTATAAAGTAAGCAAACATCTCCTTCGACGACACCTGGTTATACAATGTGGTGTCGCTCTTCAACTGCTGGATGGAGAAGGCATTGTTGATGACGTGGGCATGGTCGATAAGGGAGTCTTTCATGAACACATCGATCCGGTCACCCAACAACTGCTGATTATAGTTCCAGACGATAGGATCGAAGTACATCGTCATACAGGAGTCGAGGGAGTTATAGACCAGCGAGTCGCAGACAGCCTGTACATCGGTACGATAGGCCCGGACATGATGGTATGCGTGGATCTTACGATAGACGGAGTCGGTCTCGATGTTAAAGGTGATGACCTTCAGGGTATCGGCATGCATAAACAGGGAGTCGCCTTGCGAATAGTCGATGGCCACCGCAGAGTCAGTACACAACGCATAACCGGTGTTCTCCCAGTATTCACCGTAATTGCCGGTCATCTTGTTCTTGTTTACAGAGTCCACGTAGACGACATTCCGGAAAGCCTGACTGAAACCCTGCTTACTGTCGTAATAGACACTATCGCCCACCATCGACTTTCCCTGATTATTGAGCACCGAACGGTTCAAAAGCGTGGCCTGGTCGTTTCTCGTATCGTAATAGCCCTCCTCGGAATAGATACGACTGTTACCTGATGTGATATGCGAAGGACCGACAATATGGGCGACAGAACGGGCATTGTCGTAATAAAGGGTGTCGGTGGTGAGATAGAATTTCGGGCTCTTCATCTTCACGTCGAAATTGAAGACCGACATCTTACTCTTGGTATTGTATTCACCCCAATCGGAAGTCAACGTGGTCTTACCGTCAATCATCTTACCGCCTTCGAAGAAGTAGGCATTATCATACAGACGGTCAAAGTCTAGAGAGTCGGTGTAGAGTGTGGTCTTGCGGTTCTTGAGCACCACATTATAACGGGCCCTTGCCATTTGCTCGTTACCGTCGTAATAGGCATAGTCGGAGGTCAGAGAGAGGGTATCGCCCTGATACATCTTCACATGACCGAAAGCCTCAAACGAATTACTGGCCTCATAGAAATAGGCACTATCGCAATACAGACGGGCACCGGCATGGGTAAAATGGACCTTACCGTTGAGAATCGTGGCATCGGGATCCTTATACTGGTCGAAATGAAGCACATCGGCATGCACGAGATAGACGCGGTCATCCTTCACGGTCTTCCGCGCCGGCCGTTTTCTGGCAGGTCGCTTCTTCTGGGCCTCGGCACCCGCCACAGCCAGAAGAAATACAATCATCAAGAAATAAACGGCCTTCTTCATCGTCTACTTAAACCATCCCTCGTACTCAAATTTACAGTCCCGGTAATTCTCATTCAGCCTGGTATAGACCGACTTGATCTTATCGACCACCCACTGATGAACGCGCTCCTCATTGCGCTTATTGAGTACCACATCCTTCATCACCTGGAAATCCTCTGAGATAGAAGCCTTATGGCCTTCCACACGGTTCTTCAGTTTTACAATAGCACAAACGGTCTTACCGCGCTGGTTAATCATCTGGAAAGCCTGTGAAATCTGTCCTACCTGCATGGTATCCACCACCTTTGCCACTTCCTGAGGCAGATCCTGCATCTGGAACTTCGAAGAAATACGACCGGTCTGCATATTGGTGTTCGACATCAGACCTTTGTTATTATGGGTGTCCTTGTCGTCAGACAACAGACTGGCAGCCTCCTCAAAGGAGAACTTCTCTTGACGGATATCTGCCGCAATGGAGTCCAGACGACCAATTGCCTTCTCAATAGCCTCATCAGAAACGACAGGTTTCTTCAGGATATGACGCACATTGACCTTGTCACCACGTTTCTCCACAAGCTGGATGATATGGTAACCGAACTCCGACTCCACAATCTTCGAGATTTTCTTCGGATCGGTGAGATTGAAGGCCACAGCGGCAAATGCAGGATCAAGGGTGGCACGACCCATCAGACCCAGTTCTCCTCCCTGACGGGCAGAACCCGGGTCTTCGGAATAGAGACGGGCAAGAGCCTGGAAAGAGGTCTCTCCCTTCGTCACACGATCGGTATAGTCACGCAATTCATCCTTCACACGGTTGATCTCCTCGGGATCGATACGCGGTGTCAGCGTCACGATCTGCACTTCAACCTCCGTAGGCACATAAGGCAGACTATCCTGTGGCAAGTTATTGAAATAACGACGTACATCAGCGGGTGTCACGGAGATATCCTCCACCAGTTTCATCTTCATTTTCTGGATCTTACGACGGTCACGCATCTCCTGACGCAGTTCCTGACGCATCTGTGAAATCGTCTGGTGCTTGTATTCCTCGAGACGCTCACGGGAACCGTCCACCATCTCCAACCAATAACTGATCTGCTGTTCCACCTCCTGAGCCACATCAGCCTCTGTCACCTCGATACTGTCGATATCGGCCTGATGGAGGAAGAGCTTGTTGACGGCTATCTGCTCGGGGATGGCACAGTCGGGGTCGCCATTCCATTTCACACCTTCCATCGCAGCCTGCATACGCAAGGCTTCCACATCCGACTTCAGGACAGCCTCATCGCCTACCACCCAGATCACCTCGTCGATCACGGCATGCTCAGGCACGGAAAGGGCTGAGTCTGCCGGAGCCTGACCAGACATCGTCTTCGGAGCATGAGGAATAGAGGCAATACCCAGGAAGGGCACGGCCAGGAAGAGGGCAAAGATAAGATTTCTTGTTGTCTTCATCTATTTAATGACGATTAATGCTTATTGACGGTTTTCAATACATCCTTATTCACGGAGAAGGAATACTTCTGTCGCAGGTCATAGACCCAGGCCTTCTCCAACATATCCTGATAGTCGTTCACCACTTGTCCGCGCACATCGGTATAGTTTTCAGGACGCTTCAGTTTCTTACCATAGACGGCAGAGATGGGATAATCCTTCAACACAGCTGCCTGCTTGTCATTTGCCCCGTTCTTGGGCGCGGTCTTGAAGACTTCCGTGTCCACGAGGGCATTGTCACCAGGTTTGAAGATACCGATCTCCACACGGATACGAACCACGGAATCAGGATTGAACGTAGAACGCAGCTTATCAGCCCACTGATCGAAGGGCAATTTCTTCACACTGTTCTTCACAGCCTTTACATCGGCCTTGTCCTTCACGTGGTAGGCAATGCCCTTATAACGGGGCTCCGACCACACATAGTCCTTCTTATGATCATTGAAATAGGCCTGCAGACCAGCCTCATCGGTGCTGCCCTTGTCCCAGACCATCTGCTTGCTGATCTCATAGAGCAACAGACCGTCGTGGTATTCCTTCATCAGGTATTTCATCTCAGGATCAGCTGCCGCCAACGAGTCCGCACGACGGTCCATCACCTTCTCAGCCGTGAGGGCGCCGGCAGAGGCGTCCACCTCACTCTTCACACGCTGCTTGGCAATCTGTTCGCGGACACCCTGCTGTTCGATACTCTTCACAATCTGAGTCTTCAGTGAATCGAAGGGTTCCAACTGCTTACGACCCTTCATCTGTATCACATGCCAACCAGCGGGAGAAAGCACGGGTTGACTCATCTCACCCGTCTGCAGGGCGTATGCGGCATCCTCAAACTCCTTGAAAGCCTGATTCGGACCAATCCAGTAAGGCAACTGTCCACCGTTAACAGCCGTCGACTTGTCGTCAGACACCTTCTTGGCCAGGTCAGCGAAGTCGGCACCACTCCTCAGGGCCTTGTAGACAGAGTCGATACGCTGCTTGGCCTCGTCCTGCTCAGCTTGGGTAGCCTGCGTAGAAACCTTAATCAGGATATGGGCAGGCAATATCAGGCCACGGGGACCGATCTGGTCCTTTGCACGGTCATAGACCTTCCTGGCCTCCACGAGCACATCGGCATCGGTGGCCATCGTAGGACGCACCTGCTGGTCACGATACATCGTATATTCCTGTTTGAATGAGGTCAGCGTATCGTAATGGGCATCGAGGGCCGCAGCCACTTTCAACTTGTAATTGATGAACAGGTCCACATACTCATCCACCGTTTTCTTGTCAATCACATCAGCACCATTGTTCTTATTGTAGGAATACTCGAACTCAGAACGGGGCACAGGCACACCGTTGATGGTCATTATAATCGGATCGGACTGAGCAGATGCAGTGAATAGTGAATAGTGAATAGTGAATAGTACCACTACCACTCTCATCCACCACATGGTCTGACCCTTCATTATTTCTCTACTCATAGTTTCAACCATTTTTCACTTATGACTATTCACTTTTCACTATTCACTAATCGTTAGGACGCGAATAGTTCGGGGCCTCACTGGTGATGGTGATATCATGCGGATGGCTCTCGTTCACACCAGCATTGGTGATACGGGTGAACTTAGCCTCATGCAACTTCTCGATAGTAGCGGCACCACAGTAACCCATACCGGAACGAAGGCCGCCCACCATCTGGTAGATCACCTCCTGAACCGTCCCCTTGTAAGGCACACGTCCGGCGATACCCTCTGGCACGAGCTTCTTCACCTCTTTGGTATCGCCCTGGAAATAGCGGTCCTTAGAGCCATGCTTTTGTTCCATCGCCTCCAGAGAGCCCATACCACGATAGCTCTTGAACTTACGACCATTGAAGATAATGGTTTCACCAGGGCTCTCCTCAGTACCGGCTACCAGCGAACCGATCATCACACAGGAACCGCCAGCGGCCAAGGCCTTGACAATATCACCAGAATAGCGCAGGCCACCATCAGCGATCAGAGGTACATCGGTACCTTTCAAGGCACTGTATACATCATAGACGGCACTCAACTGGGGTACTCCCACACCAGCCACGACACGCGTGGTACAGATAGAGCCCGGTCCTATTCCCACCTTCACGGCATCAGCACCATTGTCCACCAACATCCTGGCGGCCTCGCCTGTTGCCACGTTACCAACGACGATGTCGATATTGGGGAAGCATTTCTTAGCTTCTACCAATTTCTCGATAACCGACTTGGAATGACCGTGGGCCGTATCAATCACAATGGCATCGGCTCCGGCATCCACGAGGGCCTGCATGCGGTCGAGGGTGTCATCAGTCACACCCACTCCGGCTGCCACACGCAGACGACCTTTTTCATCCTTGCAGGCCATCGGCTTGTCCTTGGCCTTCGTGATGTCCTTATAGGTAATCAGACCTACCAGACGGTTGTCCTTGTCGACAACGGGCAGTTTCTCAATCTTGTTCTTCTGCAGGATCTCCGCAGCCGATATCAGGTCGGTCTGCTGATGGGTGGTCACGAGATGATCCTTCGACATGATCTCGTCAACAGGACGGTCCAAACAACGCTCAAAGCGTAGGTCACGGTTGGTCACAATACCTACCAGCCGTTTCTCATCATCCACTACGGGAATACCACCGATATGATACTCAGCCATGATATCCAAGGCCTGGGCGACAGTCGAACCGAGGGGGATGGTCACGGGATCATAGATCATACCGTTCTCAGCACGCTTGACGATAGCCACCTGACGGGCCTGTTCTTCAATCGGCATGTTCTTGTGGATCACACCGATACCTCCTTCACGGGCAATGGCAATTGCCATCTGCGACTCCGTTACGGTATCCATCGCTGCCGTCACAAAGGGCACGTTCAGCTGGATATGCCTGGAGAAGCGGGTTTTCAACTCTACCGTCTTGGGTAACACTTCCGAATAAGCGGGAATTAAGAGGACATCGTCGAATGTCAGTCCGTCCATTACGATCTTGTCTGCAATAAATGAAGCCATAAAATCTACCTTTGTTTTAAATATTGCGTGCAAAGGTACAAAAAAGGAGTGAAAAGTGAACAGTGAAAAGTGAAAAATTTGCTACCGCTATCTTTTTTTAACCACTCTTCACTTACGATTAGATGTGGCGGCAGCAAATTTTTCACTTTTCACTGTAACCTTTTACCTTTAATTCGCCATTTCCGAAAGGAACTTGATACGGACGAGCCTGATTTCATCTTCCGAATACTCACCGCCCAACTCATCCTGGGCCACACTCAGACGGTCGGTATCCGACTCGGCGAAATAATCATAGATATCATCGATATGATCCTCGTCCATCACCTCTTCAAGGAAATAGTCGATATTCAGTTTGGTACCACTATAGACGATGGCCTCGATCTCCGAGAGGAGCTCATCGAAGTCGATGCCCTGGGCATTGGCGATATCATCGAGAGCCACCTGACGGTCAATGCTCTGGATGATCTTCACCTTCAGCATCGATTTCTTGGCCACCGTACGCACGCGCAGGTCCACCTGACGCTCTATCTCGTTCTCATCGCAGTATTTCTTGATGAGGTCTACAAACTCCTTGGCGTAAGGCTGTTTCACCTTTCCTTCGCCCACACCCTGGATATTCTTCAGTTCTTCGAGCGTCACGGGATAGTCGGTGGCCATCTGGTCAATGCTCACATCCTGGAAGATAACATATGGCGGACGTTCCATCCTCTTGGACACCTTCTTACGCAGGTCACGCAGCATGGCAGCCAACGTGGGATCAAGGGCACCAGCCGCACCTTCGTGGTCGCCACCGCCATCCACCTCATCACTGAACTCAGCGTCCTTCACAATCATGAACGACTGCGGAGCCTTCAGGAATTTCTTGCCTGCAGAAGTAATCTTCAGGATACCGTAGTTCTCTACTTCCTTCTTCAGATAGCCCATGAGCAGTGCCTGTCGGATCACGGGGTTCCAGATCTTCGGGTCATCATCCTCACCGATGCCGAACTCATCGTACTCATGGTGTTTGTGGGCTATAATCTCCTCTGTCTCCTTGCCGATAATGAAATCTATCACATAGTCTGAGCGGAAGTTCTCCTTGATGCGCTGAATCACCTGTAACACGGTCACCAACTGGTTCATGGCTTCGATCTTCGTCTTCGGATGCAGACAGTTATCGCAGTTGCCACAGTTCTCGCGGTCGTAAATCTCTCCGAAATAATGCAACAGCATCTTTCTCCGGCAGACACTTGTCTCGGCGTATGCTGCCGTCTCCACGAGCAACTGACGACCGATATCCTGTTCGGCCACGGGCTTGCCCTCCATGAATTTCTCCAACTTATCGAGATCCTTGCTCGAATAGAAGGCCAGACAGATGCCCTCACCGCCATCACGACCGGCGCGGCCCGTTTCCTGGTAATAGCCTTCAAGCGACTTAGGTATGTCGTAATGGATGACAAAACGCACATCGGGTTTGTCAATACCCATGCCAAAAGCGATGGTGGCCACGATTACATCGATATTCTCCATCAGGAAATCATCCTGTGTCTGGGTACGGGTGGGTGAATCGAGTCCGGCATGATAGGCCGCCGCCTTGATGTCATTGGCCCTGAGGATGGCCGCCAACTCCTCCACTTTCTTACGCGAGAGACAGTAGATAATGCCGCTCTTGCCTGGATGCTGCTTGATAAAACGGATAATATCCTTGTCGACATCCTTCGTCTTGGAACGTACCTCATAATAGAGGTTCGGACGGTTAAACGAGCTCTTGAACTCCTTGGCGTCCATGATACCCAGGTTCTTCTTGATATCCGATCGTACCTTGTCAGTGGCCGTCGCCGTCAGCGCAATGATGGGCGCCTGTCCGATCTCGTTCACGATCGGACGAATACGACGGTATTCCGGACGGAAGTCATGACCCCACTCCGATATACAATGGGCCTCGTCGACGGCATAAAATGATATCTTCACCGATTTGAGGAACTCCACATTCTCCTCTTTTGTAAGCGACTCAGGTGCAACGTACAGCAATTTGGTGATGCCTGCCTGAATATCTGTCTTCACCTGATCAATGGCCGCCTTGTTCAGCGACGAGTTCAGGTAATGGGCTGTCCCCTCATGCTCACTCAGCTGTGAGATGAAGTCCACCTGATTCTTCATCAGGGCAATCAACGGCGATATCACGATGGCAACGCCGTCCATCAGCAGCGAGGGCAGCTGATAGCAGAGCGACTTGCCGCCGCCTGTGGGCATCAGTACAAAGGTATCCTTTCCATCCAACAGACTCTGGATGATTTTCTCCTGGTCACCTTTGAATTTGTCAAAGCCGAAATACTTCTTCAGTGCTTCATGCAGATTGGCTTTTTTCGTCATATCATTTTTCCTTCTTTCGTTAATGTAATAGGCTTGTAGCTGTCTGTATCTCAGGATGCCAGCCGATGCAGCTGCGACTTCTCCAGTTGTTGCAACGCATACTTGGCTGTAACTTCAAATTTCTTTACTCTCTTCGACGGAATCTCAAACATCGTATCCATCATCACCGTCTCTACGATTGAACGCAGGCCACGGGCACCGAGTTTGTATTCCACCGCCTTATCAACAATCACCTTCAGGGCCTCAGGCGTAAACGTCAGTTTGATACCATCCATCTCAAACAGCTTTTCATATTGCTTTACGATGGAATTCTTCGGCTCGATGAGAATCTTTTCCAAAGCCTCACGATCGAGCGGGTTCAGGTAGGTCAGCACGGGGAGACGACCGATGATTTCTGGTATCAGTCCGAACGACTTCAAATCCTGAGGCACCACATACTGCATCAGATTTTCTTTATCAATTTTCGCAACATTCTGCACAGAGTTATAACCCACAACATGCGTATTCATACGCTGGGCTATCTTACGCTCAATCCCGTCGAAGGCACCACCGCAGATAAAGAGGATATTCCTCGTATCCACAGAGATATAGTCCTGATCAGGATGCTTACGTCCGCCCTTGGGCGGTACGTTGACATTGGTGCCCTCCAGCAGCTTGAGCAATCCCTGCTGCACGCCCTCACCGCTCACGTCACGCGTGATGGAGGGATTATCGCTTTTACGGGCTATCTTGTCGATCTCGTCGATGAAAACGATACCTCTCTGGGCTGCTGCCACGTCGTAGTCGGCCACCTGCAACAGACGTGTCAGAATGCTCTCCACATCCTCGCCCACATAACCGGCCTCGGTGAACACAGTGGCATCGACTATGGTGAAGGGCACATCCAGCAATTTGGCAATCGTGCGCGCCAGCAGGGTCTTACCCGTACCTGTTGAGCCTACCATGATGATATTGCTCTTCTCGATCTCCACGCCATCTTTGTCCTCGGGCTGCTGCAACCGCTTATAATGATTATAGACGGCCACGGAGAGAAAGCGCTTGGCCTGGTCCTGACCGATCACATACTGGTCCAGATAGTTCTTTATCTCCACGGGCTTGGGAACGGCCTTCGTCTTGGGCTTGCCGTTCTTGCCACCTGCCTGGGGAGCATTTGCAAGATTCTCCTGCACAATACGGTAAGCCTGCTCAGCGCAGATCTCGCAGATATTGCCGTTCACACCCGTGATGAGCAACCTGCACTCTCTTTCCGTTCTTCCGCAGAAGTTACATACTTTCTTCACCATTATTTCTTTCTTGTGAGGACATTGTCTATCATACCGTAGGCCTTGGCCTCCTCAGCCGTCATCCAGTAGTTACGGTCGGAGTCGGCATATACCTTGTCATACGGTGTGTGGGAGTGCTCGGAGATGATCGTGTAGAGTTCTTTCTTGAACTTCAGGATCTCCTTGGCCTCAATCTCAATATCAGAGGCTTGGCCCTGTACACCGCCGAGGGGCTGGTGAATCATCACACGGCTATGAGGCAGTGCCGAACGCTTGCCCTCGGTACCGGCCACGAGCAGCACAGCACCCATCGAGGCGGCCATACCTGTACAAATGGTAGCCACGTCGCTGGAGATGAACTGCATGGTATCGTAGATGCCGAGACCGGCTGTCACACTGCCACCAGGCGAGTTGATATAGATGCTGATATCCTTGCCGGAATCAACGGAATCGAGATACAACAACTGAGCCTGCAATGTATTGGCGGTATAGTCGTCAATCTGGGTACCCAGGAAGATGATACGGTCCATCATCAAACGGGAGAACACATCCATCTGCGTCACGTTCAACTGACGCTCCTCAAGGATATACGGATTCAGATACTGTGCCTGTGCCTGCATCACCTCGTCGAGTGTCAGGCCATCCATGCCTAAATGCCCTACGGCATATTTCCTAAAATCATTCTTCATAAGCTTCATAACTATTTCACTATTTACTTTTCACTACTCACTTTTCACCACTAAAAAAGGGTTTTCGACCTTTTTACCTCGTGATTGGGACACAAAGATAAGAAAAAAAGTCGATAACCCTTCAAAAAAAGGAGTTATTTTTTCGTAAAAATACTTATTTTCCCTCCATCATCTTATTAAACTCGTCTAAAGTGACCGTTTTTTCGTCCAGTTTGACAACTGTCTTGAGCTTTTCGGTCAGTTTCAGATCAACGGCGCGGTCAACAAAGCCATCGATGTTCTCGCGCTTCTTCAACTGCTCCTCGGCATAGTTGTCGAGCACGTCATCGGGCACATTTGACATACCATACTGGGCGAACTGTGCACGAACAGCCTCACGGGCCACACGCTTCACATCCTCATCCTCGATCTTGATCTCCTGAGCAGCCACGATCTGCTCCTTGATGAGGTGCCAGGCAAGTTCCTTGATGCTGCCCTCGAAGTTCTTCTCCACATAGTCGGCACCCTTGTCCTTGTTGTTCTGCAGCATCACACGCTTCAACAGGGCCTCGGGGAACTCGAGCTTACCCACCTTCTTCTCCAGATGAGCGCGTACGTCCTGCATGAACTTATAATCGCTGCTGCCAACAAACTGAGCCTTCAGCTGCTCGGCGATCTTCTCACGGAAAGCCTTCTCGTCCTTCACAGTACCCTCACCAAACACACGGTCAAAGAGTTTCTGGTCAACCTCAGCGGGCTGGAAATGGCGGATCTCCGTCACCTGGAACGAGAAATCGCTGTTCACATCGGCAATGTCTTCCTTCTTCACCTTCAGCAGGGCAGCCACCTCAGCATCATTGTCGGGATAGGCCTTCTTGGGATTGAAGGTGATGATATCACCGGGCTTACAGCCATCGAAGAGTTTCTTCTGCTTGTCTTCCTTGATATAGGCGGGCATGATCATACCGCTCTCCGTGGTGATACCACCTTCGAGGGTGTTACCCTTTTCGTCGAGCTGGCGCAGGTCACCAGTGATGGTGTCGTTACCACTGAACACCTCGGCCTTTACGAACTCACCACCCTGAGATGCATACATCTGCACCTGCTGGTCGATGAGTTTATCGTCAACGTCAATCGTATAATAAGCAATCTTATCCTTACCGCTCAGGGCTGCCTTGAACTCGGGAGCCACAGCAATGTCGAACACGAAAGTCATCTCACCGTCCTTCTCGAAGTCCTGTGGCTG
The DNA here is from genome assembly GCA_016290175.1 of Prevotella sp. Classification (GTDB taxonomy): domain Bacteria; phylum Bacteroidota; class Bacteroidia; order Bacteroidales; family Bacteroidaceae; genus Prevotella. The sequence continues at coordinate 33,923 of JAEETD010000002.1, read as the reverse complement.
CTGCTTGTCGCTGGGCAGGGGCTCACCAAGCATCTGGATCTTGTTCTCACGCACATATTCGTAGAGCTTCTCGCCCATCAGGCGATTCACCTCGTCCACCTTAACGGCAGTGCCGTACTGCTTCTTGATCATACCCATGGGAACCATACCTGGACGGAAGCCAGGCACCTGGGCCTTCTTGCGATAGTCTTTCAGGGTCTTCTCGACCTTCTCCTGATAGTCAGCTGGCTCAATGGTCATGGTCAGCACGCCATTGATCTTATCAGGGCAATCAAATGTAATTTTCATCTTTCTTTATACCTTATTATATAATACATTCAAAAATTGAGGTGCAAAAGTACAACAAAAAAGGGAAAATGAAGCGTGAAAAGCAAACAAAATAACGTTCTCTTGTTATTTTTTAACGTTTCGCGCCTTCTTTCCACCAAACATTTGTCCCTTTAACTCCTCTTTAACTCCACTTTACTACTGTTCTGCTTCTTCCTTTGCCTTGCGTTCTTCTTCCATCAACTGGAAATCCTTCTTACGCAGCACGAACGAGTTCGTCAGGTACTTCTCCCTCACGATCTTGTTCTCCGCCAATTCCTCAGGTGAACCCTGGAACAGGATACGGCCCTCGAACAACAGGTAGGCACGATCGGTGATGGTCAGCGTCTCATCCACGTTATGGTCGGTAATCAGGATACCGATGTTCCTGTACTTCAGCTTCCACACGATCTGCTGGATATCCTCCACAGCGATGGGGTCGACGCCCGCAAAAGGCTCGTCAAGCATGATGAACTTCGGCTCGATAGCCAGGCATCGGGCTATCTCCGTCCTTCTTCGCTCACCGCCAGAAAGCTGGTCACCCTTGTTCTTGCGCACCTTACCCAGACGGAACTCCTTGATCAGGTCCTCCAGTTTCTCCAGCTGATAGTCACGGGGCTTACCCGTCATCTCCAGCACCGAGAGGATATTGTCCTCCACACTCATCTTGCGGAACACCGAAGCCTCCTGGGCCAGATAGCCGATACCCGCACGGGCACGCTTGAACACAGGGTATTTCGTCACATCCTCGTCGCCAAGATAGATATGTCCGCCATTAGGCACAATCAGACCTGTGGTCATATAAAACGAGGTGGTCTTTCCTGCACCGTTTGGTCCCAGCAGACCAACGATCTCACCCTGCTTCACATTGAAGCTCACATCGTTCACAACGGTACGCTTGCCATACCGTTTCACGAGCCCTTCCGTGCGTAGTACTAATCCTTCTGTCTCCATAATCGACCGCAAAGTTACAAAAATAATTCATAATTCATAATGCATCATGCATAATTTTTACGTGCGGCAGCAAATTTTTCACTTTTCACTTTTCACTTTTCACTTTTTTTCGTACCTTTGCGGGCGATAAAGACAAGACAAAGAGATGATCATCATCAAATATCTGGCCATATTCGGACGCTACGTCCAACTGATGGGGCGCACTTTTTCCGTTCCCGAGCGCATGCGCATGTTCTTCAAATCGTATGTAAAGGAGATGGCGCAGTTAGGCGTGAACTCCATCGGCATCGTGCTGCTCATCTCGTTCTTTATCGGTGCCGTGATCTGCATCCAGATGAAGCTGAACATCCAGAGTCCGTGGATGCCCCGCTGGGTGAGCGGCTATACCACACGCGAAATCCTGTTGCTGGAGTTCTCGAGTTCCATCATGTGTCTGATCCTGGCCGGTAAGGTGGGGTCGAACATCGCATCGGAGCTGGGCACCATGCGTGTCACGCAGCAGATCGACGCCCTGGACATCATGGGTGTGAACTCTGCCTGTTACCTTATCCTGCCTAAAATCATGGGTATGCTCACCATCATGCCCTTCCTGGTGATCTTCTCGTCAGCCACGGGTATCCTGGGTGCCTACGCCACTGCCTACATAGGCCATGTGCTGCCTCCTGACGACCTGACCTTGGGTCTGCAGCACCAATTCAAGGCGTGGTTCATGTGGATGTCGATCATCAAGAGCCAGTTCTTTGCCTTTATCATATCGAGTGTTCCCGCCTTTTGCGGCTATACCGTCGAGGGTGGTAGCGTGAACGTGGGCAAAGCCTCTACGGATGCTGTCGTCACATCAAGTGTGCTGATACTCTTCAGCGATGTCTTCCTAACCCAGTTGCTGTCATGATAGAAGTAAAGGAACTGACCAAGTGTTTCGATGACAAGACGGTGCTGGAGGGAATCAACACCGTGTTTGAGGACGGCAAGACCAACCTCATTATCGGTCAGAGCGGTTCTGGCAAGACCGTGCTGATGAAGAACCTCGTGGGACTGCTGGACCCCACAAGCGGACAGGTGCTCTACGACGGGCGCGACTTCGTGGCCATGTCGAAGAAAGAGAAGGTATACATGCGTCGTGAGATGGGCATGATCTTCCAGAGTGCCGCCCTGTTCGACTCGCTGACGGTATTGGAAAACGTGATGTTCCCCTTGGATATGTTCTCGACAATGACGCTCCGCGAGCGCACCAAACGGGCTATGGACTGTCTGGACCGCGTGAATCTCGTGGGGGCTGAGGAGAAGTTCCCTGGAGAGTTGTCTGGTGGTATGCAGAAGCGCGTGGCCATCGCCCGCGCCATCGCCCTGAATCCCAAGTACCTCTTCTGCGACGAACCTAACTCCGGCCTCGACCCCAAGACCTCACTCGTCATCGACGACCTGCTGCACAGCATCACGAAGGAATTCAACATGACCACCATCATCAATACCCACGACATGAACTCCGTGATGGGTATTGGCGAGAATATCATCTTCATCTACGAAGGCCACAAGGAGTGGCAAGGCATCAGCAGCCAGATCATGCACTCCGACAACCAGCGCCTCACCGACTTCATCTTCGCCAGCGACCTGCTGAAAAACATGCGCCAGCTCGTCCTGGAAAAAGAGCAGCAATAAAATTCGACAACCAGCCACTCATTTGAATTCTTTTTTCTTTTTGTCAGTTCCCCCTGAATCCTACACTTTTAGCCCTATCAGTCTTACAGTCAACGTTTTACATTGAGTGTAGGTTATTAGCAATCTTACACCACCATCACTCTCTGTAAAACAACTTGTTTTACTATATTTAAAGGCACCTTATTCAGTTTTTAAAGGCATCCTATTGACAGTAAAACAAGTTGTTTTACTTTTGTTAAAAGTTCCACTTGACGCCAATAGTGGGATTGACGAAGAAGGTTTTGTCGTTGACGGTGTTATAGATGAAGTTGTTGCTGATCTCCACCTCGGAACCTACGCTGAAGTGCTCGGTGAAGTTATACCATAGCTGTGGCTCTGAGAGGATGACGAGCTGCCCATGACCGTCGGCCTTCTGTCCGCGCCAGAAATCGATGAAGCCAGAGAATGACATCTTGCGATCGAAGAAATGGACACCCCACACACCCGTCAGCTGCATGCTGTTGTAGGCAGAATTGAAATCGTAGTTCTTGAAAAAGCGCTTGTAGAGCAACTGTAATGACCAAGTGGCGGTGTAGTTGGGCGTATTGCCGTTGTAGGTGATACCAGCAAGAGCAGCCTGCTGGTAGCTACCAGAACGGGAACCCAGGCCGCCATCATACTCGACGTGAAGGGCAAGGGGCAGTTTCTTGACGAGGTTAAATTCACGGGAAATCTCCGTATAGGCACCGAGAGTCTCCTTGCGGCTAAGGTCAATGTCGACGAAGTAGTACCAAGAGCCCCAGTTGTCGGCCTTGAACTGCTCGAGGGTGACGGTGACTTTCTGACGCGTGGATTCCTCATCAGGATAGAGGTTACGACCGAAGTCGTAATGCAACTGAATGTTCTGGGCGTTGGCCGTGAGAGCGGCGAAGGCCAGGAGAGAAAGGGAAAGGATTTTTTTCATGTTCATATTCTTTTTATTTTTTCTATGATTATATTTGCGGCGTTGTCGGGAGCAATCTGGTCTCCGAGGCGACGGCTGACCTCTTCATAGCCTTTCAGCATAGCAGAGCGGGCAGGGCCGGAGAGGATCTTGTCGAGTTCGCAACGGATACGGTCGACGGTGAAGGTACGTCCCAGGAGTTCTGTGACCACCTCGCGATCGGCAATGAGATTGACCAAGGATACATATTTTACTTTTATCAGATGACGACGTACATAATCAGCAATCACAGGGAGGGGGAGCTTGTAGCATACCACCTGCGGCACCCGGAAAAGACAGGTCTCGAGAGTAGCGGTGCCACTGGTGACGAGGGCAGCATGGGCCTTGGAAAGCAGGTCGTAAGTCTGGTTATAAACAATCTGCACATTCTCTCCTTCGATGAATTGTGCATAATAGTCGGGGGCGATACCAGGAGCCCCAGCGAGGATAATCTGATAATCAGTCTCATAGGGTTTCACGGCCTCCAGCATCGCAGGGAGATTGTCCTTGATCTCCTGCTGGCGGCTCCCCGCCAGCAGAGCGATTATTTTTAGTGAAGAACTAAACTCTTCACTCTTTGTTTCAAACAAAAACTCGCGCACCTCGGCAGCGGTGGGATTACCCACGTAGTGAATGGGATAATGGTGCTTGCCTTCAAAGAAATCGACCTCGAAGGGCAGAATGGAGAAGAGCTCGTCGACATCGCGCTTGATATTCTTGATGCGGTACTCTTTCCATGCCCAGATTTTCGGGGAGATGTAATAATAGACGGGTATGTTTGTCTTAGATTTTACAAACTTCGCTATCTTCAGATTAAAGCCTGGATAGTCGACGAGGATGACGCAATCAGGTTGCCAGGAGACGATATCATCCTTGCACATCTGCATATTCCTCAGTATCGTAGGCAAGTGAAGAAGAACAGGAACGAAACCCATATAGGCGAGGTCGCGATAGTGGCGAACGCAGGTTCCACCCACCGCCTTCATCAGGTCGCCACCAAAGAATCTGAACTGCGCATTGGCGTCAAGATTCTTCAATGACTGCATCAGATGCGAAGCATGGAGGTCGCCCGAGGCTTCACCGACTATCAGATAGTACTTCATAATTCCCAACTGTTAAGGAGGTCGAAAGCGGAGTAGGCTGTGAGGTCGATCTGGGTAGGAGTGATGGCCACATAGCCATGATCGAGGGCCCAGCGGTCTGTATCTTCGGCCTCAGGCTCATCGTTGCGGTAATGGCCTACCATCCACCAATAGTCATAGCCTCGGGGATGATGACACTTCGACACCTCGTTGAACCAGGTGCCTGGAGCCATACGACAGACCTTCACGCCCTGGAACATGGGGGCGACGGGGAAATTGACATTGAGGCAGACGCCCTGAGGCAGGCCATCTTTGAGCACCTGGGCCGTGATGTTACGGATATAGGGGCGGAGGGGTTCGAAGTCGGCATCTTCGCGATGGTCGCAGAGCGAAAAGGCCACTGAGGGGATGTATTTCATACAGCCTTCGAGCGTAACTCCCATCGTACCGCTGTAATGGGCATTGACAGAAGCGTTGTCGCCATGGTTGATGCCACCGATGACCATATCAGGCCGACGCGGACAGATCTCAGAGAGTGCCAGCTTCACGCAGTCGACGGGTGTACCGTTGCAGGACCAGATCTCAACACCCTCACGTTGTTCGCGCATCTGGAGGCGGAGGGGGATGGTGGCCGAGAAGGCGCAGGAATAGCCGCTGCGGGCATCGTCAGGGGCACAGACGATAATGTCACCCATATCAGACAGCATCTCGGCAAGGCACCGGATGCCCTTCGACAGATAACCGTCATCGTTGGAAATGAGCAATAGAGGTCGTTTAATTTCCATAAAATATCATTGTTTTCGCTGCAAAAGTACGAAAAAAGGTTTAAAACGACGTGTTTTCTCACAAGAAATGTGTAACTTTGTGCCCAAATTTTCAATTAAAAATAAGGTAAACTAAAATTATATGGGTAAGATTATTGCATTAGCGAACCAAAAAGGCGGTGTCGGAAAGACTACTACCACCATGAATCTCGGTGCCTCGCTGGCTACCCTGGAGAAGAGCGTGCTGATTGTCGACGCCGACCCTCAGGCCAACGCCTCCAGCGGTCTGGGCGTGAATATCAAGGAAGTGGAATGCTCCCTCTATGAGTGTATCGTCAACAAAGCCGATGTCAGAGACGCCATCTACACCACAGATATCGACAATCTCGACATCATCCCCAGCCATATTGACCTTGTGGGTGCCGAAATCGAGATGCTGAACATGGAGAACCGTGAAAAGATCCTGCGCCAACTGCTGGAGCCGATACGCGCAGACTACGACTATATCCTCATCGACTGCTCACCCTCGCTGGGTCTTATCACCGTGAATGCCCTCTCGGCAGCCGACTCGGTGATTATCCCTGTGCAGTGTGAGTACTTCGCACTGGAGGGCATCAGCAAGTTGCTTAACACCATCAAGATCATCAAGAACAAGCTGAACCCCTCCCTGGAGATTGAAGGTTTCCTGCTGACAATGTACGACAGTCGTCTCAGACTGGCCAACCAAATCTACGATGAGGTAAAGCGCCATTTCCAGGAGCTGGTATTCAAGACCGTCATCCAAAGGAACGTGAAACTGTCGGAGAGTCCAAGCCACGGTCTGCCCGTCATCCTCTACGATGCCGACTCAACGGGTAGCAAGAACCATCTGGCACTCGCCAAGGAGATTATCAGTAAGAATAGCTAGAATCACAAACAGAAACAACACATAAGAAAATGGCTGTACGCAAAAAATACGACCGTAATGTCCTGGGCAGAGGCCTGGATAATATTGGAGATGGCAAAGGCAAAGGCTTGGACGCCCTGATCAACACGAAGGATGTTGAGACGGAGGGCAGTTCGAACCTCAACGAGATAGCTATCGAGAAAATCATGTCAAACCCCAACCAGCCTCGTCGGGAATTTGATGAGGAGGCATTGGAGGAACTGGCCAACAGCATCCGTGAAATCGGTATCATCACCCCTATCACGCTGCGCCAAATGAGCGATGGCAAATACCAGATTATAGCAGGAGAACGACGTTGGAGAGCTGCCAAGACTGCAGGGTTGACGAGCATCCCCGCCTATATCCGTACGGTAGAGGACGAGGGTGTGATGGAAATGGCATTGGTGGAGAATATCCAGCGAGAGGACCTGAATGCTATTGAGATAGCCCTTGCCTACCAGCACATGGCCGACGCCATCGGCATGACACAGGAGAGAATTTCAGAGCGTGTGGGTAAGAGCCGCACCTCCGTCACCAATTTCCTACGCCTGCTAAAACTGCCCGCACAGATACAGATGGCACTGAAGAACCATGAGATAGACATGGGTCACGCCCGTGCCCTACTGGCTCTCGAGAGTCCGTCGGCACAGATCAAGTTGTTTAAGGATATCCAGAAGAACAACTATTCCGTACGCAAGGTTGAGGAGCTTGTCAAGATCATCAAGGACGGTGCCGATCTGCCAACCGCCAAGAAGACCGCAGAGCAGAAAGCCCGTCTGCCAGAGGAATTCAATGCCTTGCGCAAACGACTGACAGACCTGTTCCAGACAAAGATCCAGATGACCTACAACCCCAAGGGGAAAGGGAAAATCACCATCGGTTTCGAGAACCCCGATGAGCTGGAACGTATCATGAACACTTTCGATAAAATATCAAATTGAAGCATATTATACAGATCATAAGCAGACGGTCTGTGGCCGTCGTACTACTGTTGCTGACAACCATTGCCGGCTTCGCACAGGAGATTGATGAGGTGCCTGAAGACAGTATCTTCACCATCAGCAGCGATACCGACAGTCTGATGATTGAGGACCATGTCACTGACAGCCTCTTTGCAGACAGTCTGCAGAAGCAACTGAGCGTGATGGTTGAGACCACGCCGCCGCTGAAGGTGCAAAAAGACTGGAACAAATGGACACCCGATCCCAAACGGGCCCTATGGCTGGCAATCGTGTTCCCTGGCGGCGGACAGATCTATAACCGGAAATACTGGAAGCTGCCTCTGATTTATGGTGGTTTTATGGGCTGTCTGTACGCCATGAACTGGAACAACAGCATGTATAAGGACTACTCGCAGGCCTTTCTTGATATCTCGGACAGCGACCCGAGCACTGCCAGCTATAATACCTATCTGCATTTAGGTGCAAAGATTACCGAAGGCAATATGCAACGGTATAAGGACATCTTCAAGAGTCGTAGGGACAAGTACCGCCGTTGGCGCGACCTGAGCTTCTTCGTGATGGTAGGTGTATACGCCCTCTCTGTCATCGATGCCTACGTGGATGCGGAGCTCTCGGTATTCGACATCTCGAAAGACCTGAGTCTGAAGGTGGAGCCAACCATTATGAACAACTGTTCGTCGAACAACCCACTCCAGTCGGGTGCGTTGGGTCTCAACTGCTGTTTAAACTTTTAAGTGACAAGAATTGAATATGAGAAAGAAACTATTTTGGATACTACTCGCCCTGTTCCTGATCGGTTCAGGAGGCATGGCCGAGGCACAAGTGGTGAAAAAGACCACTAAGGATACTCCCGTGGTGATTGAAGATGAAGACGAGGAGGAAGAAGATGAATATGATGAGGATGAAGACGATGGCGATGAAGAGGATGAGGAAGAAGATGACGTTGTTGTTCCCGTTGAGGACGAAATCACCGTCACCGACAAACAGGGTAACGAGGAACTCATAGAGTTTCCTGAAGCCATGACCTATGACCTCGACAGTCTGTTGAACCTCTATATGTCGAAGACCTATCTCACAGGAACCAATGACTGCGAGATGAAGGATGTCAATCCCACCTATCCCCGTGAGGTCTATATCGAACGTCTCAGCAGGATTCCTTCCGTCATGGAACTGGCCTACAATGATGTGGTACAGAAGTTCATCGACCGCTATGCAGGACGGCTGCGCTACTCTGTCAGTTATATGTTAGGCGCCATGAACTTCTATATGCCAGTGTTCGAAGAAGCGCTGGAGGCCTATCAACTGCCGTTGGAACTGAAATACTTGCCTATTATTGAATCGGCGCTGAACCCGAAAGCCGTGTCGAGAGTGGGAGCTGCCGGTCTGTGGCAGTTTATGCCTGCCACCGGTAAACAATATGGTCTTGAACTGAACTCCCTCGTCGACGAGCGTCGCGACCCTGTGAAGTCATCGTATGCTGCTGCCCGTTATCTGAAAGCCCTGTATAAGATCTTCGGTGACTGGAATCTGGTGATTGCCGCCTATAACTGCGGACCTGAGAATATCAACAAGGCCATCCGTCGGGCCCGTGCTGCAAAAGGTAAGACCCAGGAGGGCGACGTGCTCACCGCTGCCGACAAGGACTATTGGTATATCTACCCCTATCTGCCCGCAGAGACACGCGGCTATGTGCCAGCCTTCATAGCGGCCAACTACATCATGACCTATTATTGCGACCACAATATCTGTCCGATGACCACCCGTCTGCCTGCCCAGACAGATACCGTCGTCGTCAGACGCAATGTTCATCTGGAACAGGTAGCTGCCGTATTGGGACTCGATATCGACATGCTGCGCTCACTCAATCCTGAATACCGTCGTGATGTCGTTCCCGGACTCACCAAGCCTTCGGTCATCCGTCTGCCACTGGCTGACACTGGACGCTTCATCGACAACGAGGATTCCATCTACAACTACTGGGCCGATGAACTGCTCAACAAACGTCTGGAAGTAACCATCAACGACGATGTGCCCACCTATACCCGCAAGACCACCAGGAAGGTGTCCCGTAAGAACAGTCGGGCAAGGCGCAACAGCCGTGTAACCAGAAGCAAGCGCACGACTGCCCGCAAGTCAACAGCCCGCAGGACAACTGCCCGTAAGTCAACTGCCAAGAAAACCACCGCCAAGAGAAAGGCGGCTCCCAAGAAGAAGGCACCTGCCAAGAAATCACGTAGAAGGAGGTAAATAACTATGGATGAAGACAAGATTCCTCAGGAAGAGCTCGACGAAAAACTGGTGAACGATGCATTTCAGGAGCTGCTCGACAGCTACCTGTCTTCCCGCCATCGCAAGAAAGTAGACCTCGTCACCAAGGCCTTCAACTTCGCACGACAAGCACACAAAGGAGTTAGACGCCTGTCGGGTGAGCCTTATATTATGCACCCCATCGCTGTTGCGCTCATCGCCTGCAAAGAAGTGGGTCTCGGTTCTACGAGCATCTGTTCGGCACTGTTGCATGATGTGGTCGAGGACACCGACTACACCGTAGAGGACATCGAGAACATCTTCGGTCCAAAGATTGCACAGATTGTAGACGGTCTGACTAAGATCAGTGGCGGTATCTTCGGAGAACAGGCCTCAGCACAAGCAGAGAATTTCAAGAAGCTGCTGCTCACGATGAGTGATGACATCCGTGTGATCCTGATTAAGATCTGCGACCGTCTGCACAACATGCGCACCTTAGAGTCGCAGCCCGCCAACAAACAATACAAAATTGCGGGTGAGACCCTCTACATCTACGCCCCCCTGGCTAACCGTCTGGGACTTAACAAGGTGAAGTCGGAACTTGAGAACCTGAGTTTCAAGTTCGAACATCCCGATGAATATGCCAGCATCTCCAAGAAACTGGAGACAACGCAGAAACAGCGTGAAAAGTTATTCGACGATTTCACCAAGCCTATACGTGCAGCCCTTGACGGCATGCATATCCAATACGAACTCAAGCAGCGTGTAAAGACCCCCTACTCCATCTGGAACAAGATGCAGAACAAGCATGTCACGTTCGAGGAGATCTACGATATCCTCGCACTGCGCATCATCTTCACACCACGCGTCAGGGAGGAGGAAGTAAACGAATGCTTCAACATCTACGTGGCCATCTCACGTATCTACAAGTCACATCCGGACCGTATGCGTGACTGGCTCAGTCATCCGAAAGCCAACGGTTATCAGGCCCTGCACGTCACTCTGATGTCGAAGACTGGTCAGTGGATAGAGGTGCAGATACGCTCTGACCGCATGGATGAGGTGGCAGAGCAGGGTTTTGCAGCCCATTGGAAATATAAGGACGGTCTGGAGGACGAGGAATATACGGAGGACGAGGCAGAACTGAACGACTGGCTGCGCACCATCAAGGAGATTCTCGACGACCCGCAGCCCGATGCAATGGACTTCCTCGACACCATCAAACTGAACCTCTTTGCCAGCGAGATATTTGTCTTCACCCCAAAAGGTGAGATAAAGACTATGCCTACGGGTTGTACGGCCCTCGACTTTGCCTTCTCCATCCATACCTTCCTGGGGAGTCATTGTATCGGTGCCAAGGTCAACCACAAACTGGTGCCGCTGTCGCATAAGTTAAAGAGCGGTGACCAGGTGGAGATTCTCACCTCAAAATCCCAGCACGTCAGTCCTTCATGGATAAACTTCGTATCCACAGCTAAGGCCAAGGCCAAGATCCAGGCCATCCTGCGTCGCGACAGCCGTGAGGTGCAGAAGAAGGGTGAAGAGATCCTGATGGAGTTCCTGCAGAAGAACCAGCAGGAATACACACCTACCGTTGCTGACCGTCTGGCAGAATTCCACGATATCAGGAAACGCAATGATTTCTTTGTAGCCCTAGGTGAGAAGAAGGTGCTGCTGGGCGAGAAAGATATCGACGAACTGACTGGCAAAAACAAGAAAGAGGAAAAAGGCGGTTGGAGGAAGTATGTTCCTTTCATAGGCAGTGGCTCCAAGAAAAAGGAGGACGAGACTCGTCAGGAGTTGTTTGTGGTGCCAGACAAGTTCAACCGCAAGAAACCAATCTTCATCACAGAAGAGAATATCAGTCAATATAAATTCCCAGGCTGTTGTCACCCCATTCCCGGCGATGACGCACTCGGTTATATCGACAATAAGAACCAGATAGAGATTCACAGGCGTAACTGTCCTGTGGCAGCCAAGTTGAAGACCAGTTTCGGCAACCGTATTCTTGACATCAAATGGGACATGCACAAGACCCTCTATTTCGACGCGACCATCCGTCTGGGAGGTATCGACCGTGTGGGACTGCTCAACGAGGTGACGCAAATCATATCTGCGCAGATGAACGTGAACATCCATACGGTGAACATCACCTGCGAGGAAGGTATCTTTGACGGCAGCATCGAACTGCGTGTGCATGACCGCGATGATGTGAAGACAATTATCAACAACCTCAAGAGTGTACCCGATCTGAAGGAAATCTCACAGATAATGTAGGGAATTAAAGGGACAATACTTAAGATTTAGGATATGAAAGTCAAATTACTTTTAATACTATTCGCTATCCACTGCTCACTATTCACTATGGCCGCAGGCAAATACGATAATCCTGATACCATTGTAGTGGCCCGTGACGGCACTGGAGAATTCCGCACTGTAGACGAAGCTATAGAAGTGTGCCGCGCCTTTATGGACTACCATAAGGTTATATATATTAAGAAAGGTACGTATAAGGAGAAACTCATCATCCCACAATGGTTGCAGAACATAGAACTCTGTGGCGAAGATCGTGACGAAACCATCATCACCTACGACGATCACGCCAATGTAAAGATCGTCCTTGGAACCGCTTCGCCCCGTGAACAGGCTATGGGAACGTTCCGCACCTATACCCTCAAGATTGAGGCCAACGACATCACCCTGAGAAACCTCACCATCGAGAACAACTCCGCTCGTCTGGGACAGGCCGTTGCCCTCCATACAGAGGGGGACCGTCTGGTATTCATCAACTGCCGGTTTATCGGTCATCAAGACACCATCTATACAGGTATGCCCTATACGAGGCTCTTCTTTAAAGGTTGTTACATCTGCGGTACAACCGACTTTATCTTCGGCCCCTCGACAGCATGGTTTGAGGACTGCACCATCGAGAGCCTCGTCAACAGCTTTGTCACCGCAGCCTCTACTCCTGCTGATGCTGCCTATGGATATATCTTCAATAACTGTAGGCTCATTGCGAAAACTGGTGTTGACAAGGTATACCTCGGACGTCCCTGGCGTGATTATGGCTATACGCTCTTTATGAACTGTGACTTAGGCGCACATATCCGTCCAGAAGGCTGGCACCATTGGGAAAAACAGCGTGAGCAGACGGCCCGTTACCAGGAATACAACAACAGAGGAGCCGGAGCGCAACCCCAACAACGCGTCGCTTGGTGTCGTCAACTCACCAAGAAAGAGGCTCAGCAGATAACGCCTGCCAAGGTTTTCGTCCGGCAAGACAATTGGAATCCGATGCCTTAAATAAAAAGCAGCTGGACTACTGAAGATAGTCCAGCTGCTTTTTGAGGGCCTGCAGTTCTGACCGCACGCCGATAAGAGCCTCCAGCACATCGGCCTTCTTATCAGCTCCCTTACGGTTCTGGTTCAGGATTTTCTTAGCCGCAGCCAACTTGAAGCCACGCACCTTCACCAGATTATGAATCACACGAATCTGCTCAATATCCTTCTCCTGATACTGACGAATTTTGGCCGGACCACTCACCTTCGGCCTCAACGATGGAAACTCCTGCTCCCAATAACGGAGCGTACTCTCATTCAGTCCAAACATCTGCGCTACTTCGCCGATGGAGTAATACAATTTGAGATTTTTGTTCAGATTCAGTGCCATACTTGTTACATTTTGCTGCAAAGATACAAAAAAAGCCTAAGATAACACCGATTATCCAAGTTTTTTTTTAATTTTGCAGCCGAAAATGAAAAAACAGAGAAAAAGGATTACTACAGCATGGTTCTTATTGTCGATAGTCGTATCGATGATCATACTATCTGGCCTGCACCATCACCAGCCCATTGCAAACACAGTGGCTGAATGTGCAGACTGTGCGCACCACATCCACCACTCTGGTCATTTCACCACAACGGCAGAGCATATTGATGATTGCGTGCTCTGTCAATTCCTCAACCTTGTCTACACCACAGCCACAGCCACTCTGCTGGTGCTGTTTATCCGTTTTACACAAAAGGGATGGTTCCTATTGTGCAGTACCATTATTCAGCGAGAGCCATCTCTATGGTGTACCCGTGGTCCTCCGTATGTGAAATAATACCAAGAGAGATTTCACATTATAAATTATTAAGATTCACAGAATGAAAAGACTATATTTCATCCTGTCATTGCTATGCATAGGCACAGCTGTGACAGCACAAAAAGAACATCAACATAACCATCATAACCATATACACCCGAACGACTCCTCCGATGTTTTCTACAAGCATCTGAAACTGAATGAGTTGGTGGTGACAGGAGTCACCGGTGATACGAAATTGAAGAACTCCACGGCCCCCATCTCTATCGTATCCGGCAAGGAACTACGGCAGACCACCTCTACGAATATCATCGATGCCATCGCCAAACAACCGGGAGTCTCACAGATCACCACGGGAAGCGGCATCTCTAAACCCGTCATCCGTGGATTGGGCTATAACCGTATCATCGTGATGAACGAGGGGATCCGTCAGGAAGGTCAGCAATGGGGTGATGAACACGGCATCGAGATTGACGGACAGAACATCAACTCCGTAGAGATCCTAAAAGGTCCTGCCAGTCTGATGTATGGCAGCGATGCGATGGCAGGCGTGTTAATCCTACATGGAGCCCCCATCCTTCCCGAGGGTGACATGAAGGCGCAGGTATCAACAGAATATCAGACCAACAACGGTCTCTTCGACTACTCACTGAACTTCGCAGGTCATCAGAAGCAATTCATATGGGATGCCCGTTTCACTGACAAGATGGCCCATGCTTACAAGAACAAATACGACGGTTATGTACCAGGTTCACAATTCAAAGAACGTGCAGGACGTCTGATGCTAGGCATCAATGAGCGGTGGGGACACTCACATCTGACTGGAACCATCTTCCACCAAACGCCTAGTATCATCGAGGGTGAGCGTGATGAGGTGTCTGGCGAACTAGAATGTGTAACCAATGACATCAAGACCTACGCCAAGGCCCTGCCTTTCCAACAGATCAACCACTACAAGGCTGTTTGGGATAACTCACTGAATCTGTCCAAAGGTTGGCTAAAGGCCATCTTCGGCTATCAGCAGAACCAGCGCAAGGAATACGAAGAGTCAGAAGATGAATATGAATTATATTTCAAACTCCACACCTTGACCTATGACGTACGCTATCTCTCACAAGAATGGGACGGTTGGAAAATGGCCGGTGGCCTCAACGGCATGTGGCAACAATCGCTGAACCTTGGGGAGGAATCGCTGATTCCAGAATACAAGCTATTCGACATCGGTGGCTATGCCACCATCAGCAAGACTCTGGACAATCTGACGCTCAATGGAGGCCTGCGCTACGACCATCGGCATATCGACTTTCATTCACGAGACTTTGGAAGCATCTCCGGTAGTATCGGTGCTGTATGGAATATCTGCAGACATACGAACCTGCGTCTGAATCTGGCACGAGGATTCAGAGCCCCCAACATGAGTGAACTTGGCAGCGATGGTATCCACGAGGGAACACTGCGCTATGAGATCGGCAACCATGAGCTTAAGCCAGAATACAGTTGGCAGGCTGACCTCGGACTTGACTTCTCGTCAGAATTCATCTCGGCACAGGTTGCCATTTTCGCCAATCGTATCGAGAACTATATCTTTGCCAAACGCATCAATGAGGTGATGGAAGAAGGCTTCCTCACCTATCAATATACGCAAGGCGATGCACGCCTTTTAGGTTTCGAGGCTGGCTTTGATATGCACCCCATACACAGAGTACACTTTGAGAACACCTTCTCCTTCGTAGATGCCCAGCAACTGCACCAGACAGAGGAGGCTAAATATCTGCCCATGACCCCAACTCCACGTTGGACCTCAGAACTGAAATACGAAATCACACACCATGGGCATACTATCTTCAACAATGCCTATGTGGCACTGGGGCTGGAGTGTAATCTCGCACAGAACCATTATTATAAAGTGGACAATACGGAGACCCATACCCCAAGCTACACACTAGTGAATCTTTCTGCAGGAACAGATATAAATATCCACCACAAGAAGGTGGCAGAGATCTATATCACTGCTGATAATCTGCTGAACCGGGCCTATCAGAACCATCTGAGTCGCCTAAAGTATTGCGACATCAATCATGTAACAGGACGTCAGGGTGTCTACAATATGGGACGTAATGTTATCTTCAAACTGATTATCCCCATTTCATTATAACATTCATCCCCGCCAGCTGGCGGGGATGAATGTTTATAAGTTTGCTAATTCTATCACCTTATCGATAGCTGCAGAGAGTCCATCAACATTCTTTCCACCAGCTTGGGCGAAATGAGGCTGACCACCGCCACCACCCTGTATGAGTTTGGCGGCCTCACGTACCAACTGACCAGCATTCAGACCATGATCGTTCACCATATCATCACTCATCATGATACTGAGCTGGGGTTTGTTATTGTCATGAGAGCCAATGACACAAAGCAGAGAACCTTCAACAGAAGCACGGACCTTGAAGGCCAAATCTTTTGCAGAAGCAGGCGCCATGGGCAACACAGTGGTAATGACCTTTACACCATTCACATCGCGAGCCTTCTCCACCAAGCGCTGGGCTGCACGCTCTACAGCCTGAGCCTGGAAACCTTCAATTTCCTTCTTCATATGGTCGTGCTCCTCAATATATTTCAGAATGACACCCTGAAGATCTTTGGCGTTGTTAAAGAACGACTTAATATTCTTCAGAATATCTTCCATCTGATAGAGACGTTCCTCGCAGTCACGACCTGTTGTAGCCTCTATACGACGGATACCAGCAGCCACACTGCTCTCAGAAAGAATCTTAAAGAAACCTATGCGACCCGTGCTTGAAGCATGGATACCACCACAGAACTCGCACGATGGTCCGAAACGAACCACACGAACCTTATCGCCGTACTTCTCACCGAAAAGGGCAATGGCTCCAAGTTTCTTGGCCTCATCAAATGGTACATCGCGGTGCTCGTCGATGTGGATGTCCTGGCGGATCATATCGTTCACCATACGCTCCACCTCACGAATCTGCTCATCGGTTACCTTCTCGAAGTGAGAGAAGTCAAAACGTAACGTATCAGACGAAACAAACGAGCCTTTCTGCTCCACATGGTCACCAAGAACCTGTTTCAGGGCATAGTCCAACAGGTGGGTTGCCGTATGGTTGGCGGCGGAGGCATCACGTTTATCAGTATCCACGCAGGCCATGAACTGGGCCGAAGGATCCTTCGGCAACTGCTTCACGATGTGCACGGTCTGATTATTCTCGCGCTTGGAGTCAATGATATCTACGGTCTCTGTCTCATTGCAGATGACACCACTGTCACCAACCTGTCCACCCATCTCACCATAGAATGGCGTATAGTCGAGTACAAGCTCATAGAACTCATTCTTCTTCTGTGTTACCTTACGATAGCGGAGGATATGGCACTCGTATTCCGTATAATCATAGCCCACGAACTGCTGTTCGCCAGCAGCCAGCTCCACCCAATCGGAATTCTCAACGGCAGCAGCATTGCGGGCGCGCTCTTTCTGTTTCTGCATCTCGACATTGAACTGCTCCTCATTGACAGTGAAGCCGTTCTCGCGGCAGATCAGCTCTGTCAGGTCGAGGGGGAAGCCGTATGTATCGAAAAGTCGGAAAGCCTGAACACCGTCAAGTTCGGTCTTACCCTCTGCCTTCAATTGTTCCATGGCCTTGTCAAGCAGAGAAATACCCTTATCCAGAGTACGCAGGAAGGCATCTTCCTCTTCCTTCATCACTTTCGAAATCAGTTGCTGCTGAGCCTTCAGTTCAGGGAAAGCATCGCCCATCTCATGCACAAGCGTCGGCACAAGCTTATAGAGGAATCCCTCCTTCTGGCCAAGGAACGTATAGGCATAACGCACTGCACGGCGCAGAATGCGACGGATGACATAACCTGCCTTCGCATTCGAAGGCAACTGACCATCAGCAATCGAGAATGACACAGCACGAAGGTGGTCAGCACAGACACGCATAGCGACATTGATCTCATCTTGTTTCCTGGATTCACTAGAATCTCTAGATAATCTGGATTCTTCCTCGAAGGTCGTATATTTCATTCCTGTCAACTCCTGCTCAGCCTTGATGATTGGCTGGAACACATCGGTATCATAGTTAGAGTGCTTGCCCTGCAGCATACGGACGAGGCGTTCAAAACCCATACCTGTATCGATTACGTTCATGGAGAGTTTCTCCAGTGAGCCATCGGCCTTGCGATTGAACTGCATGAACACGAGGTTCCAGATCTCAATAACCTGTGGGTCATCCTGATTGACAAGTTCACGGCCACTTTTACCTGAGGCCTGACGCTGCTCTGGGGTACGAGAGTCAACATGAATCTCTGAGCAAGGACCGCAAGGACCCGTATCGCCCATCTCCCAGAAATTATCATGTTTGTTACCATTGATGATATGGTCCTCTGGCACATGTTTGGCCCAGTATTTCGCAGCCTCATCGTCACGAGGGATATTCTCCTCAGGCGAGCCCTCGAAGACCGTCACATAAAGATCCTCCGGATTCAGTTTCAGCACATCTACCAGATATTCCCAAGCCATATCGATGGCACCCTCCTTGAAATAGTCACCAAAACTCCAGTTTCCGAGCATTTCAAACATGGTGTGGTGGTAGGTATCGTGACCTACTTCCTCCAGGTCGTTATGCTTACCTGAGACACGGAGACACTTCTGGGTATCGGCACGACGACGCGGTTCCGGGTCACGCGTGCCAAGGATAATATCCTTCCACTGGTTCATACCTGCATTCGTAAACATCAGCGTGGGATCGTCCTTGATCACCATGGGAGCTGACGGTACAATAGCGTGCTGTTTCGACTCAAAATATTTCTTGAAAGAGTCGCGAATCTCATTTGCTGTCATTGATGAATTGAGTTTTGTTTCCACCTTATTTATAAATTGTGGGTGCAAAGGTACAAAAAAAATCCAAAAATGACGGCTTTCTCAGTTTTTTTTCGTACTTTTGCAAGCAAACTGAAGACCAAACAAATTATGGATGACGAAATAAAGGACGAAGAGATCCTCGAAGAAGACGGTGGCGAGTACCAATCGTCGGAATTGGAGGGGGGCGTAGAAGGCCACTCCGACTATAAACCCGTCAACCGTTTCGATGCGGCAGCGGTACACCATCTGTCTGGTATGTACCAGAACTGGTTTCTGGATTACGCTTCATATGTAATCCTGGAACGTGCCGTCCCCAATATCGAAGACGGCTTCAAACCCGTGCAGCGACGTATCATGCACTCTATGAAGCGCATGGATGACGGCAGATATAACAAGGTGGCGAACATCGTGGGACACACCATGCAGTTCCACCCCCATGGCGATGCCTCCATCGGCGATGCCCTTGTGCAGCTGGGACAGAAGGACCTGCTCATAGACACACAGGGAAACTGGGGTAATATCCTGACAGGCGACAAGGCTGCTGCACCACGATATATTGAGGCACGACTCTCGAAGTTTGCCCTCGACACCGTGTTCAATCCCAAGACCACAGAATGGCAACTCTCCTACGACGGACGTAACAAGGAGCCAATATCGTTGCCCGTAAAGTATCCGCTGTTGCTGGCACAAGGTGCAGAGGGTATAGCTGTCGGACTCTCCTCTAAGATTCTGCCCCATAACTTCTGCGAAATCTGCGATGCTGCCATCAGTTACCTGCACGAACAGGAGTTCCATCTCTATCCGGACTTCCAGACAGGCGGTAGCATCGATGTCTCGAAATACAACGATGGTCAGCGTGGAGGCGTGCTTAAAGTGCGTGCCAAAATTGAGAAGCTGGACCAGAAGACACTCGTCATCCGTGAGTTGCCTTACTCCAAGACCGTAGGAACTCTTATCGAGAGTATCACGAAGGCCATTGAAAAGGGGAAAATCAAAGCTAAGCGCGTCGATGACCTTACATCTGCACAAGTAGAAATACAAATCCACCTGATGCCAGGCGTTTCAAGTGACAAGACACTCGATGCCCTATATGCATTTACCGATTGCGAAATCAACATTTCTCCGAACTGTTGCGTCATCGCAGACCAGAAGCCGCAGTTCCTAACGATTTCTGATGTTCTTAAACACAGTGTTGAGCGCACCAAGGATCTCATTCGTCAGGAATTGGAAATCCGCAAGAATGAACTCCTGGAACAACTGCATTTCTATTCACTCGAGAAGATTTTCATTGAGGAACGTATTTATAAGGACAAGAAATTCGAGCAGGCTCCGACCATCGACGCCGTCTGCGAGCATATCGACGATCGTCTGACGCCCTACTACCCCAGCCTTGTGCGAGAGGTAACGAAGGATGACATTCTCAAACTGCTGGAAATCAAGATGCAACGCATCCTGAAGTTCAATAAGGACAAGGCCGATGAATTGATGGCGCGTATCAAGGCAGAGATTGAGGAAATTGACCGCGACCTGGCAAATCTCGTGGAAGTGACAGCCAGTTGGTTCCAGTTCCTAAAGGATAAGTATGGTAAGGAACACCCACGTCTGACCGAGATCCGCAACTTCGACACCATTGAGGCAACGAAAGTGGCAGAAGCCAATCAGAAACTCTATATCAATCGTACTGACGGTTTCATCGGCATGGGACTCAAGAAAGATGAATTCGTGTGCAACTGCTCCGACATCGACGATATCATTATCTTCTACAAAGATGGTAAATACAAGGTCATCCGTGTAGCCGAAAAGGTTTTTGTGGGCAAGAATATCCTCCACGTGGCTGTCTTTAAGAAGAACGACTCACGTACCACTTATAATGTGGTCTATCGTGACGGGAAGAAAGGCTGGTATTTCATGAAGCGCTTCAACGTGACATCGATGACACGCGACAAGGAATACGACCTGACGCAGGGCACGCCAGGCTCGAAGGTGATGTATTTCACGGCTAATCCCAATGGAGAGGCGGAAATCATCAAGGTCACCCTCGATCCCAATCCCAAACTGAAGAAGATCTTCATCGATCAGGACTTCTCTCAAGTGATGATCAAGGGCCGTGGCTCGAAAGGTAACTTACTGACAAAGAACCCCGTACATCGCATCGGGCTGAAAAGTCATGGCCACTCAACTCTTGGCGGGCGCAAAGTCTGGTATGATCCTGATGTGAACCGATTGAATTACGATGATCACGGACGACTGCTGGGTGAGTTCTTCGACGAAGACCAGATACTGGTCATCCTCGACAACGGTGATTTCTATCTGACCAACTTCGACCTAAACAACCACTTCGAATCCAATATCCTGCGCATAGAGAAATACGATGCTGACAAGGTCTGGACAGCTATTCTCTTCGATGCAGACAATCAGGGATACCCCTATCTGAAACGGTTCCAGATGGATGCCTCAAAGAAAAAACAGAACTGGCTCAGCGATAACCCCGCTTCAAGACTCATCCTCCTGACAGACACCGTCTATCCGCTCATCAAGGTCACCTATGGCGGAGCCGATGAGTTCAGGGGAGCTGAGGAAATCGATGCAGAACAGTTTATTGCCGTCAAAGGCTTCAAGGCCAAGGGCAAGCGACTCAGCACCTATCAGATTGAGAGCATAGAAGAACTGGAACCTGTCCGTTTCCCGAAAGAACCGGAACAGCAGGAGAGTCCGGAAGATGCGGATGATTCTGATGAAGACATTGACCCAGATGCTGGCAAAAGCGAGCAGCAGGTACGTGACGAACTGACAGGTCAATTAAGACTGTTTGATGACGAATAATAGGACAAATAATATAAATGTACACGCGCGAAATGGACTGAGACGTTATTTTTGGCCCAAAGATTTGGCAGAGTCAATATAATTTCGTAACTTTGCACCCACTTTCCATTAAAAAGGACCTACAAAAGGCGCCTGTGGCGGAATTGGTAGACGCGCTAGACTTAGGATCTAGTGTTTATGACGTGCAGGTTCGAGTCCTGTCAGGCGCACTTTTCGTACCAAAAAGATGGTAAATAAGCAGAAAATCGATAAAATTCAAAAAAAAACTTAAACTTTTCTTGGCAGTTTGAAATAAAATGCCTACATTTGCACCGATTTATGTAGAGGAATCATATATATATGTCTAATTATAATTTAAAAATCAATGAAAAAGAAAATTATTAATGGTATTCTCTTAGTGGCAATGCTGTTTGCTACTACGAGTGCATTTGTTTCTTGTAAGGACACTGACGCCGACTATAAGTCGGAGACAGATGCCAAGATTTCCGATCTTGAGAAGAAGCTGGCAAGTCTGCAGACTCTGGTGAACTCAATTAAGAGCTGCGATTGCGACTCCTACACCAAGGCCCAGATTGATCAGAAGGTAGCTGACCTCAATGCAGCTATCAACGCCGTCAAGAACAGCATTCCCAGCGTTGACGGTTTTGTAAAGACTGCTGACCTTGATGCAAAAGTTCAGGCTTTGCTGGCAGACTATTACACCAAGGCACAGGTAGATGCCGCCATCGCAAAAGCTTTGGAAGGCTATGCCAAGACGGGCGATGTTCCCGCTGCTGGTCTGACAGCCGATCAGGTCAATGCACTTATTGTTGCTGCTTTGAGCGATTATGCAAAGAAGGCTGATATTCCTGCTGCTGGTCTGTCAAAGGCAGAGGTTGAAAATCTGATTAGCGATGCTATCCAGAAAGCTTTGGCCGATTATGCAAAGAAGACTGATATTCCTACCATTCCTGCCACTCTGACACAGGAGGATGTCCAGAAGCTCATTGATGCTGCTATTGCAAAGATTAATATTCCTGAGGGAGGTCTTTCCAAGGCTGATGTCCAGAAGCTGATTGACGACGCTCTGGCTGCTTTCAAGGCTCAGCTTCCCGCCTCTTTGACCAAGCAGGAAATTGTAACGATCATCAACGAGACCATCCAGAATATGGAAATCGACCTGACCACAGTCTACAAGACAGAGGTTACAAGCATCGTTGTTGATCAGGTTATGAACCCGATGTTCTCATTCATCAGCCCGTTCGGTGTTGAGTCTAACCTGCTGTTCACTTACTTTGGTGAGAAGGCAAGACGTAATGTTTATTTCCCCAAAGGAGCAGAGGAGCCCATCATCTATAAGGGAGAATACTTTGTTGAGGGTACAGGCAATGCTGGTAAGCTCTATGTAACTGTGAACCCCAGTTCTGTTGACTTCTCTGGCAAGACCTTGAAGCTCACTACAACTGGTGGTGACGAGAGTCCTGTTGAACTTACTCCGCTGCAGGCATCTAACCACAACCTGATGTTCCTCACTCGTGGTGACAATGCATTCTATGAGACTTTTGCTACCATCCCACAGGAGAAGTTAGCTAAGGCTTATGTATCTTGGGAGCCTCAGGATATGGAAGCTTTCAAAGAGCAGATCAAGACGCTTCTGAAAGAGCGCGACAAGGTTGAGATTGCTGAGATGCTCAAGACCCTCCTCAACCTCATCACTGACAATGACATTCCTGCCTATCGCCTGCAGGCTTCTTGGGGTGACAATATGTTCACCTATTCAAAGGCCAACATCGCAGCTGTTGCTATCAAGCCTTTCTCTTATGCATTTGACCTGGCTGACGAGGCTGAATATCAGGCTGAGGCCATCACCGCTCTTGAGAAGCTTGAGAACCATGTAGTTGTTTGGGGAACCAAGAGCGAGAGTGCACAGAAAAAGATCTGGCGCTTCCTGAACAAGTTTAACATTGGTGCAGAGAAGGTTCTGAACAATATCAACTGGGCTATCCAGCCGACACTGTTGGTATCTACAGAAGCCGAGGTTTCACACCCCGATGTTCTTCAGAACAACAACTTCACGAGATATAATCCTGGTGAGGTGAAATTACTGCCCACTTCATGGTCAGCAGAAATTCTGGCTCCTGCCTTCAAGAAGTATGTAGCAGTCATCAGCGTTGACGGAACTCCTGTTGGTGCAGACGATGCTGTAAATGCCGGACTCCTGGGCAAGGTTATTCCTGGCAGCGTGAAGGAGATTCCTTTCTTCATCGAGGCTGGTAAGACCTACAAGATTCAGTATTCTGCTGTTGACTATGAGGGCAATATCAGAACTCTGTACTATGTCATCAGAGGTAACAACAACTAATTATTTAAGAGTTCAAAACTTTAGAGAATATGAAAATGAAGAAAACAATAATGTCTTGCCTGCTGGCGCTGGGTTTCCTCTCAGCATCCGCACAGGATCAGCAGCCTAAGACTGAATACGTTTTCAATCCTCACTGGTATGTACAGATACAGCCTGTAGGACTTCAGCACACGCTGGGTGAGGTTGATTTCGGTGATTTGAATTCATACAATGTTCAGGCCGCTCTCGGTCGTCAGTTAAGCCCCGTCTTCGGTCTTCGCCTCGCTGTGAATGCTTGGCAGAGCAAGGCTGGTTCAGAGATCAACAATGAGAAGTATCTCTGGGATTGGAAGTATGTTGCTCCGTCTCTTGACCTGACAATTAATCTCTCAAACGCATTCTGTGGTTATAATCCCAACCGTGTATTCAACTTCGGTTTGTTCCTTGGTGGTGGTGCCAACATCGGCTTTAGCAATGATAAAGCTGCTGATGCACAGAGAGACATGGGTGCAAAGCATGGTGTGAACACACTGGAATATCTTTGGGATGGTTCAAAGATTCGTCCGTTCGCACAGGGTGGTATCACAGCTGATTTCAAGCTGAGCGACGCTATCAGCTTTGGTATCGAAGTAAGCGCCAACACTCTTAGCGACAAGTACAACTCTAAGAATGCAGATAACTGGGATTGGTATTTCAACGCCCTCGCTGGTGTGAAGATCAACCTTGGTCCGACCTATACCACCCGTGTTATCCCTGCACCAGAGCCCGAGATCCGCTATGTAGAGAAGGTGGTCGAGAAGGTTGTGGAAGTTCCCGCACCCGTTCAGGCACCTGTCATCGAGCCTATCCGTCGTGATGTATTCTTCAAGATTAATTCTTTCAAGATTCAGGACTCAGAGGCTGGCAAGGTGAAGGATATTGCTGACTACCTGAACAAGTACCCCAACGCAAAGGTGGTTGTAACAGGCTATGCTGATGCCGGTACTGGTAACGACAAGATTAACGATCGTCTCGCTGCCCAGCGTGCAGATGCAGTTGTGAAGGCTCTGAAGGAGCAGTACTCCATCTCTGCTGACCGCATATCTTACGACAGCAAGGGTGCTCGTGTTCAGCCGTTCGCTGAGAACGATATGAACCGTGTTAGCATCTGTATTGCCGAGTAATTTGAATAAGAAACAATAACAATGCCCAACCCGGCGTCGGAATCGAAAGAGGAAGAACGTAGGGTTGGGCTTTTTAAATAAAAGCATATGAAAAAAGCATTACTTACTTTTATAACAGCCATGATGGCATTCCCCCTGTTTGCACAGTATACAGGTCCTGGCTATTACAGAGTCCAAAATCAAGGACCGGCAAAAAGGTATATTTCCATAGCAAACAATGGAGTAGAGGAACGATACAATTCCAAGAGTAAAGTTCTGAATCTGATCACAACTTCTGCTTATGGTTTTGAGATTCCAGTATCCGCACTTGAAACGGTTAAGAAGAAAGATGGAAATCCCTCTACTATTCTTTATATCTCCGGAAGTACTGCGGAAGGTCTGAATATCAAAGGCCAGGGAATGGATACCAAATCTTTGACACAAGGATATCAACTATTGGAAAGGAACGGTTATCTTTATACCAAAATTAATGAAAGTGGAGTATCCACAGAAGCATTTCTTGTTGAATTTAATGATGACGACAAATATGACGACTCAAACTGCAGCGTCATAGGAAGAAGTAAATTCAAAGACTTTGAGGGTTATACGAATTGGACTTTCGAAAAAATAGATAATGAAACTCACTATTTAGGAATAGATCCAAGCAAAGGCGTACAGATTGGAGACAAATATTACACAACTTTCTATGCGGACTATGCCATAGAGTTACCTACAGGCATGAAAGCTTACTACGTAGATGCCTATAAATTTGATAAAGTCGCAGAACCTGTAGCAGAACTAAAAGAAATTACCGATGGTAAGATTCCTGCAGAAACCCCAGTGATTATTGAATGTAGTTCAAATAGTATCGCAAATAACAAGGTCAAAATCCTGACGGATCAAGTCAACAAAATCACTGATACAAACAAATTGGTAGGCAGATACTTCTGCTATATAGAATATACAACATACAAAAAAACGTATGAGCTTCCTAATCCAGACCTCAAGAACGCTCTTGAGTTTGACACCAAGACCATGCGCGTTCTTGGACAGACAGAGGACGGCAAACTGGGATTTGTTGATAACAACGACAATGCCCTGAAAGTCAATGGTTCCCAAACTGGAACGCACAAGTATATTCCTGCAAACAGCGCTTATCTGAAAATCAATGCATCAGAGGCATCTGCTACTAAAATCAAATTGTTATCTCCCGAGGAATATCAGGTAGCATTGAGTATCAGCAAAGTCACAGCTGAAGAATCCTCCAAGTCAGGTATTTACACACTGACTGGTGTGAAAGTTAAGGAAGACAACAACACTGATGGACTACCTAACGGTATCTATATCATCAACGGTAAGAAACAGGTGATCAGATAATTAAGATTAAGATAGTATCTTGTCTAATAAAAAGAGGCTCTTATAAAAAATTAAGAGCCTCTTTTTATTAGACAAGATACGCTTATTCACAAAGAGTAGCCACTTGTCTGGAATATCAAAAAATATTGTATACAAAACGGACATCGAGGACTGGCATGACTTTAAATATCTTTGCCAGACGTACATAATCGCCTACTTTTCCACTAATATCACTCACGTCGCGGGTCAAATCAACACCCTCATGAGTAACGATACGAGGTGAACCACCCCAGAACATAGCGCCAAGATCGACTGCAATATGAAATCTATCGTTATTCTTAAGAAGACGCCCCCCGTAACCAATGCCAAGATAAGGCTTAAAGGCATTCACCTTCATGGAGGCTCTCACCATACCATCATCTCCTGGTTCCATCAAATAGGTTGAACCATCATCAAAATTACCAACACGCATACCCATCCGTCCATAGCTCTGAAAACGCTTAGCCAGTTCTTCGATAATCTTTTCATCCGTCAGATCCCAGCCTGCTACTGAAATAACAGGCGGATATGGCCAACCTTCCTCATAAGAAGCTAAAGTACGTTCTCGGAAAGAGTTATAGACGCCCACTGCCAATAATGAAGGCATGGCTTCCGTAGAATTATAGGCTTCCGCAATCTTTGAAGGGCCAAGGAAGAAACCCGCAGTCACATGCCAGCGCTTATCTTGTTGAAAGGGAAACACATCTACCATGACCTTTAGGTTATGATACAACGGTCGTCCAATCATCTCGACCTCATCCTGAGCCTCATACCCCGTTACCTGCTTTAAGACACGTGCCATTTTTTCGAACTTCGTCTCTACACGATTTCCGTTCGCATCGTACTTGTTCTCGGGGGTATCACCCACCTGAACACCAAAATACATGCTTTTGTGGAAAGAAGGCATAAAAGAATAGCCTACTCGCAACTGCGCATAATTAGTAACAGGTGTAGCAAGATCAAATCCGATACCCGTCGTACCTAAAGTGACAGAGGCATCCAGATGATTAAACATGTGGTATTCATCGAGAGTCTCCTGTAAGGAACTTTGTGCTGATGCAGGAAGACCGCACATAGTTATAAAAACAGATAATACTAATCCTTTCATATTTTGATTATTTCATTCTCCAACTTCCATTCCGTTCTACCATTGGCACAACGATTTCCTCATTTACTGAATCACCAAAACACAAAACCAGAAACACATTCGTATATTGCAATACAGTATCGGTTACTGCATTTGATATCCGAATGTCGAGTATCCCATGATGATCCCGATTCTGCTGCGCCATAAACTGACGATAGCTCGTCAGCAACTGTTCCCGATAATCGTCAGACAAACTATCTGCCCCTTCCTTTCCTTCCAAGAAAGCCTCATATTCGCCATTCACAAGATGGTTATAATAGCCCTTTGCAGCAATGGATGCCATCTCCTCTGGCGAGGGATTAGCACAAGCCATATACAACAACAATGTCAATATGAAGGCGGGCAGGTATTTCATGCTACTTCTGACGGATAAACACATTAATAGGTGAGCCTGTCAGTGTCCAGTTCTCACGGATCTTATTCTCCAAAAAGCGCTTATAGGGCTCTTTAACATATTGAGGCAGGTTGGCATAGAACACAAATGTCGGTATCTGCGTATCAGGAACCTGCGACACATACTTAATCTTAATATACTTTCCCTTGATGGAGGGGGGCGGGAAGGCCTCAATCAATGGCAGCATTACCTCGTTGAGCTTCGTCGTACCAATACGTGCCTTACGGTTCAGGTAAACCTGCTTGGCGGTCTCAAGCACCTTGAAGATACGCTGCTTGGTCAATGCCGATGCAAAGATAATGGGGAAATCTACGAACGGAGCCATACGTTTACGGATGGCATTCTCGAAGGTATCGATAACTACCTGGCTCTTGTCTTCTACGAGATCCCACTTGTTGACCACCACCACCAGACTCTTGTTGTTCTTCTGAATCAGCTGGAAAATATTCATATCCTGTGCCTCAATGCCTCGTGTGGCATCAATCATCAGGATACAGACATCCGAGTTCTCAATCGCACGGATGGAACGCATCACACTATAGAACTCCAGATCTTCCGTCACCTTATTCTTACGACGGATACCTGCTGTATCCACAAGATAGAAGTCAAAGCCGAATTTATCGTAACGGGTATAGATGGAATCACGCGTGGTACCAGCTATCTCTGTGACAATATTGCGTTCTTCGCCTATGAATGCGTTGATGATACTGGATTTCCCTGCATTCGGACGTCCAACAACAGCAAAACGAGGGATACCTTCCTCCAACTGGTCAGAGTTCTTCTCTGGCAACATCTCCAATACCTTGTCGAGCAAATCGCCCGTACCACTTCCCGTTGCAGCGCTGATGCAGTAAGGATCGCCAAGACCAAGATTATAGAACTCGTATTGATCATAGAGATTCTTATTGTCATCGGCCTTATTTGCCACTAGAAGAACAGGCAACTTGGCGCGACGCAGAATCTGTGCCACGTCCATATCCCAATCTGTCACACCATTCTTGATGTCGCAGACAAAAAGCACCAAATCAGCCTCTTCCGTCGCAATGATCACCTGCTTACGGATTTCCTCCTCGAATATATCATCAGAATTGACAACCCAGCCACCTGTATCAACGACAGAGAACTCGCGACCATTCCAATCACACTTGCCATATTGGCGGTCACGCGTGGTACCAGCTTCATCGCTGACAATAGCCTGACGACTTTTCGTCAATCTGTTGAAAAGCGTCGACTTACCCACATTGGGACGTCCTACAATTGCTACTAAATTACCCATATTATTATATTTAATCCGGATTATAACCAAAGTTATCCAATTCCCGCTCTGACGAGCGCCAATCTTTATCCACCTTCACAAAGATTTCAAGGAAGATCGGCTTACCAAAGAACTTCTCCAATGATTTGCGCGCCTCTGTGCTCACCTTCTTGAGAGCCACTCCCTGATGGCCGATAATGATACCTTTCTGACTGTCACGCTCCACATAGATCAACGCATTGATATGGATATGCTTCTCGTCTTCCTTAAAGCTTTCCACTCGTACCTCAACAGAATATGGAATCTCCTTATCGTAATAGAGCAGTATCTTCTCGCGGATAATCTCTGAAACAAAGAATCGGGCAGGCTTATCCGTCAGCTGATCCTTATCAAAATAGGCAGGACTCTCGGGCAACAGTTCCTGAATACGCTTCAGCAGCATATCAATACCAAACTTATTCTTCGCAGATATCGGAAGGATCTCTGCTTTAGGCAACAGCGCATGCCACTTCTCTACGATTTCTGCAAGGGCTTGCTGACTATTCTCCCTTAATTCGTCAATCTTATTGATAAGCAGAAGAATTGGTGTGTCCATCTTCTGAACTTTCCTAAGAAAATCCATGTTCTTCTCTGGATTCTCCACCACATCAGTTACATATAACAACACATCAGCATCCTGCAAAGCAGATTCTGAGAAAGCGAGCATCGACTCCTGCAACTTATAATTCGGTTTCAAGACACCTGGCGTGTCTGAGAACACAATCTGCATGTCATCGGTATTGACGATACCCATGATACGGTGACGTGTGGTCTGAGCCTTGAACGTCGCGATACTGATGCGCTCTCCCACAAGTTGGTTCATCAGCGTCGACTTACCAACGTTAGGGTTTCCAACAATGTTTACGAATCCAGCCTTATGCATATACTCTCTTTAGACAAAAAAACGCATCTTTCAATAGGATGCGTTTTCTCGTATAGTTTCTTTAAGTTTATTGGCCACCGTCGTATGCCCACTTGTAATAGGATGCTCCGTGGACAAATCCGGCTCCAAACGCGGTGAAAATCATATTATCACCTTTCCTTAACTTCGATTCATTCTCCCACAGAGCAAGCGGAATGGTAGCAGCACTGGTATTACCCAGATGCTCTATATTGACCATCACCTGATCCATAGAAAGATCCAAACGCTTTGCTACTGCCTCGATAATACGCATATTGGCCTGATGGGGAACAATCCACTGGATATTATCCTTATTCAGTCCATTGCGCTCAGCTATCAAGGCACAATCATCGCTCATATTGGTAACAGCATAACGGAACACGGTGCGACCCTCCTGATAGAGGTAGTGCAGACGATGGTCAATCGTGAAATGCGAAGGAGGACAGACAGAACCACCAGCCTTCATATGCAAGAACGGAAGACCTTTTCCGTCAGCACGCAGATGAGAATCCATCACACCGATATTCTCCTCTTCCGATGCCTCGAGAAGCACTGCTGCTGCACCATCACCGAAAAGCGGACAGGTCTGGCGATCTTTATAATCAACAATCGATGACATCTTATCGGCACCGACAACGATGACCTTCTTACATCTGCCACTCTTCACCATCGATGCTGCCACATCGAGCGAATAGAGGAATCCACAACAAGCACCCCAGAAATCGAATGCGAAAGCATTCTTCAATCCAAGCTTACCAAGCACAATGCTTGCTGTCGATGGGAACTTATAATCAGCGGTCGAAGTGGCCACGACGATGGCATCAATACTATCCGGATCAGCGCCAGTCTTTTGCATCAACTGCTTGGCAGCCTTACGGGCCATATAAGAAGTGCCGAGTCCCTCTTCTGTCAGGATACGGCGCTCCTTGATGCCAACACGCGTCATAATCCACTCATCGTTGGTGTCTACCATCCTCGACAATTCCTCATTAGTGAGGACATAATCGGGTATATAGCCACCAATACCCGTGATTACCGCGCTTATCTTATTGCTCATTACTCAGCAGCTTCCTCTTCCATCTTAATAGCCACCTTTCCACGATAGTAACCGCAAGTGGGGCATACTGTGTGATATACATAGTAAGCGCCACAGTTGGGGCATACTGCCAGTGTGGGTGCTACTGCCTTGTCATGAGTACGACGCTTGGCCTGACGAGTACTTGATTGTCTTCTTTTAGGATGTGCCATATTAATACTAAAATTTTAATTGTTATTTTTTAATTTCTCCAAAGCACTCCATCGGGGATCTATAGGCTGGTCGGACACCTCATCGCTGCTTCGGTCAGCTGAGAGTTCTTCCAGAACTTGACTCATCGCAGGGTTGCACTTGCCAGGTGCATGCACATGCTTGATGGGTATAGCCAGCACAATAAATTCATAGATGAGCCAAGACGTGTCGAGTATTCCTTCGTCCTCTGCCACCGTAATGACATCATCTTCCTCGGAGTAGGCCGCACCAAGTTTCACGACAAGACGATTTTCAGTCTCAATAAGTTGGGACATATCGTCAAGACAACGGTCACAAGTTACGGTCACTGTGCCCTCGGTATTGAAAAGGAGTTCATAAAAGCCGGTCATCTTGCGTATAGACACCGACACATGCAAAGACCCCTGCTTCACCTCCGAGCCGTCAAGAGCGGCAAAGAAATGATTATCCAAATCAAAATCCAAGGTCCTCACCTCGTCTTTCTGGTTTTTCAAATCTATCTTAAACTGCTCTAAACTACACATTTACTCGTTATTTGGGGTGCAAAGTTACAAATATTTTCTCAGATATAAAACACTTATTTGCTTTTTTTATGTTTTTCATTGCAATTCATTCTCCGACAACTCTAAGAACCGCACACTTTCAACTCTTCTGTGCAGTTTTTTCCTCTTTTTCCAGCTCTATTCTAAATGTCGTTCCAACACCTACTTCCGATTCCTTCACGAAGATTCGTCCCCGATGATATTCCTCGACGATTCGTTTAGCCAATGAAAGACCAAGTCCCCATCCACGCTTCTTCGTGGTAAAACCTGGTGTAAATACATTCTTGATATCCTTCTTCCTGATACCCTTTCCGTTATCGTGAACTTCTATCACCACGCGATCATTCTCGTCTGTCAGGGTCAGATCAATCCGTCCTGTTCCCTCCATAGCATCTACAGCATTCTTGCAAAGATTCTCTATTACCCACTCAAACAGTTGTGGATTTATTTTGACGATAACTTCTTCTTTAGGAAGATGTCTGACGATTTCCACCTTCTTCGATGTGCGAAGATTCATATAATCGACCACATGTGAAAGTGCCTCATTCATAGAGGCTTCTACCGGTTCTGGCAGCGAACCGATCTTTGAAAAGCGTTCAGCAATTAACTCCAATCGTTTCACATCCTTATCCATCTCCGGTATTAATTTATCTTCAGGATAATTCTCTTTCAGTATCTCAACCCACGCCATCAGACTCGAAATCGGGGTGCCCAGTTGATGAGCCGTTTCCTTGGAAAGCCCTACCCATACTTTATTTTGTTCAGCCCGCTTCGATGCCAATAATGCAAAGATAGCGACCACAACAAAAATCATCACAATACCCAATTGCCAATAAGGATACTGAGCCAAACGTTTTAACATCGTCGACTCGTCATAACACACCAATTGATAGTCTTTAGTATCAATAGAATCACCAAGATGAATTTTTATAAAATTACCATCATGATACATCCGCTTCCCATATTGATGAACATAAGCATCAGAATCAGTTGCCGTCTTAGCATCCATATCAATATTACGATAATCCGTCACCCGTCCATCCGCATCCATCACAATGACAGGAATCGTATTATTACTCTGTAAAACATTTAGAACCAATGACATATCCGTGTTTTCATCCGCATTGTTCAAGGCATTCAATGCCTCTGCCCAGGTCTCCATCTTGTGACGTTCCTCCTTAGAAAGATCCCGGACCAAGAAATGAGATACAAGCAGTGAAACAACAGCAATCACGATTGCTGCTATCACGAGGAAAATCTTCGTTTGTCGAATTCTGTCAGTCCACTGCATACAATAATATAAACGAAAAAGCCCCGAAGATATTGTATCCTCAGGGCTTTTCTTTAAAAAAGATGGCGGCCTCCTACTCTCCCGCATTGCATTGCAGTACCATCGGCGCAGGCGGGCTTAACTTCTCTGTTCGGAATGGGAAGAGGTGGGACCCCGCTGCAATAACCACCTGATATGGGGTTTGACAACTTGCACACAAGAACTGAAGCAAATACTTCAGGCATCAGACGTTTCTACATCTGAAAGTATCGCATAAGCGAAAGTATTCGGGCAATTAGTAGTGCTCGGCTTTGACGTCGCCGTCTTTACACCTGCACCCTATCAACGTCATCGTCTGTGACGACCCTCAATGGAGTCCTAATCTTGCGGCTGGCTTCGCACTTAGATGCTTTCAGCGCTTATCCAATCCAGACGCGGATACCCGGCGGTGCACCTGGCGGTACAACCGGCAAACCGGAGGTCTGTCCAACACGGTCCTCTCGTACTAGTGTCAGCACCACGCAAGACTCCTGCGCCCACGATAGATAGAGACCGAACTGTCTCACGACGTTCTGAACCCAGCTCGCGTGCCACTTTA
>JAEETD010000031.1 GCA_016290175.1 Prevotella sp. | reverse complement strand
CGAAGCGGTGAAGACTGCCACTGGCAAGACGTATCAGGATCTGACAAGGGACAGGAACCTGTCAGAAACGATGTCTGATGGAAGATGTAAGATGGAAGATGTCAGCCATCAGCCATCACACATCACACATCTATTATGGGATTGGGGCGAGAAGATCGAGGCGATGTATGGGGATTTCCCATTGCTGAAGGATGTGTGCAAGGGGCTGAAGAAGAACCAGTTTACTGCTGCGCTGTTCGTGGCTGGAGGGTTGATGATGACGCTGATGACGAGATGTACCTATAGATTCTACCACCGCCCAGAAGAGTTGAGAAGATTGAATAACTCGACGCTGATCATTGGCGATCCTGCCAGCGGAAAGAGTTTTGCAACACGCTTGTTCAAACTCCTGGCTGCGCCTATCGTGGCTGCGGATAAGATCGGAAAGGATGCTATCAACGCCTATCGTGAGCAGATGCGCACCAAGGGTGCCAACAAGGAGAAACCCAAGAAGCCCAAGGTGATTGTGCGTGTGCATCCTGCGCGAACCTCGAATGCACAGTTCATTCAGGACATGGTGAACTCGGTGGAGAATGTGGACGGGGTGGACATGCAGCTGCACATGCTGACGTTCGATACGGAACTCGACAACACTGTGACGGTGCAGAAGGGCGGCTCATGGATTGACAAGCAATCGCTGGAGCTGAAAGCTTTCCACAACGAGGAAGATGGTCAGGCGTATTCGAACAACGATTCGATATTGCAGGACTTCTATGTGACCTGGAATTTCATCTACACGGGCACGCCCATTGCCCTGAAGAAGAAAGTGAATGAGCAGAACTTCGGTTCAGGATTGGCCACGCGCCTCACTTGCATTCCGCTGCCTGCCACGAACTTCGAGATGATGGAGCGTGAGTCGAAAGTGGACTTCGAGAGTGACGAGCGTTTGAAGGAATGGGCTGTGAAGCTGGATCGTATGAAAGGCGAGCTGAGCGTGCAGAAGATCGTGGATGAGCTCTACGACTGGACAGCGCGAAGGATGATGGACGCCAAGGAGAACGACTCAAAGGCGGACGAGATGTTGTTGAAGCGCTGCGCCTATCACGGGCTGAATTTCGCTGCGCCCTTCATTGTGATGCGCCATTGGGACAAGATGCATCAGGAGGGTGATTTCTGGTGCGGGGAGTTCGAGACGGATGAGGTGGACTGGCGGTTGGTGGAGTTGATTGTGAACATCCAGTTTGCCTGTCAGCGTCACTACTTCGGTGCCATGGCGGAGGCCTATTTCGACAATAAGCTGAAGGATGCCTCAGTGAATGTACAGCGAAAGTCCAGAACCATCGAGGCCTTTAACCGCCTGCCTGAGGAGTTTACCATCGATGATGTGGTGCGCTGCTTCGATGTTAGTGTCGAGTCTGCAAGGGTCAGGGCTTCGAGGTTGATGAAGGACCGTCTGATCGTAAAAATGGAGGACTATAAGGAAAACGGTCAGTACAAGGCGAAGTATAAGAAGACTTCTGTCATGATGCTTTGAAGGCCTAACGGCATAACGGCATAACATTAGTAAAAGTGAATAGTTAATAGTGAATAATGAATAGTTTATGAACAAAGCAAGTATTAATAAAGACATTAAACTCTCCGAGCATTTTACGCTCGGGGAGTTGACGAAGACGAGTTACATCACGGCGGATGGGAACATCCCGAGCCGGGTGGCGATTGAGAACCTGAAGAATATCTGTGAGAACTGGCTGGAGGATCTCAGGTATAGTTATAATACGCTTTACGGTCAGAGGGAAGCGACACTCCTACTGGGGACAGGCCCCAACAAGAGGTCAAGCCCTTTGCCGGGGCCAGTCCCCAGTAGGAGGTCGGACGACATCCCCATCGTGATTAGCAGCGGGTTCAGGAGCGAGGAGGTGAACAGGATGTGCGGGGGTGCGGTTAATTCCAATCATCTGACAGGCTGCGCGGTGGATATCAGATGCTATGGCCCGGAACACATGATCAGGCTGGCGGGGATATTATTGGATATTGCGGACGGTACGAAGAAGGACTTCGATGAACTCATCCAGGAGAAACGCGGTACGACGTATTGGATTCACTTCGCGGTGAGGCCAAAGGAGAATCGGAGGAAGATCTTGTTTGATTGCAGGTAAACAAGAGCGACAGACTCCAGACGGAATCTGTCGCACTTTATTACAATAGAAATATTCCTTTATAGATTCTCGCCCTCGAAGGAATTGGGGCCGAGGGCATCGAGGATGCCTTGGATGACGCCTTTGATCTCGCTGCCGATGTTCTTCAGCTTGTCGAAGACACCGTCCTTGGCGCCCTTGGCCATGTATTTGACGCAGTCGGCTTCGAGACGGCCAATCTTGGTCTTCTCTTCAGCGGTGTAGTCGAACTCGTGCTTGTTGATCTTCTCGCGGATCTTGACGAATTTCTTACCTGCACGCTCCCAGTCACCAGCATCGTAGTTGCGGCTGTTGTCACGCAGCTCGTAGGAGAAATCCTCTAGCTGAGAAATGGCACTCTGTTTGGTAGCGCAGGCGGTGAAGAGGAGCATCATCGCACCGCTAAGAATGAAATGTTTGATTTTCATGTTAATGGGTGGGGTTGAAGGTGAATACGAGGTCCTGGAGGGTGCAGAGGGACTGGTCCTTGACGTCGGAGTGGAAGACGAAGAAGAGGGCGTGCTTGCCGGCGAGGCTCTTTTCCTTGATCTCGTTGCGGATGCCGGCAGCGATGTCCCAGACCTTCTTTTCCATATCGGCCAGGAGGTGGATCTCGCCAATCTTTGTTCCGCCCTGAGAGATCCATGGACGATCGAGCATGATATCGATATCTCCCTCGATGCCTTCGGGGATGAGACGGAGGACGAGCATGAGGTTGCCATCACTGGCCAGACGCTCGGCATCGAAGTTGAAGTATTTGTAACCCACGATGGAGCCGTCGGTATTGTTGATGACGCGGTTGGTGTTGTAGCGGAGGTCGTAGGGGGCGTCGTATTTCTCTTTCGAGGCGAGGGCCTGCTCCTTGGTCATCTCGGGTGTACCACCGTAGCTGGCCTCTATGTAAGAGCCATAGAACGTGTTGTTAGGCCACTCGTGAACAGCGGGCTTAGGACCTGTAAACCAGCAGGCGATACCGGCAGAGTGACGCTCGAAGGGATCGAGGCCGTTGAGGGCAAAGCCCTGACTGTTGTACTCACCCTCGGAAATCTCTACCTTGCCACCCTTGCCTTCCTCGACCTTCACGTCGATGGGAGCTACCATGGCCTGACGGGCATATTCGTCGGTACCGGTGTGGCGGTGATAGAACACGTACCACTGCCCGTTTATCTCGCAGATGGAGCCGTGGGTGTTGCCGTCGGGTACTGCTGAGGCGATGACATTGCCCTGTTCGTCTTTCTCACGTCCACGACCGTCGATGATGGTGCCGCCATAGGTCCAGGGCCCCAGGGGTGCGTCGCTATAGGCATAGGCGAGGGTATAGTTGGAGGTGGGCAGGCCGAACTCGCCATCCTCGGTGAAACGGCTATATATAAAGATGTATTTGTCCTTGATCTTGCGGATGCTGGAGGCTTCGAAGAACTTGAAGCGTCCGGGTTGGTTGCGACCGGAAATCATATCCTCGACGATCTCGGTGCCGGGTTTGACGGTGGCCATCGTCTCGGGGTCGAACTCAGCAGCGAAGGAACGCTCGAAGCCCCAGTAGCCATAGACACGGCCATCGTCATCGACGAACACAGCGGGGTCGAATTGCAGCACACCGTCCACCTGATTGGGATCATTCTTGCTCCAGTTGCAGACCTCGAAGGGACCATCAGGACGGTCGCTCTTAGCGATGAGACCATTGCGATAGCCCGTCTGATCGTTGGGGAAGAGCCAGTAGGTCTTCTTGCCAGTAGAGTCCGTGGTCATGGTCACGTCAGGGGCATAGAGCACATCGGCTGTGCCTGCGGAGTCGAAAGGCTCGCCATCGCGGTTCTTGTCGACCACGAGAATGGTGCCGTCGTAGCGCCAGTTGTTGAGGCTGTCAACAGATGCCGACCACACCACCTGATTGCGTCCGCAGTAGGCAGTGACCAGATCATCGTGGGAACCATAGACATAGACACGGTACTTGCCGGGCTGGTCGGGGTCTTCGAAGACGTAGGGCTCTCCATCGGGGATATGTTCCCAGAGGGGCATGTAGGGATTGCCGACGGTAGTGAGTTGTGATGAACAGCAACTGTCGTTCTGCACTTGCGATTGGCATGCGGTCAAAGTCAGAAGACTGGCACCGCCGAGGATGATAGACATGAGTTTCATATTCGTTTGGTTTTAATTTTGGTGCAAAGATAATAAAAAGAAGTGAAAAGTGAAAAGTGAAAAGTGAAAAATTTGCTACCGCTTGAGCAATTTCCATTTTTATTATGTACTTTTGTAGCGTGATTCGTTATACCAAGAAGGAAGAGATATGGAATGCCGCGTCGCATGGCGGGGGCATTCTGATAGGTGTCGTGTTCGGCATCATCTTCCTGGTATGGTGTTTCCAGGCCGACAACAACTGGGCGCGGGTAGGGGTGATCCTCTATCTGTTCGGTATGCTGGGTTCGTATGTGGCGTCGACCTTGTATCACTCGATGAAGCACCACTCTAAGTGGAAGGAGCGTCTGCGCAAGTGGGATCATGCCGCCATCTACTGGCATATCGCGGGTTCGTATTCGCCCCTGACACTGACGGCGCTGAGGGAACAGGGCTATTGGGGCTGGAGTCTGTTTATCTTTGTCTGGAGTTGTGCCATCGCGGGGACGATTGTGAGTTTTATCCGGTTGAAGGAGCATTCAAACCTGGAGACATTCTGTTTCATCGGTATGGGCCTGAGTGTGCTCGTGGCCTTTAAACCGCTGATGGACAGTGTCTCTGAGGCGGCCATCATCTGGCTGATAGCAGAGGGCGTCTGCTATATCACAGGTGCCGTGTTCTATACCTTTCATCAGAAGAAATTCATGCATTCTGTGTTCCATTTCTTCGTACTGGCTGGCTCCGTCTGTCATATCATCGCTGTCTGGGACGTGCTCATGCAACAACTTTGATAGTGAATAATGAATAGTGAATAGTGAATAATGGATAATTTTTTTGGTGGTTTGAAGGAAAAGCAGTAATTTTGCATGCAAAATTTCTAATAAACAGTCAAATTGTAATTAGACATGGCTTATACACGTATGACCGCTGCAGAGGCTGCAGCACTGATTAAGAATGGCGACCATATCGCCATGAGTGGTTTTACTCCCGCTGGTGTGGCAAAGGCTACCACCAAGGAGCTAGCAAAGATTGCCGTTGCCGAGCATGAGGCAGGGCGCGAGTTTAAGGTGGCTATCTTCACAGGTGCCTCCACAGGACAGTCGACAGATGGTGACCTGGCCAATGCCCAGGCAATCCTCTACCGTGCTCCCTACACCACGAACCCCGATTTCCGCAAGCATGTGAACATGGGTGAGATCCCATACAACGACCTGCACCTGAGTCACATGGCACAGGAGCTGCGTTATGGATTCTATGGTGATGTGGACTGGGCTATCCTCGAAGTGTGCGAAATCGAAGAGGTGGGCAATGACTATCATGTCTATCTGACCGCTGCCGGTGGTATCTCTCCCACAGCTGCCCGTCTGGCAAAGAAGGTGATCCTGGAGCTGAACAGTTTCCACAACCCCAATGCCAAGTTCATCCACGACGTCTATGAGCCGTTGGATCCCCCTTACCGCAAGCCCATCCCCATCTTCAACGTGAGTGACCGTATCGGTGTGCCTTATGTGTCGATTCCGAAGGAGAAGGTGGTCGGTGTCGTGGAGTGTAACATCCCCGATGAGGCCCGTGCTTTCAAGGACAATGACCCCGTAACTGACAAGATCGGCTATCTGACTGCTGAATTCCTCGTTGACGAGCTCCACAAGGGTCGTATTCCCAAGGAGTTCCTGCCCCTGCAGAGTGGTGTGGGTTCTACTGCCAACGCCATCCTCGGTGCCCTGGGTGAGGACAAGCATGTGCCCGATTTCAATATCTATACCGAGGTGATCCAGAATGCCGTGATCGATATGATGCTCAATGGTCGTGTGAAGGATGCCTCGGCCTGCTCACTGACTGTATCCAACGATTGTCTGATGCAGGTCTATGACAATATGGACTATATGAAGAACCACCTGACGCTGCGTCAGAGTGAGATCTCCAACCACCCCGCAGTGATCCGTCGTCTGGGTGTCATCGCCATCAACACAGCCATCGAGGTGGATATCTACGGTAACGCCAACTCTACCCATATCAGCGGTACGAAGATGATGAACGGTATCGGTGGTTCGGGCGACTTCATCCGCAATGCCTACCTCAGCATCTTCACCTGTCCCTCTGTGGCCAAGGGCGGACTGATCTCTTCAGTGGTGCCCTTCGTGACCCACCAGGACAGCTCGGAGCACGATGTGAACATCATCGTGACGGAGCAGGGTGTGGCCGACCTGCGCGGCAAGAGCCCGATGCAGCGTGCACAGACCATCATCGAGAACTGTGCTCACCCCGACTACAAGCAGCTGTTGTGGGATTACCTGAAGCTGGGTACCGGTGGCCATACACGTCATTGCCTCACTGCCGCCTTCGCCATGCACGACACGCTGGCTCGCAAGGGCGACATGAAGCTGACGGACTTCTCGGAGTACGTGAAGTAATATGAAACTAAAGGCCAACACGAGTTTAATAATCATCATTGCTGCAGCCATCCTGCTGCAAATGATATCTGCCGTGCAGTATTATTATACGCGCAGCTTGTTGGCCGATGAACTGGAAAAGCGTGCAGAGTCGGAAATCACGATGAAGGCCATCATCGCGAAAAACACGCTGAACATGGCCGAGAATTCACTGAAGGGGCATATCCGGGACTTGAAACGGAACTTGTCTCATCCGGATTCTTCGTATACCGTGATGGAGTGGGTACTCAAATCGCATCCCAATCTGACGGGCTGCTGGGTAGCTTATGTACCTAACTATTACCCGGAAAAAGGACGCCTGTTCGAACCTTTCGTCTGGTGGGACCATGGAGAGATCAAGCACGCAGAGATCGCAGCCGAGGGTCGTGACTATACTCAAAACCGTTACTACAAAGCGGTGTATGCGGCGGATACCCCGATGTGGACGGATCTTTATCAGGATGTTGTCTCAGGCCTGAATCTGGTGACTTATGTCCTTCCCATCCATGATGATAAAGGGAATATCGTGGCGATGTTCGGTCTTGATATGTCGACAGAACAGTTGGGCGACACGCTCAACTACCGGCATATCTATCCTTCGTCCTACAATTTCCTGCTGACGGAGAATGGTCAGCTGGTTGCAGGTCCGAAGCATACCCGCAGGAAGAAAGTGGCAGAGATGGCGTCTATCATCAGCCAGATCAATGACAGTACGGTGAAGAAGTCGCCCAGTAACAGCGGACGTACAACCGTGTTTCCCATCAAGGATGCTGATGGTGATGAGGGTACGGTGTTCTATGCCTTCTTCAAGGGACAGCCCCATTGGCAGATTGCCGTCGTGTGCTATGACAAGGAGGTGTATGGTAAGTTGGGCAAGATGCGTCTTGGCGTGGGACTTCTGTTGTTGGCGGGTCTCCTTGTGCTGGGTCTGATCATCACCCGCTTTGCCAAGAACGACCGTAAGCTGCAGAAGGCCAATATGGAGAAAGAACGCATTGGCAGTGAACTGCGCATTGCGAAGAATATCCAGAAGGAGATGCTGCCCCGTTCGTATAGTCTGGGTCGCGATGATGTCGATATCTACGGCTCGCTGACGCCTGCCCGGGAGGTGGGCGGTGACCTTTACGACTTCTTTGTGCGCGATGAGAAGCTGTTCTTCTGCATAGGTGACGTGAGTGGCAAGGGGGTTCCCTCGGCGATTGTCATGGCGGTGATACATGCGATGTTCCGCATGGCTTCGGCTCATGAGAATAATCCTGCCCGTATCATGCAGACCATCAATGAAACAGCGTGCGAACGCAACGATTCGAATATCTTTGTCACGCTGTTTATCGGTGCGCTCGACCTGCCTACGGGACATCTGCGCTATTGTAATGCCGGTCACGACAAGCCCATTATATTAAGGGAAAAGGGAAAAGTGAAAAGTGAAAAATTTGCTACCGCATTGCAGGCGAAAGCCAATATCCCGATAGGATTGTTTGAGGACTTCAAGTATGTGATGGAAGAGACGATGCTCGAGGATCATGCGATGCTGTTCCTGTATACCGACGGACTGACGGAGGCCAAGAATGTGGAGCGGAAGCAGTTGGGACTGGACTGTGTGATGGCGGTTTTAGAGAAAGGAGATCACCTCATGCCTGAAGAGATGGTGGAGCGGATGAAGCAGGAAGTGGAGACGTTCTGTCGTGGTGCAGAACAGAGTGACGACCTGACTTTGCTCGCTATCCGTTATGAGAAAGTGCTTCGCGCGAAGGTGCTGGACGAGCAGATCGTGGTGCAGAATGATGTGCGACAGGTGAAGTCGTTGAATGCGTTTATGAAGCAGGTGATGGAGCGTCTGGGCATTGATGAAAAGCATGCGAAGCAGATCAGGCTCGCTGTCGAGGAGGCAGTTGTGAACGTGATGGACTACGCCTATCCGCCAGAAGTGTCGGGCGATATCACAGTACAAGTAGCGTCGGATGGTCAGTGGCTGACGTTTGTCATCACGGACAGCGGTGTTGCCTTTGATCCGACAGAGAAGGAGAGGGCCGATATCACGCAGTCGGTAGAAGACCGTCCTGTCGGAGGTCTGGGTATACTGCTGGTGCGTGAGCTGATGGACAGCATCAATTATGAACGCACGGACGGCAGGAACGTGCTGACGCTGAAGAAGAAAATAGTGAATAATGAATAGTGAATAGTTATGGAAACAAGAATTGAAGAAATTGACGGCAAATGGTTTGCTGCTTTGGAAGGAGAGATGGATACCGCTGCTGCCCAGGAGGCAGAAGAAGTGTTGAAGCCGCTCTACAATAGCGAAGGTAAGGACGTGGTCATCGATTGCGAGAAGCTGGAATATATCGCTTCCAGTGGCCTGCGCATCCTGATCAGCATCCTGAAAGGCGCCAAGGCCGGTGGCAGTCGTGTGGTCATGAAGAAGGTGAATGATGACATCATGAACGTGTTCCGGTTGACGGGATTTGTCGATCTGTTTGAGTTCGAGGAATAAAGAGTATTATGGAATCAAGATTAGTCATTTATAATACGTTGACGCGGCAGAAGGAGCGTTTCGAGCCGCTTCACGCCCCTAATGTGGGCATGTATGTGTGTGGTCCTACAGTCTATGGTGATCCCCATCTGGGACATGCCCGTCCTGCCATCACCTTCGACCTGGTGTTCCGTTATCTCAAGCACCTGGGCTATAAGGTAAGGTACGTGCGTAACATCACCGATGTAGGCCATCTGGAGCACGATGCTGATGAGGGTGAGGATAAGATTGCCAAGAAGGCCCGTCTGGAACAGTTGGAGCCTATGGAAATAGCCCAGTACTACACCAACCGCTACCATCAGGCGATGGATGCACTGAATGTGCTGCGCCCCTCTATCGAGCCCCATGCCACAGGCCATATCATCGAACAGCAGCAGCTGGTGCAGCAGATTCTCGACAATGGCTTTGCCTATGAGAGCAACGGCTCTATCTATTTCGATATCGAGGCCTACAATAAGAAGTTCCAGTATGGTATCCTCTCCGGGCGTTCGCTGGAGAATATCAAGGATGCCAGTCGTGAGCTCGATGGCGTAGGCGAGAAGCACAATCAGGCCGACTTCGCCCTTTGGAAGAAGGCACAGCCCGAGCATATCATGCGCTGGCCAAGTCCTTGGAGCGACGGTTTCCCTGGGTGGCACTGCGAATGTACGGCCATGGGTCGCAAGTACCTGGGTGAGGAGTTCGACATCCATGGAGGTGGTATGGACCTGGTGTTCCCGCATCATGAGTGT
Source organism: Prevotella sp. (assembly GCA_016290175.1). Classification (GTDB taxonomy): domain Bacteria; phylum Bacteroidota; class Bacteroidia; order Bacteroidales; family Bacteroidaceae; genus Prevotella. Next base: position 20,767 of record JAEETD010000031.1, on the reverse strand, counting down.
GAGATAGCCCAGGCACAGGCCTCGATGGGTCATCAGGCCGTGAAATACTGGATGCATAACAATATGCTCACCATCAACGGACAGAAGATGGGTAAGTCGTATAACAACTTCATCACCCTCGAACAGTTCTTTACTGGAAACCATCCGTTGCTGAATAAGGCCTATTCGCCCATGACCATCCGTTTCTTCGTGCTCTCAGCCCATTATCGTGGCACCGTTGATTTCTCCAACGAGGCTCTCGAGGCTGCCGAGAAGGGCTTGGAGAAACTGACGAACGCCATCAGCGATTTGGAGCGTGTACAGGTTAGCGACAAATGCGATGCCGAGACCGAGAAGGTGGTGAAAGCTCTGCAACAGAAGTGCTATGACGCCATGAACGACGATTTCGCTACACCTCAGGTCATCAGCTATCTCTTCGAGGCTTGCACCGTCATCAACAAGCTCGTCGACCACAAGGCCACGATCTGTGCCGACTGTCTGAAGGAACTATCCGAGACCATGCGTCTCTTTGCCTTCGACATTCTTGGACTGAAGGCTGAGAAGAGTGGCTCTAACGATGCCCGTGAGGAGGCCTTTGGCAAGGTGATGGATATGGTGCTCGAGTTGCGTGCCAAGGCCAAGGCTGAAAAGGACTGGGCCACCAGCGACAAGATCCGCGACGAACTCGCTGCTGCCGGCTTCGAGGTTAAGGACACCAAGGACGGCGTCACCTGGAAGCTGCTTCTTTAGTCATTTCTACCGCTAAAGTTTGTTTGCGGAATTTGCGGAAGGAGAGATAATAGAGTCCATTGTAGGGCTCGTCGGTGCCCCAGGAGTTTTTCATGATGAAATATTGATGGCCTTCCTCATCACGGGCAATGCCAACGATGGCCATCGCATGGCCCTTGCTCTCCCAGCAGACACCATGATGCTGGCGCACGGCACGCTCTGTCTTTGCCAGAAGCGAGTCGATGGGGATGTTATAGAAACGGTCGTGCATCCAGTTATCTGGCAAATCGATGTCTACGTCCTGATAGTAAGGCTTGTCACTGTCGCTGGTGAGGGCGATGTATTCGCCAGGCTTGCAGACGCTGCGTGCAAACTCCTGTGCCGTGTATTCCGCACTAGCCATGAACACGTATCTGGGGGCAGGGGTATCCACTGATCGCATGGCATTATAGCCTACGATGCCGTATTTCTGAATCAGGTTGAGGGCAGTCTTGCCCATGCCCCGTTTGTTCTCAGGGCATTGGGGCTCTTGCTCCATCATCTTTTCTATATAATAAGGTGAGAGGTTGACGGAATCGCCCCAGGCTAGGTGTTCCGTCTCGATGGCAGCCAGCATGGCGTATATCCAACAGGTCTGGCTCTTGCCCTGATCCTTGATAGGTGTCATGCGGTTGAGCACTTCGTGCGTGAAATTCTTGGGATCCTGACGGGCGCATGAAATGAATAGTGAACAGTGAATAGTGAACAGTATCACTCCCACCAGCATCCACCATATTCTACAGTTCTTCCTCATTATTCACTATTCACTATTTAGTATCCAGGGTTCTGTGTGAGGTTGGGGTTGAAATCTATCATACCGCCGGGGATAGGGAACACGGTGGTATGCCCGTCGCTCTCATCCACTTTATCATCCCACTGGTCACCCATGAAGAGACTCTCATATTGTCCGAAGCGGATCAGATCCTGACGTCGCCAACCCTCCCAGCACAGTTCCAGCAGGCGTTCGTCGAGCAGGTTCTGCAGGGTGAGAGGTCTTTCCGGTGCATCCACTCGCTTACGCACTGCATTGTAATATGCCTGTCCTTCCTCTGTCTGTCCATTACGCAACAATGCCTCTGCCCGCATCAGCAGCACATCGGCATAGCGGAAGAGTACGATATCGTTGTCCATAAGTTTACCGTCCTTCGTCGCGTTTTTGTCCACTATGTATTTGCTCATACGGGCCCCGGCCGTTTCCAGGTAAGGACTGCCACTCAGGTCGAGTTCCACCTCCCATGGCTTATATTCTAAAATATTGCCGTTACGGTCGCGTACGATTGTTATGTCATTGTCGAAGACGATGTCTGCGTAGTAATTAAGAATGAAACGAGGATCCTCACTCCAGGTTTCATATTTGAAAATCTGGAGTGTGCGTTTGGTGGCGCAGGCACCGTTCTCACCCGTGAAGCCGAATGCCGCCGCATGACGGTAGTGCCAGGAACGGAAGAAATACTGCATCTCGTTGTAGTAAAGGTCTCTGTCCATGGGAATCACCCAGATGTTCTCACTGGAGTTTTCGTTGTGTACTTCGAAATTATTGGTATAGGGCTTCTCCAACTCGAAACCCGCTTTTCTCAATTCCTCGCAGTAATAGATGGTTGCTTCCCAGGCGTTCATCGTCTCACCATCCACGGAAATCTTCAGCGTGTTGCCGTCAGGATGATCTCCGTCTGTCCAGTTATTATCGAGATAGACCTCCGCATTCAGCATCAGTTTTGCCAGTACAAAACAGACCACGGGATAGGTCACCCGTCCGTAGTAATCACCGGGTCTCGTACTGAACTCGTAGTGGAGGTAAGGACAAACCTGTTGCAGTTCGGAGCACACGAATTTGAACACCTGACTGCGGGATGCCTGTTCCAGCTGGCTCAGTGACGTCTGCGTTGTGGTGATGATCGGCACCCGTCCGAAGAGGTCCATCAGATACCAGTAGTAGATAGCTCTCAGCGCGCGCACCTCGGCGGTGTAATCCTGATAGTCTGATTCGTCCAACAGGTGCTGATGCGACTCCAACAGTTCCAATGAACGGTTGCATAGGGTGATCACCTTATAGAGATACGACCAGGCATTGCCGAGCATCGGGTGTCCCGGTGTCCAGTCGTGACGGTACAGCTCTTGCCAGATGCCGCCGTCATACCAGTCTGTACCGCGTGTGGGGATCATGGCCTCGTCAGAGCCGAATGTCTGCAGGTCATAGATACCGCGACAGGTTCCTTGCAGTCCTTGTCCGTCTGTTGCACCACCTATATAATTATAGAGCGTCGCCACGGTGTTGCGGAAGAGGGCATTGGCGTCGGCATAGGCCTCTTCCTCGGGAATCTGGTCTCGGGGGGTCTCGTCGAGGGAACAAGAAGAAAGAACAGTGAATAGTGAACAGTAAATAGTGAATAGTATTGCTCCATTCACCATGCGCCTTATCTTGTTTGTCCAGGTAATCATAACTCTTAATTCTTAACTCTTAACTAAAACTTCACGCTTACTCCCATGGTGTAGGACCGATACACCGGCATGGTGTTCTTATCGTCGATTCCGAGGGTGCCGTTGATGACACTCGAGTTGATCATCGGTGTCAGGCCACTGTAACCCGTGATGGTGGCAAGGTTGTTCACCGATACGGAGAGTCGCAGACCCTGACAGTATCTGGAGCGGACGGGCACGTTCCAGCCAAGCGTCAGGTAGTCGATGTTCACATAGTCACCCCGCTCCAGCCAGTAGTCGCTGATGGTCTGGTCCTGAATATTCTCCTTCTCCGCGCCTTTCAGGATATTATAGTTGGGTAGCATCAGCATGTTCATACAGGTAAGGGCGGTGCCGTTGTAGATATGATGTCCGAAAGCACCGTTCATCTGCATCGTCACGTCCCATTGCTTATAGCGGAAGGCGATGTTCGAACCCATCGTGGCCTTGGGTGTGGCTTGTCCGCAGATGTATTTCTCGTCGGTGACATCATAGTATTTCGAACCGTCTTCTAAGGTCACAAGTCCGTTGCAGTGGGGCAGCAGGAATACACCCAAGGGTTCCCCCACCATCTGCATCACTACGTCGCTGGAGCCGTGGAAACCGGCACCGTAGAGTTCCGAGATACATTTCGTGCTGGGTGCCGTCAGGTGCTGGCCGTTGTAGTCGCCGTCGAGGGAGAGCAGCTTGTTGCGCTCAAACGACCAGTTCATGTTTACTGTCAGCTCCACATCCTTCTTCCGCAAGGGGGTAATGCCGAAACCTATTTCCAGACCGCTGCTACGCATGGAGCCGAGATTCGCCAACAACTTGTCGTAGGTAAACGGTGGCACTGGCACATCATATACATAGAGCATATCGGTGGTCTTCGAGTAGTAGTAGTCCAGACTCATCACGATGCGGCTCTGCCACAGGGCGAGGTCGAGACCGACGTTAAATGTGCGTTTGATCTCCCATTTCAGGTCGGGGTTGGCGTTACGGATGATGCCGAGGGTCACCACTGGGGCACCTCCCACCGGCACCACACCGTTGGGCTGTATTAGCTCCATCGAGTTGTATGAGTCGATACCCGCCTGGTTTCCTGATAGTCCGTAACCTGCACGCAGTTTCGCATTGCTGATGAAGGTCAGTGGCTTCATCCATTTCTCCTTGCTGATGATCCACGCACCGCTGGCAGAGGGGAAGAAACCCCAGCGGTGGTTCTTGCCGAATTTCGATGAGGCATCGCCACGGGCATTCACCGTCAGCGTGTATTTCTCGTCGAAGGTGTATTGTGCACGTAGCAATACCGATTGCATGTGCGATTCGGTGTAGTAGGAGTCTGTGCCATCCCAGGGGCGTGCAGAACCCGCCGTCAGCTCCTCATAGCCGTAGGCGTCACTGGTGAATCCCGTCACCGTCGTATGGAACTCCTGTATCTTGTTTGTTGTCTCCTCTGCAAGCGCCATCACGTTAAAGGCCGATTTTCCTACGTTGAACTGGTAACTCAGCGAGATGTTCGCCAGTATCTCTTCGTTCTTCTCATGCCCACGGAAAGCTTCTCCCCGGTTCCACACCGTGGTGGGGTAATAGTGGTTGTTGCCTACGTTGTTAAACGAGTACGATCCGAAAGCCCTAAGATAAAAATCCTTGGCCAGCGTCACCTTTGCCTTCAGGTGAATGTTAAAGTGACTATTGTCTTCATTCTGTTTTTTGTCTAGCAGCGACATCGGGTTACTGATCCACAGGGCCTCCGTCACCTGGTCATACGTGCCGTCGGGATTTCTCTTGTCTGAGAGGGTAGGGATAAACGTCGCCGCCGAGTAGAGTAGCTGCTGTTGCGAGGGCAGGTAGTCCACCTTCTGTATCGATCCCACCATGCCCAGATCCACCGCCAGGTGGTTGTCGAAGGCCTGCTGCGAGATGTCGAGCTTGGCAATAAAGTTGCGGTAGCCTTGTGTCTTGATTACCGTCTGGTGGTCTGTCATCGCCACCGAGGCGCGGTAGTTGGCTGTCTCTGTACCTCCGCCGAAGGCGATGTGATGGCTCTGCACGAAGCCCGTCCGCTCAATGGCTTTGTTAAAGTCGGTGTCATAGCCCTTGTCAATATAGCTCACGCCGCGTTGCTGAGCTGCCTGTCTGAATCCTGCGGCATCGGTCATCTCCAGACGTTTGTACACCTGTTCAAAACCGAAGTTACCGTCGTATGATATCTGGAACTTCTGACTCTTTCCTTTCTTCGTGGCCACCTCGATGACACCCGCAGCACCTCGTGAACCGTACTGCGCTGTTTCTGAGGCATCCTTCAGGATCGTAAAGCTCTCGATGTCAGACGGGTAGATGGTTGATAGTGTTGCCAGGTCGGCGGTCACGCCGTCAATGATCACCAAGGGGTCGTTGCCACCTGTCAGCGACGTCGTACCTCTCACACGTACGGCACTCACCATCGCTTCCTGGTTACCGCCGGTAGCCACCGTCACACCCGCTGCCTGTCCACTCAGGGCGTCGAGCGACGATATCACCAGACCTTTGTTCATGCGCACTTCGTCCACTTTGTCGATGGCTCCCGACAGCGTTTTCCAGTCCGTTCTGAAATAGCCGATCCTCACGCCTTGCGCTGTCGTGTCCACACTAGCCTCCTGCGCCTCTGCTGCCATAGCGATCCCCAACGCCAATATAATGGTCCCAATTCTCATTATCCACTATTCACTATCCACTATTCACTATTCACTTCTTAAATCTGCCCCGCTTCCACCATCAGCACCACTCTTTCCGTCAGCCTGTCTGTGCCTTCCGCATCATAGCCTTTCTTCAGACTGGCACCGAAGGCCCAGGCAAAGGTCTGCCAGAAACCCGCACGGAAGGGTCCCATAAAGGCCTGTATCATCTCGTAGCTCGACGAGTGGCACTCTCTGTCGATCAGTTTGATCAGCAGTTTTCCCTGCGAGTAGGTTAGTTTCTTCATCCTCGGTTTATAGGTGCGGAATATCTCGCTCTCCACCTTCTTCATGTGGGCCTCCTTGGCCTCCTGGGTGGGCAGCATCTCCAGCGCCTCGGTGGTCTCATACAGCATCTGCTTCGCCTCCTTGGCTATCGGCAGCACCTTCTTCACGTTGGTCACCAGTCGCATATAGGCCTGTGCCTGTTTCTTGTTCTTAAAGGTCAGCTCGGGATACACGTACACGTTGTTCATCTCCATATATTGAATACTGTCGCCGTCGACGAGCACCTTGCCTATCTTCACTGTAGGCACAAACGTGGGGGAGTCCATCTCCGCCAGCGCCTGCTCCGCCGTGATTCGCTCGTTCTGGGCGGAGGCAGTGAATAGTGAACAGTGAATAGTGAATAGTATCGCTATCACTCTGATATATGGGCTGAACTTTGTCATATCGCCTACAAAAGTACAAAAAAAAGCCGAGCGGAAGCAAATTTTTCGCTTTTCACTCTTCACTTTTACCTTTTTTTATTATCTTTGCAGCGTGAATCTTAAATATTAACGACGTATGAAGGCACAAAATCAAAGATCGTATTGGCTGGAGCGAGTAGTATTGCTACTATTCACTATTCACTGTTCACTATTCACTGCTCCTGCTCAGTCGGAGCGTGAGTGGGAGACGTATCTCAATGAGGTGATAACGATTGAGGATGTGGGGACTGCGGCTTGGGAGGAGATGTATGAACAGTTGTGTGAGTTGGATCAGCATCCGATGGATCTGAACTGCGCTTCGCGAGAGCAGCTGGAGCAATTGCCGTTCCTCTCTGCCCAACAGGTGGAGGACATCATGGTCTGGCTCTATCAGTACGGCCCGATGAAATCGCTGGCTGAACTGCAGATGATCCGTTCACTGGATTATCAGCGACGCCGACTGCTTACTTACTTTGTTCGGATAGATGACGGCGAGCAGCAACGCGACTTTCCCACCCTGAAGACCATCACGCAATATGGCCGGCATGAACTGATGGCGACAGCTAAGATCCCTTTCTATGAACGACGAGGCGACAACGAGGTCTATAAAGGCTGGCCTTATCGCCATTGGCTGAAATACCAGTTCTCGTATGGTGATCAGGTGAAGGCCGGACTCGTCGGGGCGCAGGATGCAGGAGAGCCGTTCTTTGCGAATAAGAACCGTTGGGGCTACGACTATTACTCCTATTACCTGCAAATCAAGCATTGGCGACGACTGGAGTCATTGGTGTTGGGGAAGTACCGCGTGACGATGGGTATGGGCCTGATTGCCAACAACGGCTTTGCGATGGGAAAGTTGACATCGCTGCAGAACCTAGGCCGTTCCACCACAACCCTGCGTGCCCATTCTTCCCGTAGTGCAGCCGACTATCTGCAAGGCGCTGGAGCCACCCTGACGATTTCGAAAGGTCTCTCAGCAACAGGCTTCCTGTCGTATCGGGCGATGGATGCCACCCTCAATAAGGATGGCTCGGCTACCACCATCGTCACCTCGGGCTATCATCGCACGGAGACAGAGTTGGAGAAGAAAGACAACCTGAAGAACACCACTTTTGGAGGAAATGTCCGTTATCAGCAGCACGGTCTCCACGCAGGCCTGAATATCATCGCCACCCATCTTGATCGTGAGTTGAAACCCAACACCTCTGTACTCTATCGCCAGCATGCCGCACAGGGAACGGACTTCCTTAACTTCAGTGCTGACTATGGCTATGTCCATCACCGTTTTGCCTTCAATGGTGAGACGGCAATGAATAAGAACGGCGCCTTGGCTACTATCAACAGCCTGAGCCTGCAATGTGGCAGCGAGGTCTCGCTGATGGCACTCTATCGTTTCTATTCCTTCCGCTATACCTCGCTCTATAGCAACAGTTTCAGCGATGGTGGTGCGGTACAGAACGAGAGCGGCATCTATCTGGGTGTCAACTGGCAACCGTCGCCCCGCTGGAAGGTGATGGCCTATAGCGACTATGCCTATTTCCCCTGGGCCAAGTATCAGATATCACAGTCGTCGCACTCGTTCGACAATCTGCTACAGGTGACTTATCTTCGCAACCATTGGAGCATAGATGCCCGCTATCGTCTGAAATTCCGTCAGCGCGACAATGAGGATAAGTCTGCCCTGCAATCAAGAACCGAGCATCGCGGACGCCTGAGCCTGACTTATGACGGTCCTTTTACCAGTCGCACACAGTTAGATTATACTCAGATTGCTTTCCGAGGGCAAGATCGGGGCTGGATGGCGAGTCAATCGCTGGGCTGTCATCATCGTTGGCTGAGGCTCAGCGGTGGCCTGGGCTATTTCCATACCGACAGCTACGACAGTCGCGTCTATCTTTATGAATCAGGGCCGCTTTATAACTACGGTTTCAGCCAGTTTAGCGGCGAAGGCATCCGATATTGGCTGATGGCGCGGGCGGAGATAGGCCGACGTTTGATTCTTACTGCGAAATTCGGCACCACCGACTATTTCGACCGTTCCGTGATAGGCAGCAGCTACCAGCAGATCAACGGCTCCTCGCAGTCGGATCTCGATTTGCAAGTAAGGTGGAAATTCTAAAATAGGAGTTGGTGATAGAGGTCGACGACCTGCTGGGCGACGTTCTGTCCTTCGAACCTGTGGATATAAGCCTGACTGCGCAGGATGCGTTCTTCGCGCCCTTCAGCCCCTCTGAGCACCTGTCGGATAGCCGCAGCCATACCCTCGGCATCGTCAGGTGCCACATAGATGTTGTCAGGCCCTCCGGCTTCCTCTAAGCATGATCCTGTGCAAGCCACCACAGGCAATCCCGTACTGATGGCTTCGATGATGGGGATGCCAAAGCCTTCATATATCGAGGGATAGACAAACGCCTCAGCCCCTGCATACAGGCCGGGCAATTCCTCGTCTTTCACACCATGCAGGATCTTCACCCGCTGTGTCAGTCCATGCCTCTGCACATAGTCCTGTACCACATCGGTATATTTCGTATGCCGTCCTACGATCACCAGCTTCAGATCCTCTGGCAGAAACGGCAGCGCCTTCACCGCCAACAATATATTCTTCCGTTCCTCAATCGAACCCACGCTGAGAATGTATCTGCCATCTTCCTTCTTCCCTCTTACTTCTTCCTTCGAAAACCTCGGGGCGCAGCTCTGATAGATCACGCTTATCTGACTGCCGTCCACCTCGCCGAATTCCATGATATCCCGCTTCGTACACTCGCTGACGGCGATGATATGGTCGGCCTCCTTGATGGTCTGCAGGAACTTCCAGGTATAGATCTTCGTGTCTATCCAATGATAGTATTCCGGATGGCGCAGGAAGATCAGGTCGTGGATGGTCACCACGCTGCGGATGTTCGTCTTGCTGATGCCGAAGGGCAACTCACCGCTCAGCCCGTGATAGATCTGTATCTGGTCCCGCTGCAAGTCCTTTACCATACCCTTGGTTCGCCACCAGGCTTTGGCAAAGGGTAGGGCAGAGTCGTGTGGATAGCAGAACGATACATTGTCTTGGGCCACAATCTGCCCGCGCAATTCATCGCGCCCCTTGTCTGGAGCATAGAGCCGCAGGTCCAACAGCCTGTCCTGCTGGGCGATGTCGTTCACCAGCGTCCGTCCGTAGTTGCCCAGTCCCGTGCCATTCCGCACAATCCGCTTCGCGTCGTATCCTATCTTCATCATCTTTTCTCTTTCTATTTTCTTAGCATATAGTATTTCTGACTGCGGCTTCCTTGGCTCATAATCCCTGACGAGGGATTGAGTGCTAATTTGCGTAGTTCTGTAGTTGCTGTTGTGCGCGAGAGACCTGTTAGTTTTACATAGTCGGGAACTCTCATGAACGGGTGATCCTCAAGGTATTCATGGGCTTTCTGTATGCGCTGCTCAAGCGTGAGCTTCGGTTTGCGTAACCGGCTTATGCCCCCTCTCTCCAACACGCACCTGCGACTGGTGGTTCGGATAAGGTCAGGATCAGGTCTGTATGACACACCTGTCACATGGATACTTTTCGCATTATGGGTGGCCTCACCTTCCTCAAAGGCATCCTGCAATAGGTCATCTCTTACTCCGAGTTTGGCGTGGAAGGTGCCGATGCCGTCGAGTTTCACTGAATAGCCCTCCGACATGCTTAAACTTAGCTTCTCACTCACCAGCGAAAGGACTCCCAATATCTGGCTCTCTTCCATTCTGCCCTCGCGTGAACAAAGGCTCACAAACTGCTGAAAACTCATCGGACTTAGCTTCATTTTGTAGTAAGCTTGTGTCCGTCCAGTACCATTCAGATCAGGTACTTCCTGCTTGATATATTTCGCGTACATAACAATTTTTATTTGATTATGCTGCAAAGATAATCAAAACATCTGAAAAAGCCATAACAATGACGCAGTTTTATCAAACGCTGCCTTAGTTTTAACAAACGATGTCTTGGTTTTAACAAACGCTGACAGCGTTTTAACTTTACCCCGTACCTTACTACCTTTGAGCCCGGCACTTTCTACCTTTTAGCTGGGACCTCTCTAACATTTACCCGGAATCGCGGTGACATTTTAAGCTTAATTAAATAAAAACTGTGTAAGATTTCCAAAGCTCATTCGTTTTATTAGAAAAAGACTTTATGATGAAGTATTACAAGTGGATGACAGTTGTGGCTTTTGTTCTGCTGACACAAGCGATGCAATGCAACGAAGAGTTTGAAAGCGAACCTCAGTATCTCAGAAATGCAGATGGTAAACCAGAATATGTTTATCTGAACACTATCAGTGCTGAAAGATTTAACCGACACGCTGTCAGAAGTGGATGGAAATGGAAAAAATGCTCAAGGATTACGGAAGAAGGAGAATTAGAGAATTTTGTCTTAACAGGAAATGGCAATCCTATGGAATATTACTTTACAAGCGATTCTGTCATCGTGTTCCAATATTATAAGGATAGGAATGTCCGTTGGCGCGATACCTATCGATACGATGGGACAAGTAATCTCGTGAACATATCGTCAATAGAATACATGCAGGTGATTTCTTTAGATTCCCTGCACATGAAAACCATTGAATCTGTCGGAGGTATCGGCTACTTTCTATTTTGCTATGAACGGATGATGCCCTTCGAGCTGAATGCGCGGATGTTAGGATTTGATGAAATACAACAATGAGGAGATACCTGGCAATACTTGCCTGTTTGATGTTCTGTTGTCATTCAAGGGCACAGAATGATTCCCTTTCATATCGGCTGACGCCATTTGTAAAAGGTGGACTGACGATTGGTTTCTTTGAAGGCAAGGCCAGCAATTCATCATCTGTCGGACATACGGGCTTTCATCTGGAAGCGGGAATACAAGTTCCTATTCGCCGGGGGCGTGTTTTCAATTGGTGCCTGATACCTTCGTTAAGGTTTATCACAAAAGGAGATACTTGGGAATTGGACGATGGTGAGCGGGCATTTGCAAACATGCAGTACATTGAGGTGCCCATTGACTATGCTGCTCAAATCTCAACGAGAAAATGCAAAATCTGGTTTGGTGCTGGCCTTTATATGGGCTATGGCATAGGAGGGCGATTATACGGAAGTGACAATCTGTATATCTATCATGGCTATCGGTTGAAGGAAGAGCCTGCCATATTCGGCTCCGAAGTCAGGGCTAATCGATGGGACTCCGGACTCAACCTTATGGGTGCTGTTCAGCTACGCCATCTTTATCTGTCCTTTGATTTAGACATTGGATTAACCAAAGTGGCATCTGGCAGACTCGATGGAAATAATGATTCATCCGCCGTAGCTATATCCATGAGCATCGGCTATACGTTCTAAGGTCACGAAAGTTCCAGGAACTTCTGCACCCAAAGAATTTAAAACTATTGATATTTAGAAAAAAACGATTCGATTTTTTGCGAATTTCGATTCTTTTTATTATCTTTGCACCCGAAATAGCATGAAGTATGATAGTTACTTTTGATGAAGTATATCTGGAAAACCTCTATAAAAAGGGGGAGACTGGCCTGAAGAAGTTTAGGTTTCAGCCCCAAATCGTCAGAGGATATCAGAAGGCTGTCAAGTACTTGATTCAGGCTCGATGCAAAGAAGATTTGTTTCCATTTAAATCACTTCATTTCGAAGCTCTTCATGGTGATAAGGAAGGTCGGTTTTCGGTTAAGGCGAATGATCAATATCGAGTAGAGTTTACTTTGGAAGAATCAGATGACGAACCTGTGGTGACTATCTGCAACATTATGGAATTGTCAAATCATTATAAATAAATACGGTTATGGCTAGAATACAAAACATCTCAGAAAACAAAATAGCAAACAATATGACTTCATCAGAATTGATACATCCGGGAGAGATGATCAAGGATGAAATTATGGCACGAGGGCTGACTCAAAAAGAGTTAGCCCAGAAGATGGGTGTATCCTATACCGTATTCAATGAGATACTAAACGGTAAACGCCCTGTTACTACGGAATATGCTTTGTTGTTGGAGGCTGCCCTTGGGACGAATGCTAATATCTGGCTTGGATTACAAGCTGACTATAACATGCAGAAAATAAAGCAGGACAAGTCGTTTATGAAGAAGCTGGAAAAAATTCGCAAAATAGCAGCTATTTTCTAATTCGTAACTTTGCATCGAAATATATAAATAATGTAGATGAAGATACCATTTTCACCCCCGTATATTGACGACCAGGTGGTGGCGGAAGTGACCGACTCGCTGCGCTCCGGCTGGATTACCACAGGCCCCAAGGTGGCGGCCCTGCAGGAAGAGATTGTGAAACTGACGGGTACGCAGGCCGCGCTTTGCGTGAACTCGTGGACCACAGGCGCCATTATGATGCTGCGCTGGCTGGGCGTGAAGCCCGGCGACGAGGTGATCATACCCGCCTATACCTACTGCGCCACTGCCTTCGCCGTGTTGTGGGCTGGCGCAAAGCCTGTGATGGTGGACTCCGGCGACGACCTGAATATCTCTGTTGAGGCTATCCGCAAGGCTATCACCCCGAAGACGAAGGCTATCATACCCGTAGACATAGCTGGCTATCCCTGCGACTACGACGGCATCATGGCACTGGTACAGGAACCGGCAATCGCGGCGATGTTTGAGCCTACCTCACCGGTGATGGAGCAGCTGGGACGTATCTGCGTGATCAACGACTCGGCACACTCCATCGGCTCGCACTACCACGGGAAATTCTCTGGTACCGAGACCGACATTGCCATCTTCTCGCTGCATGCCGTGAAGAACATCACCACGGCTGAGGGCGGTGCCATCTGTCTGAACATGCCGGAGCCCTTCGACAACCAGCAACTGTATCAGCAGCTGAGGATGATGGCGCTGAACTGTCAGACGAAGGATGCCTTTACGAAGAGCAAGGCCGGCGGTTGGCGCTATGACATCGTGGGCATGGGTATGAAGGCGAATATGGCTGACGTGAATGCCGCCATCGGACTGGCACAGATTCGTCAGTATGACAAGTTGTTGGCAGAACGTAAACGTATCTTTACGGCCTATAACGAGGCTTTCTGCAAAGAGCCGTGGGCGATGATGCCACCGGTGGTGAAAGACGGACGGGAGACTTCCTACCATGTGTATGCCCTGAGGATCAAGGATATCACGGAGGAACAGCGCGATGAGATCATCGCGGAGATATCGAAGAAGGAGGTGGCGGTGAACGTGCATTTTACGCCGCTGCCGATGCTGACGTTGTTCCGCGACCTGGGCTATGACATCAAGGATTATCCGCAGGCCTACCAGAACTATGCCCATGAGATATCGCTGCCCTGCTATCCGCAGCTGAACGAGGAGATGACACAGTGCGTCATCGATACTGTCATTCAAGCCTATAACACCGTGATCAAGGCATGATATCCGTCGTCATCAATACATATAATGCGCAGCAGCATCTGGCGAAGGTGTTGGAGTCGGTGAAGGACTTCGACGAGGTGGTGGTGTGCGATATGGAGAGTACCGACGACACGGTGAAGATAGCCGAGGGGTATGGTTGCCGCGTGGTGACCTTCCCGAAAAATGGTCATACCTGCTGCGAGCCGGCGAGGACGTTTGCCATACAGGCAGCGCGGAATCCCTGGGTGCTGGTGGTGGATGCCGACGAGATTGTGACGCCGGAACTGCGCGAGGCACTCTATGAGACGGTGAAGGGGAATGACTGCGCGGCGGGCTACTATATCCCGCGGCAGAATATGTTTATGGCGATGTTCGTGCGCGACTTCCATTATGACTATCAGTTGCGGTTCCTGGTGCGTGAGGGGACGGAATGGCCACCCACCATCCACTCGTTGCCGAAGGTGCCGGGGAGGGTGGAGAAACTGCAGGCCCCGAAGGAGGCGCGGTTGCTGCATCTGATGGATGAGACGATGCATGAGTATGTGGCGAAGATGAATGTGTATACCGACAACGAGACGGAGAAGAAACAGTATGGTGTAGCCGCCCTGTTCTGGCGACCGCTATGGCGTTTCTTCAAGAGTTATGTGATGGACGGCAGCTTCCGAATGGGCATCCGAGGTCTGATACGCTCAGGGATGCACGCCGTGTATCAGTTTATCCTGATAGCGAAGATCATTGAGAAGCGCTATCGCGGTTGACGAAAGCGCGGTTGTCCTGATATTCCCGATAAGGTAGATTATAGTCGAGATAATAGAAATTATGCTGGCGCTGGTTGTCGTGCGGCGGTATGACCATATAATCACCATACTTATTACGGAGATAGGCATCGGCCTGTTCCACACCCATCACGGTGTGGCCCTCGAAGTCAACGGGCTGCGGCGTGCCTAACATCGTCTTGGGAATGACCCCACGGACACCATCGTCGTAGTCGAGTACATAGTCGCTGGATTCGTAGTCGTAGGCCAGATAGGCAGCCCTTAGTTGGTGGCGCGCCCACTCATGGGTGAAGCAGCGCTGAATGAGCAAGATGGGCCACGAACTGGGACCATGTCCGTGCTTATAAGGGTCGCGATGGAGGAAGTATAGCAGTTTGTCGAGAGCCTTGTAACGCGCCACTGCCAACCGCTGGGCCATCTTGTTTTTGGAGATGCCGTCGATGGGGAACACGTCGATATAGATGCCGGCAAGGTAGTCGCTGTGGGCACGCTCTATCAGGGTGGTGCTGCTGTCGACAATCTTTCCGAAACCGCCGGGGTAGGTGGGCGAGGTCTCGATGCACAGGGCTTCGAGGGGTGACGGCAACCACTCGTGGGCATGCATCATAAAGCGGTCGTAGTCGGGACGGGGCATGCAGATGTCCATATCGTCGTCCCAGGGGATGAAGCCCTTGTGACGGACGGCACCCAGCATGGTGCCTGCCCAACAGTAGTACTTGATGTCGTGCTCACGGCAGACACGATCGACAGACAGCAGGATCTGCAGAATGTGCTGATGGAGGGTTTCTATATCGTAACTGGCCATAATCCGATGCAAAATTACAAAAAAAAACGGTGCGGCAGTAAATTTTTCACTTTTCACTATTCACTTTTCACTTTTTTTGTTACTTTTGCAGCATGAAGATTTTCCATATCGTATCGAATAAGGAGTGGGGCGGAGGCGAACAGTACGTCTACGACCTGAGTCAGCGACAGATGGCCGACGGCATCGACGTCACCATTTTCTGTAAGCCTGTGGAGGCGATTATGCAGAAATATCAGGAGGCTGGGATGAAGGTTATTCCGCTGTCCCTTGGCGGGGCGTTGGATATCCGAAGTGCCTGGCAGATGGCGAAGGCTATCAAGACTCATTCAAATATCCATGCCCATAATTTCAAGGATGCGTTTACGGCGTGTTATGCCAGGTGTATAGCGCGGAAAAAGGATGTAAGGGTGGTGATGTGCCGACATCTGACGCGGAAGGGTAAGAACACGTTGCTCTATCGCTGGCTCTATCGGCATCTGGACCGTCTGATCTTCGATTCGGAACTGTCGAAGTCGGAATTCCTCAGCACTCATCCTACGATTGATGAGAAGAAGCTGGGCATTGTGCATACGAGTATTGTGGTGCCGGAAGCAGTGACAACCGTGGATATCAGGGCCCAGTATGGGATAGCAGAGGATAGTGTGATCGGTATGTTCCACGGACGCCTGGATCCTGAGAAAGGACTCGATACACTGCTGGAGGCGGTGACACAGATCAAGGAGAGGAATTTCCGGTTGGTGCTGGTAGGCCGTGGCAGCGAGGAGTATACGGCTCACCTTAAGCAGACGGTGCAGGAAAAGGGCATTGCGGAAAAGGTGGTGTTTGCAGGGTTTGTACATCCCGTGCTGCCGTATGTGGCCGCTGCCGACTTCGGTATCCTGGCATCGACGGTGCAGGAGGGTTGTCCGCTGTCGCCACAGGAGTATATGTCGCAGGGCCGTCCCGTAGTAGTGACGGGCAATGGTGGTCAGCGCGAGTATGTGGTGCAGGAACAGAACGGACTGCTGGTGCCTCCCGGTGATGCCAAGGCCCTGGCAGAGGCACTGGCTCGTCTGGTGGATGATGCGGCCCTGCGCCAGCGTTTGGGAAAGCAGGCAAAAGCCGACTTCGACGACCATCTGAACTACGCGCATTATTACGAGCAGATCAAGAAGATATATGAAGAATAAGGTAATCTATTGTCTCGTGTCTTCCCTGTGGTATCTGCTCTCGCTGCTGCCATTCTGGGTGCATTACCTGCTGAGCGACTTTGTCTATCTGGTGCTCTATCGGCTGATAGGCTATCGGGTGAAGGTGGTGCGGAGGAACCTTACTACCTCGTTTCCTGAGAAACCGGAGGCAGAGATACGGGAGATAGAGCGGAGGTTCTACCACCGGCTGTGCGACTATTTCGTGGAGGCGGTGAAGATGCGGACGATGACCGAAAAGCAGATGCGGCGCCATCTGGTGTTCAAGGGTACCGAGACGGTGAATGAGTGCGTGGCAGAGGGACAGTCGTGTGCCGTGTATCTGGGACATTCGTTTAATTGGGAGTGGATCACCTCACTGCCTCTGTGGGTATCAGAAAAGGCCCAGTGCGGACAACTCTATCACGCCTTGGAGAATGAGGCCTTCGACAAGCTCTTCTTGCGGTTGCGGGAAAGATGGGGGGCAGAGTGTATCCCCTTGGTGGATATCCTCCGGAAGACGATAGAATACAAGCGGAAGCAGCAGCCTACGGTGTTCGGCTATCTGGGAGATCAGGTGCCGCACTGGAACAATATCCATCATTGGTGCTGGTTCCTGAACCACGATACCCCCGTGATGACGGGTACGGAACGTATCGCCATCAAGAACCGTCAGGCGATTTTCTTCCTCGAGGTGTCGCACAAAAAACGGGGCTATTATGAGGCGGAGTTTAAGTTGATTACCCGCAAACCGGAGGAGTTGAAGGAATACGAGGCTACGGATATCTATCATCAGATGCTGGAGGCGAGTATCCGCAGGCAGCCGGAGTTGTGGCTCTGGAGTCATAACAGGTGGAAGCGGACGAGGGAAGAGTTTGACAGACGATTCCTGGTAGTAGATGGGAAAGTCGTTCCCAGAGAGGGGGTCGAGGAATGATTTTCGTACACGATAGGGGCCGGATGGCGAATAACATACTGCAGTACGGGCATGTGTATGCCTGGGGCAGGGAGCATGGGCGCAAGACGATGTCGATGCGCTTTGCCTATAAGTATCCGTATTTCCATATCTGCTATACGAAGCACCATAACTTCGCTACCTATGTCTTTGCGAAATTTGCTGCTAAGTGGGGCTTGATACCGATGGTGACCTTCAGCAACGATGAGGCACAGAATCGTCGCAACGAGGATATCATGCTTCAGAAGCGGATGCTGGTGGTGACGGGATGGGAGGCACATTGGTATGACCTGTTTCTGAAATATAAGGCGGAGATATTGGAGCTGTTTGCGTTTCGGCCTGAGATTGAGGAGAAGGTTGTTGAGGCGATGAACATGAATCACGGGGACTGTCCTCCTGTAATTCGGTCGCAGAGCTCCCTGCTCACAGATAGGACAGTCCCCATGATTCTTGGTGTGCATATCCGGAGAGGCGATTATGCAACGTTCCATGATGGAAAGTTCTTTTTCTCAGATGAGCAGTATGTAAATGTGATTCGTCGGTTTCTCACCCTCCATCCTGATAGGCAAGTGAAGGTGTTTATCTGTGGCAATGACCCGAAACTGGATAAAGACTATTATCGGCGTGAGTTACCGTTATGCGAGGTAGTGTTTCCTGATGGGAACCCTGGCGAAGATTTGTGCCTGTTGTCACATTGTGACTATCTCATCGGTGCCCCTAGCACGTTCTCACTGGTGGCAGCGATGTATCATGATCGTCCGTTGTATTGGATGATGGATGCAGATGCCCCGTTGAGCGAAAGTTCATTCCGCTATTTCGACGATCTCTTCCAACATATTCTTTAGGATTCTTTAGGGCACCAACCGGTTGTCGATCATCCTTGCCATATACTGCTGGATGATGGCTTTCACCTCACGTTCCATCTGCTGCTGCTCAGGAACCTGGCCTTTCAGGTTCTTCTTCATCTTATAATCGCTTAAGGCATAAAGACCTATCGTCTGCTGACCATCGAACTGCAGGACATAATCCCCCTTGCAATACTGGTAGATGCCGTCGAGGTAGTTGATGGCCCAGGTTTCTTCGGCAGGGGTGTTGAGCAGGTCGCAGCCAAAAGCCATATAAGGCTTGTCGTAGCCGATAAGGTTGAGGATAGTGGGAAGGATGTCCGTCTGTTGGGCAATGCCATCGCGGATGCCTGGGGTGATGTCGCCACTTGGATCGTAGAGGATGATGGAGGTAGCAAACTGGTTGATGCTGCTTTTGTATTCAGGGTGGTTACTCATGTTGGTGTGGTCGCCCGTCATCACAAACACGGTATTCTTAAACCAAGGCTCCTTGCTGGCCTCCTCGAAGAATCGCTGCAGGGCATGGTCGGTATAGCGGATGCACTTGTGGATGGGCATCTCCTCCTCTTTATATACCTCTTTATATTGTTCCGGCACGTGGAAGGGATGGTGACTCGACAGTGTGAAGAGGGCCGTCATAAAGGGCTGCTTCATCTCGCTCATCTTCATGCGGAAATACTGCAGGAAGGGCTCGTCCCAGATGCCCCACCAGTTGTCGGAATCGGCGGGACCGTTCGTGCGTTTGTCGGCCTCGAAGTCCTCCTGGCTATAGCATTGCTGGAAACCTGTGGATCGGGTGAAGCCCTGGAATCCCAGACTCGATGCGGGGGCACCGTGGAAGAAGGCTGTTTCATAGCCCAGACTGTCGAGGCTGGCCGCCATACCACTGAGACGATTCGTGGCATGAGAGGCGGCGACAAAGGATTCTACGAACATCGGGAGGCCTGAGAGTGCTGAGGGCATCGCATCGACGCTGGCCCGTCCGTTGGCGAAGGTATAGCGGAAACTCACGGCGTGCTGCATCAGCGAATCGAGGAAGGGGGTGTAGCCCTTGTAACCGGGGAGGATCTCATGATTGAGGCTGCCGATATATTCACGTCCGAAGCTCTCGAGGAAAAGGACGACGATGTTCTTTCTAGAGAAGCTAGAATCACTAGAAAGTCTAGATTCTCTAGAGAGACTAGGCTGATGAATCGGGGTGAAGATGGCTTCGAGCTCTGCTTCGCTCTGGTAATAGCCAGGGTTGTGATAGCTGTGCTTGCCGATGGTACGGAAGAGCGAGAAGGGGGTGTTCAGGATGAGCGACGCATCGTTAGGACGGTCGATGAACTGATTGGCGGTGCTGATCTTGATAGGACGGTTGTCCCAGAAGCCTCCGCGCATGCCTGCCCAACAGAGGAAGGCTGCGATGAGTAGTGCCAGTGTCTGGGCGATGTAATAACGCCGGCGAGGCTGGGTGCGGAAAACAGGTACGCGATAGCAACGCCATAACAATGCCACCAGTGCGATGAAGAGCAACACCAGATACCAGTGGCGCAGAAACTCCAATCCAACAATGCTACCCAATTTATCGTCGGCACCGAACTCGCTGAAGAAAGCTATCGTCGTGCGTCGGGCGGTATACTGGAAATACACGGCATCGCCGAGGTTCGTGGCGAGACCCAGGCCGTTGACGAAGAGATAGAGCCATTTGCAGAATTGCTGCCATTTGGCATTTTCCTTCAGATGCAAGGGGAAGAGCACCAGGAGGATATAGAGGGCGTTGGTGTAGGCGATGGCTGAGGTGTCGAAATAGACTCCGCCCCAAAAGATATCCCAGAACTTCGGCGAACTGAACACGTGTTCGTAGGTGCTGTAGTTCTCCAGCAGGAAGGCGATCCTGGTCACCATATAGGCTGCATACAAAAGCAGGATATTGACAATCACTGCCCCCAGCCCTATTATTTTATTTCTACTATTCACCATTGACTGTTAATCTGTCTTGCGTCATGCGGGTCATATATTGTTGGATGATGGCTTTCAACTCGCGCTCCATCTGCGGCTGCTGCGGCACCTTCCCGATGAGATTCCGTTTCATCAGCGAGTCGCTGAGGGCATAGACGGCTTTCGTCTGTGTGCCGTCGAACTGCAGCACATATCCTTGTTTTACATATTGGTAGATGCCATTCAGGTAGTTCACGGCCCAGGTGTCTTCCGCAGGGGTGTTCAGCACATCGATGCCAAAACCGAAATAAGGTTTCTGATAGTGCAGCATAC
>JAEETD010000030.1 GCA_016290175.1 Prevotella sp. | reverse complement strand
GTGCTTGAGACTTTGAAAGAATATAATCAGAAACTTGGTATCTAAAGAATAGGAGACTTGAATTATGCGTAAACAGTTTAAAGATATTGATATCTATGCAGGCATCAAGGCTCAGGATGGTGCCAAGTGGATCAAAGACAATGGAATCGTAGAGAACTGGAAGACCCCAGAGCACATCGAGGTACGTCCCGTCTATACGAAAGAAGACCTCGAAGGAATGGAACACCTGGACTTCACAGCCGGTATTCCGCCTTATTTGCGTGGTCCGTATTCAATGATGTATCCGTTCCGTCCGTGGACCATCCGTCAGTATGCCGGATTCTCAACGGCTGAGGAGTCGAATGCCTTCTATCGTCGTAACCTGGCTTCTGGTCAGAAGGGTCTTTCTGTGGCCTTCGACCTGCCTACACACCGTGGTTACGACCCTGATAACGCCCGTGTGGTAGGTGATGTGGGTAAGGCTGGTGTGAGTATCTGTAACGAGGAGAACATGAAGGTGCTCTTCAGCGGTATCCCCTTGAACAAGATGTCCGTTTCCATGACCATGAACGGTGCCGTGCTGCCTATCCTGGCATTCTACATCGTGGCAGGTCTGGAGCAGGGTGCACAGCTTGAGGAGATGGCTGGTACTATCCAGAACGATATCCTGAAGGAGTTCATGGTGCGTAACACCTATATCTATCCGCCCGCTTTCTCCATGAAGATCATTGCTGATATCTTCGAGTATACCTCGCAGAAGATGCCAAAGTTCAACAGCATCTCTATCTCAGGTTATCACATGCAGGAGGCTGGTGCTACCGCTGACATCGAGTTGGCATACACCCTGGCCGATGGTATGGACTATCTGCGTACGGGTGTGAATGCCGGTATCGACGTAGATGCCTTTGCTCCCCGTCTGAGCTTCTTCTGGGCTATTGGTATGAACCACTTCATGGAGATTGCCAAGATGCGTGCTGGTCGTCTGTTGTGGGCGAAGATCGTGAAGAGCTTCGGTGCCAAGAACCCGAAGTCTTTGGCCCTGCGTACCCACTCACAGACCTCTGGTTGGTCGTTGACAGAGCAGGATCCCTTCAACAACGTAGGTCGTACTTGTATTGAGGCTATGGCAGCTGTGCTGGGTCACACCCAGAGTCTGCATACCAACGCCCTCGATGAGGCTATCGCACTGCCAACTGACTTCTCCGCCCGTATTGCCCGTAACACCCAGATCTACATCCAGAACGAGACCAAGGTCTGCAAGCAGATAGACCCCTGGGCAGGTTCTTACTACGTGGAGACCCTGACCAATGAACTGGTTCATAAGGCATGGGAGCATATCCAGGAGATTGAGAAACTGGGTGGCATGGCGAAGGCCATTGAGACTGGTCTGCCGAAAATGCGTATCGAGGAGGCTGCCGCCCGTACGCAGGCTCGCATCGACTCAGGCACCCAGACCATTGTGGGTATTAATAAGTATCGTCTGGAGCATGAAGATCCCATCGACATTCTCGAAGTGGATAATACCGCTGTTCGCAAGCAGCAGGAGGAGAGTCTGAAGGAAGTCCGTAGTAAGCGCGATGAGGCTGCTTGTCAGGCAGCCTTGAAGGCTATCACCGATTGTGTGCGTGACTTCAAGGAAGGCAGGAAGAGCGAGAACAACCTGCTCGACCTGGCAGTGAAGGCTGCACAGTTGCGTTGTACGCTGGGTGAGATTTCAGATGCCTGCGAGGAGATCGTAGGCCGTTATAAAGCAGTAATCAGAACAATTTCAGGCGTGTATAGTTCAGAATCAAAGAATGACAAAGACTTCGAGGAGGCCAAGCGTCTTACCGACGAGTTTGCTCAGAAGGAGGGTCGTCGTCCGCGTATCTTCGTTGCCAAGATGGGTCAGGACGGTCATGACCGTGGTGCAAAGGTAGTGGCAACAGGTTATGCCGACTGTGGTTTCGACGTGGATATGGGACCCCTGTTCCAGACCCCGGAAGAAGCAGCCCGTCAGGCTGTGGAGAACGATGTGCACATCGTAGGTGCATCGTCACTGGCCGCTGGTCATAAGACGCTCATCCCGCAGCTCATCGAGGAGTTGAAGAAGATGGGTCGTGAGGATATCATGGTCACCGCCGGTGGTGTGATTCCTGCTCAGGACTATGACTTCCTGTATAAGGCTGGTGTCGCTTGTATCTTCGGTCCTGGTACTCCGATTCCTTACTCGGCCATCCAGATGATGAAGATTCTGCTTGATAAAGAGTAAATAAAAAAGGCTCCCAACCGGGAGCCCTTTTTTTTATTCGCCTTTGATCGCTGCTACGCCTGGAAGGACCTTACCCTCGATGGCCTCGAGCAGAGCACCACCACCAGTAGAGATGTAAGATACCTGGTCGGCCAGACCGAACTTGTTGACACAAGCTACAGAGTCACCACCACCGATCAGAGAGAATGCACCCTCAGCTGTTGCCTTTGCGATAGCCTCGCCAATGGCACGTGAACCAGCGGTAAATGCATCACACTCGAAGACACCGGCAGGACCGTTCCACAGAATGGTCTTGGCACCCTTGATAGCCTCGGCAAATGCCTTCTGGCTCTCAGGACCAGCGTCAACACCCTCGAAACCTGCAGGCACCTTGTTAGCAGGGCAGGTGATGATCTCAGCACCGGCCTTCACAGTCATCGTGTCGAAATCGAGACCATTGGTAGCTGTGCAGTCAGAACCAAGCACGAGCTCTACGCCGTTCTTCTTGGCCAGTTCCTCAACGCCCAGAGCCACATCCAGTTTGTCGAGCTCAACGATAGAATCACCGATCTCACCATTGTGAGCCTTGGCGAAGGTGTAGGTCATACCACCACAGAGGATGAGCTTATCTACCTTGCCGAGCAGGTTCTCGATGATACCGATCTTAGAAGAGACCTTCGAACCACCCATGATGGCAACGAACGGACGCTTGATGTTGCTGAGCACATTGTCGACAGCCTGTACCTCCTTCTCCATGAGCAGACCCAGCATCTTGTTGTCAGCATCAAAATAGTCTGCAATGACAGCAGTAGAAGCGTGCTTACGGTGAGCAGTACCGAAGGCATCCATGACATAGCAGTCAGCGTAGGAAGCCAAGGTCTTGGCAAACTCCTTCTGGCTGGCCTTCATAGCCTTCTTGGCCTCGTCGTAGGCAGGATCAGCCTTGTCGATACCAACAGGCTTACCTTCCTCCTCAGGATAGAAACGCAGGTTCTCGAGCAGCAGGGCCTCACCCATCTTCAGGGCCTTGGCAGCATCAGCAGCCTTGGCACAGTCGGGAGCGAAAGCAACGGGTACACCCAGGGCTTTCTCAACAGCCTCACGGATCTGACCCAATGACTTCTTAGCGTCAACCTTTCCTTTGGGCTTACCCATGTGCGACATGATGATGGTGGCACCACCGTCAGCCAGGATCTTCTTCAGAGTGGGGAGGGCACCACGAATACGGGTGTCGTCAGTGATCTTACCATTCTCATCGAGGGGTACGTTGAAGTCTACACGTACGATTGCCTTCTTACCGGCAAAATTGAATTCGTTGATAGTCATAATCTTAATATTATTAATAATGTGAAAAACTCCTTTTTTTTGCGGCTGCAAAGTTACTAAAATTCATTGAACATTGGCCAATGACCATTGAACATTTATATTTTTTTATCCAAAGAGTTCACGTAAGGCCTCCTCGACCTTCCGGACAGGGTGGAGGGTGATGTGATATTTCCTGGCATCGAGACCTTTGAGGTTGTATTTAGGGATGATCATATCGGTGAAGCCCAGTTTCTCAGCCTCGGCAATACGTTGTTCGATGCGGTTGACAGGACGTACCTCTCCAGAGAGACCTACCTCCCCCGCCATACACCAACCCGACTCAATGGGGGTATCGACATTTGAAGACAGTACAGCCGCGATGACAGAGAGGTCCATGGCCAGATCGGTGACCCGCAAGCCACCAGCGATATTGATGAACACATCTTTCTGCATGAGCTTGAAGCCGACGCGTTTTTCAAGGACAGCTAGAAGCATGTTCAGACGACGTTGGTCAAAGCCCGTAGCAGAGCGTTGAGGGGTACCATAGGCAGCGGAAGATACCAAGGCCTGTGTCTCTACCAAGAAAGGCCGTACGCCTTCGATGGCACTACTAATGGCGACACCTGAAAGACCTTCATGGTCTTGGGTGAGCAGGAGCTCAGAGGGGTTCGATACTTGTCGAAGCCCATTTTGCTGCATTTCGTAAATACCTAGTTCTGAGGTACTTCCGAATCGGTTCTTAATGCTTCGCAAAATGCGGTACATATAGTGTTGGTCGCCCTCAAACTGAATGACTGTATCGACGATATGCTCAAGGATTTTCGGACCAGCAAGGGTTCCCTCTTTGGTGATATGTCCGATGAGGATGACTGGCACACCGCTTGCCTTGGCGAAGCGGAGGAGGGCAGAGGCACATTCACGAACTTGGGCGATGGAACCAGCAGATGACTCCACATCTTCGGTCATAATGGTCTGAATGGAGTCAATGACAACAAGCTCGGGTTGCTCGTCTTTGATATGGTCGAAGATAGCTTCAAGAGAGTTCTCGGTCAAGATAAGGAAGTTGTCGTTTTCCCCTCCCAGACGATTGGCACGCATTTTGAGCTGATGGGCGGATTCTTCACCACTGACGTAGAGGATCTTCTTTTCTGGCATGTGGAGCATGGTCTGTAGGGAAAGGGTAGACTTGCCGATACCAGGCTCTCCGCCTAAAAGGACGATACTGCCGGGAACCAGACCACCACCGAGGACCCGGTTGAGTTCCTCGTCGTGCATGTCAATACGAGGATCATCGTGATTAGAAATGTCACGCAGACGAAGGACTTTGCCAGCGGAGGCTGCTGAGGATTGGGCGGAATGGGCACTGTTCAGACCCCTCCTGACCTCCCCTAACTTAGGGGAGGAACTGGCTACCTTGATTTCTTTGAAGGTATTCCACTGTCCGCAAGCCGGACATTTCCCAATCCACTTTGGCGACTCCTGGCCGCAGTTGGAGCATACATATGCAATCTTGTCTTTTGCCATATCGGCAACAAAGGTACAAAAAAAAAGTGAAAAATGAAAAGTGAAAAGTGAAAAGTGAAAAAAAAGTCGTATCTTTGCACGCGTTATGAAAAGATTATTGTGGATAATAGCCATCATATGCCTGGTGGCGGGCTGCGGTCAGAGTTATGAGGAGACCAAACGCATCACCAGGGCCCAACGTCTGAAGGCGATGCGCGAAGACTCTGCTGCCCTGAAGGTGGCAGTGCTGCCTACGCTTGACTGTCTGCCCATCTATCTGGCTAAGGAGCACCAGATGTTTGATACCGCTGTGGATATCCGTCTGAAGACATTTACTGCCCAGATGGACATCGATACTGCTTTGGCCAACCGCAGGGTAGAGGTGGGGGTGTCAGACCTGGTGCGTGTAGAGCGTCTGAAGAAACAGGGAGACAGTCTGAGGTATCTGACCTCTACAAATGCCTATTGGCAGTTGGTGACCAACCGAGGTGCCCGTATTCTGGAGCTGAAGAACCTAGACGATAAGATGTTGGCCATGACCCGCTATTCCGTGACAGACCTCGTGGGTGATCTGGCTGTCGACAGTGCAAAACTCAAGTCAGAGCGCGTGTTCCGTATTCAGATCAACGATGTGAACGTGCGTCTGAAGATGTTGGAGAATAACGAGATGGATGCCCTTATCCTGACAGAACCTCAGGCTGCCGTAGCCAGGATGCTGAAGCATAAAGTGTTGATGGACACACGGAAACTGGATATGCAGATGGGTGTTATCGTGTCACAGTGGAAAGGGATGGATGAAGCCAACCGCGCCAAGCAGTTGAGAGCCTTTACGCGTGGTTATAATAAAGCCTGCGATTCCATCAATCAATATGGGCTTGAAAACTATGCTTCTCTGATTGCGAAATACTGTCGTGTGAAGCCAGAGGCTGTGAAACAGATTGGTAAGGATCTGAAGTTCCATCGCATCGCCTTACCTCGGGAAGAAGATGTGGAAAGGGCTAAGGCATGGCTTTCTAAGAAGTAGTTATGACAGAGAATCGTGCATTAGATATCGTATATGACTGGCTGCTGAAACGGAACCTCAGTGAGGCCCTGGCAGCTATGGAGGGTTATATCTCTTCCTTTTCCGGACTTCAGGATGCCGATCGCCTGTATGCCATCAAGGCCGATTTCCAGTTGATGTCAGATTACTGGAAGCGTGGTTTTAAGGATCCTCAGTTGCCCAGCCTCTATGACAATCTACTGCGTCGTCTCTATGTCCTTTATGCCGATGCCGACATGACCTATCAGATTAAGCATTCCGCCTATCTGTCGGCTATCCATTCACGTCTGAGCCAGGTTTCGCACGACTGGACCGTACAGGTATTGAATGAGGCCTTGGAGGAGTTTGTGGCAGCAGGAGCTATGTTGGCACTCGAACCAGAACATACGCAGGCAGAGAAGAAAAAGGATTTGCACCGAAGACATCACCAACTGATAGCCGATTGGTTTGACCGTCTCTGGCTTTCTGCCATCTGGAGTGAAGGTCAGGCAGCTGCCATGGAGGAGATAATCCTGTCGCCCACCATTGATACCAACGATCAGCAGGTACTGACCAGTGCTATCATGTTGGCGACGCTTAATCACTTTGATATTGCCAAGTTCAAGGTGCTGTTGTCTGTCTACCGCCATGCCACAGAGACCTCTGTTCGTCAGAGAGCCTTGGTGGGGTGGGTGCTGGCCTTGCAGGATGATATCTTCTTCAGCCTCTATGGAGAGGAAAGAAAAGTGCTGGATGACGTTTTAGCTGACAAGTCCGTGTGTCAGGAACTCGTACAGTTGCAACATCAGATTATCCTGTGTATAAATGCTGAGAAGGACAACCAGACCATCCAACGGGAGATTATGCCCGATTTGTTGAAGAACAATGGTTTCCGCGTGACACGTAATGGTATCGAGGAAGTGGAGGAACATTCGTTGGATGACATCCTTCATCCCGATGAGGAAGAACGGAGGATGGAACAGCTGGAGGAAAGTTTCCAGCGGATGCAGGAGATGCAGAAACAGGGTTCCGACATCTATTTCGGTGGTTTCTCGCAGATGAAGCGCTTTTCTTTCTTTCAGGAGATCAGTAATTGGTTCGTACCTTTCTATATGGACCATCCGGGCATTGCCGATGTTGCGGAGAAGTTGCAGAAGAACTCCTTTATGCAGAGTCTGATGAGTGCAGGTCCCTTCTGTCATAGTGACAAATACTCCTTCGTCTTGGCTTTCAATCAGGTGATGAACCATATCCCGAAGAACCTGTGGGAAATGATGGAGCGTGGTGAGGCCAGTGTGACAGAGGTGTTGAAGGAAGAGAGCAGAAGTGCCGCCTATGTCCGTCGTATCTATCTGCAGGATCTGTATCGTTTCTTCCGCATATACCCCTATCGCAGTGAGTTCTGTAACCCCTTCGAGGACAGCCGGTATCTCTTCCTGGCCAGAAAAGTCTTCTCGCGTACCCATGTGGAAGTCTACTTCAATGATGTAGCAGGTTTCCTTATCAAACAGAAACGTATGAAGGAGGCAGGCCTCATACTCGACAACTGTGGTGAGGCCCGTTGGGATTTCCGTCATTATATGATGTGCGGTTATCTGACACAACATCATTATTATCACTTCCGGGGAGATAAAGATGCAGTCTACTGCTATCAGAAAGCTTTGGAACAGGAGCCGGGCAACGAGAAAGCCCTTCAAGGATATGCCCGCGGACTGTTTGATTCCAAACTTTATGACAAGGCATTGGAGATATATGACCAGCTTCTGGCCCTTCAACCGGATAAAAAGAGTTATATCCTGAACAGGGCAGTCTGTCTGACCAATCTCCATCGTTATGCCGATGCCCTCAAGGATCTGTATCGCCTGAACTTTGAATCATCGGAGGATATGAATGTCAACAGGGTATTGGCCTGGACCCTGACCTGTGATGAGAAATATGAGCAGGCAGAGAAGATCTACAGTCAGTTGTTGACCGACCAGACATTGCCCGAAGATTTATTGAACTATGGCTATTGCCTGTGGTTGGGTGGTCATGTGGATGAGGCTGCCGATTGCTTCCATCGTTATCTGAAGGAAACAGAACAGAAGAAAACCTTTATCATCGAGAATGAGTTGGAGCTGCTTCGGGAGAAAGGTATCACTGAGCCTGAGATGCAGATGATGCTCTATATACTCTGAACTTTGCCTTGCCTTTTTTGTAGAGCCAGATGCCCAATAAGGGCAAACCTACACCTGCGATGGTGTAGAGCACCCAGAACCAGTCCTCTTGTGAATGTTCGTGGATGACCATGTGACATCCAATCTGTCGTGGATCGAGGCCATAGTACCATATTTTCAGCAGACTGACGGTCTTGTAGGAAAGGATGTGGAAGATGAAGACATATAACGTATGGTCGCCTGCGTAGACAAGGAATTGTCTGATTTTATTGTTGTGCTCATCGATCCAGCTGCTGAGGTTATAGGTCATCAGGAATCCCAGGATGGCCGGAATGGGGAGGGAGAGGAACTGCTGGAAAGAAGAACGCCAGTTCATGTTGGCCGTAAGATAGTGGGAGAAAAGGAACACTACTGCTGCAAAAAGGATCGAAGACCATAGCCGGGCCATCTTTTGCGACATCAGTTGGCGGTAGGCAGATACAAACTGTCGGAAGATAAAGCCGGTGCCGAAGAAGAAACAGCCCATCATTTCGCGGTAGCCGCCCTGTACAATGTTTACTACCTTCAGACCTTCCCAAGTCTTCCAGCCGCAAAGCAGGAGCATGAGGAGGCAGATGAGGTAGGGCGTTGAAGTAACAGCCCGCGCGGGCAGCAACTTCAGCACCACCTTATATATAATAAGGTATAGGATACTGGCCACGAACAAGCCCCTGAAGAACCAGAAAGCCCCGCAGAGGAAAGCATCGTATCCACCCATGGCCGTGAAGATGTTCCAGATGTTCTGTTGCATCTGATGCCAAGACCATGGATGAAGCACCCCTCCCTGTTCATTGCCATAGACCTCGTTGAGGATCCCTATGTCGAACATCCAGTTGTGGATGATCAGGAAGAAGAGGGCCCATTTGACAAAGGGCCAGTAGAGGCCTTTGATTCTTTTCTTGACAAAGGTTGCCTCATCCTGGAGGTAACGTGTAGAGAAGAAATAGCCTGCCGTGATGAAGAACAATGGCATGTGGAATTCGAAGATGAACTTACAGAGCCAGCCTGGTGCTTCTGCATGGGCGATGACCATCAGAATGATTGCGATTCCCTTCGCAATTGAAATTGTCGTATCTCTCATCCTTCTTCCATCTTACATCTTCTATCATCACAGCCATGGTTGTAATAATGATCCGAACCAGCCGCGGAATTTCTGCCAGCCAGTGCGGAAACGATTCCATTCCTCTTCGGTCAGGACGACACTCTTCTGTTTGTCACGATCAAACATATCATCCAGTTCCTTGGTGGTCTCCCGGTTGATGATCAGTGCATTCTCCTCATAGTCGAATCGCAGGCTACGGGCATCCAGGTTTGTGCTGCCGACAGTACAGAAACGACCGTCGACCATCATAATCTTTGAATGGTGGAAGCCTGGCTGGTAAAGCCATATGATAGCACCACGTTTCATGAACTTGTGGACATTGCGAAAAACGACGTCAGGGGTGAGGGGGATATCACTCTTGGCAGATACCATGATCTCCATCTTGACCCCTCGCTTGAGAGCTCGTTTCAGTGCCTTGCTGATGGAGGGTGTCAAAGTGAAGTAGGGGTTGATGATACGGATAGAGTCCTGGGCATTGTCGAGGGCCTGGATATAGAGTTGGCGCATGATCTTGTTGGTGACATGCGGTTCACGGTTGACAATGCCCACCATCTTATTGCCAGAAGGCTTACCACGGTAATACTTCGGGTCAGAGAGGTCCTCTTTCGTGGCTTTTTTCCAGATGCGGGCAAAGATTGTCTGGAGATCGTTGACCACAGGTCCTTCTATCCTACAGTGCATATCACGCCATTCACCCACCTGCTCTGTGCCAACGATATAATAGTCGGCCACGTTCATACCACCGGTATAGGCAATCTCTCCGTCGATGACCACGATCTTACGATGGTCGCGTGGCCAGATATGGTTGACCCACGGAAAACGGATCGGGTCATATTCCACGATATTGATACTGTCGGCCCAGAGTTTCTGCAGATGGTGCTTCTTGAGAGGTTGGTTGTTGGAGTCATTGCCAAAACCATCAAACATGGCGCGGATCTCCACCCCTTCCTTCCGCTTCTCTTTCAGGAGATCGAAGAGCAGGGAGGCAATGGAGTCATTGCGGAAATTGAAGTATTCCAGATGGACACTGCTCTTGGCTTGTCGGATGGCCTCGAACATATCCGCAAACTTGTCCTTACCCGACATCAGAAGTCTGACGGAATTACCCTGTGTGAAATGTACACCGAGCTCTTCCATCTGATGTACGATGAGGGAATCGCTGGACTGAGCGGAAGCGGTGAATAGTGAGTAGTGAATAGAGAATAGTAGTGGCAGAATCATCCGCCACCACTTACAATTGTTCACGATTCTCATTTTTACGTTTCTCAAGTCTTATTTTCTGTGTTTCAGTCGGTATTCCAACGGGGTCATACCAAACTTCTCCCTGAAGATGCTGATGAAGTTCTCTGCAGTCATAAAACCTACATTCGTTGCCAACTCGCTCATATTGATGTTGGTGCGCTTCAACAGGATACATGCATGTTTCAGACGCATATCACGAATGAGTTCCGCAGGTGTCTTACCTGTCAGACTGCGGATGCGATGGAAGAAGGGCACACGTCCCATGCCCATGGCAGTGGCCATCTCTTCGAGACTGATCTGACCGCGGCTCATGTTCTGCATGACATACTGTTCGATATTCTTCATCAACTGCTGGTCCATGATATCGAGCATCGAGTAGTCAGACAAGGTCGGCTCTTCCTCGGCCTGCATCTGAGCATCTGTGACTGCAGGGGCATTCTGGATGTTTGGCTTGACAATCTTCGTGTCCACGAGATTGATGGGATCGTCTTCGCTCGTCGTACCGCTGCCTTCTGCCAAAGCTGTGGCAGTGTCTGTATCGTCATAGGACTCTGTAGCAGTGGTCATACTAGAGTTCTGGTTCTCCAGCATACGGGTCTCTGCTCCTTCAATGAGGTCGTCGTCAATCTCGATAGGACCAAGGCCGAGAATCTTGTTGAAGCGCATGACTGCCTCCTGCAGGTTGAATGGCTTGGCCATATAGTCATCTGCAGAGAGGGTGATGTTCTGATTACGCATGTCAATCGGGGTGAGGGGCTTGTCGGTAAGGAGGACGAACTTCACTTTCTGTGAAGCGGGGTTCATCTTCAGCTGGTTACACAACTCACTACCCGTCATGCCCTCCATATTCTGTTTACAGATCACCAGGTCAGGATGCAACTCTTCAATATCTGTGGCCGCCTTGATGATATCATTGTAGGCATGGAAATTATAGACGTATTTGAGGCGGGCCATGGCGAACTTGATGAAGTCTTCGTTGTCATCGACCATAAAGACAGAGAACTTCATGGTCGGCATATCCATGGCAGCCCTCGATCTGGTATGCTCTGATGTCAGGGTCTCGCTAGGCACATCCGGCAAAGCAATCTCACCCTTGGCATTGAGTTCCAGACGGTCGTGCACAGTAATCTTGGCCTTCTCCTCAGGATGCTCCAGTTCTGTCTGCATGTCACTCACGCGGGTGATGATCTGCAGCATCTGGGAGTGGAGAGCATTGAGCTGCTCACGCTCCTCAAGGTCTTTCTCCTTCTCGGAGAGATTACCGATGATGGAGGTCATACGGGCCATGGGCTGACGCAGGTCATCGCTGGCGGCCTTGATGGCCTCACGCTGCAGCTTCAGTTCTGTGATGACCGCTCTCTTACGGTCTCTGATGGCCTTGAGCTGTTTCAGACCGATACGCCAGAAGTAGAGGCATACCAGAATGATGATGGCATAGGCGAGAAGCATCCACCAAGACAAAAGCCAATGCCTGGCCACTGAGATGGACAAGGTACGCTCCTGGTTACTGACAGCTCCGTCGGTACTGATGGCCTTGACATGAAGTGTATATTTGCCGCTGGGCAGATCGTGGAAGGTCACACCGTGGGCAAGGGCATTACCGTTTTTCCAGTCATCGTCGAGACCTTCCATCCAGTACATGAACATCAGTCGTTCGCTTTGGTTGTAGTTACCTGCAGCAAACTTGATGGTGAACGTATTCTGGTTATGGTTCAGTTCCAGTTTAGAGGATTCGTTGAGCGCCTGTGTCAATAACACCTTACCGTCGTATTCATGGCCTGTGAGGACTTCCTCCTCGCCAAGAAATAGCTGGGTGAGCATCACTTTGGGCAGAGCGTCAATGTCAGAACTACCATTCTTGCGCATCCAGTTCACGCCAAAGAGACCTCCGAACACCACATTACCGTCGTGACGTGTTATGATGGCACCGGGGTTGAATTCATTGCTCTGCAGTCCATCGGCAGTAGTGTAGTTGTAAAGACCATATGAATAGCTGCCGTCTTCATGACTGCGATTGACCACAATGCGTGTCACGCCACTGCTGGTGGTGATCCACATATTATGTTTTATGTCTTCTGCAATACCGCAGATGTTATTGTTACAAAGACCTTGCTTCTCGGTGATATAGTCGAGATTGTCGTTGTTCAGGTCATTGTTGGAGTTCAGCACGTTCAGTCCTTCACGCGTACCCACCCAGATAAGTCCGCGAGAGTCTTTGCAGATCTGTGTGATATAGTTGTTGGTAAACACCTTCGTATGTGCAACATTGCCGGTAAGCACCCGCTTCTCAGTGTTTGACAGGTTCAATACCACCAATCCTTCGGAAGTACCGATATAGAGGTTGTTCTTCTTGTTGTCCTTATTATAATGCAGACAAGTGACATTGTTGGTATTCAGCTTTCCATTCTCGCGCGTATAGGAGGAGAAGGAGTTCATTCTTGGGTTGTACACCTGCAAACCACCATTGGTGGCGATCCACAAGTTTCCGATCTTATCCGTACATAGGGCATTGATATGATCGTCAATCAAGGTCCTCATGCTGTCCTTGGCCAGGGAGTAGATGGTGGCGGTGCCGTCTTTGATGCGGGTGAGACCATTCCGCTTGGATCCTATCCAGAGACTTCCATCGGGTGTAAAGGCCATGGCAGATACCTTTCGGCTGGCCAAGGGACCATCATAGCCCACGACACCATTGTCGCTGGTGCCATACCATATCTTACCACTGTCAGCCTGTGCAATGGCTGTGATGTCACCATTGAGAAGAGAGGCAAAACGATAGATATACTGACCTGAATAGGCAATACCCGACTTCTCCGTACCAATCCAGAGCAGGTCTGTATCGTCTACATAGACACTCTGTATGCTCACGGTCTCATGGCGCATCTGCCGGTCGTTCATGTTGATGGGCTGTACAGGTTCTACTTCGTGGGTGTTGATGTCATAGCGCAGCAGTCCCATCTGGTCAGAGCCAATCCAGATATTACCACTGCGGTCACCTGCCATTCCATTGATGTTGCGGTCCACGCCGACACTCGTCAGTCCCAGTTTTTCACTGATCGAGGTGTCCCACGTGTCTGCACTCTTGTTATATCTGAAGAGGGTGCCTTGGCCGTAGAGCCAGATATTATCCATCTGATCGGCAAAGGCCCTGAGGGTCTTCGACCGGCGCAGTTTCCTGTTGGCAATTTCGTTGGTGCCCCATACTGTATGCTGCTGGTGCATGACGTCACAACAGACAATTCTTCCGTCGTCATAGACAATCAGTGCGCCGTCCTTGCATTCGCTGATCGAGCAGATGACACCTTGTGGCACACCATGTGCATCGTCGGTATAGCCGAACTCGTAGAGCAGTTGCTGCTGCATGTTGTAGCATACCACGCCCTTGTTGGGGATGGCACCCCACAGGTTCTTGTGTCTGTCGACATAGACGATGCTGGGAATGGTCTCGATACCCATGCGTGCGAATACCTGCTTCATGTCGCGCTCAAAGCTCTCCGTCTGAGGATGATACACACAATAGCCGGCAGCTGTCTCTACCAACAGGTTACCGTCGAGTGTCTCCTGTACCGAGTTGATGTAGCTGTTAGGCAGCGAGGAACCGTCTTGTGAGTCACTTTGGAAATTCTTGAAGACATAACCGTCGAAGCGGTAGAGTCCTGCAGGTGTTCCAAACCACACATAGCCACGCGAGTCTTTCATGATGCAGTTGATCTGGCTGCTCGTCAGACCGTCACGTGCGTCCAGTGTCTTAAACAGATAGTCTGCCACCACCGCCATTGGCAGTGCGAGTAGCAGTACGATGATCAGTTTCTTTATAGTTTTCATAAAGCCATGTTTTCTATTTAAATCATACAGGAGTAATGGTCGACAACACCCAACAGATGCTGTTCGTCGTCGGTTACCAATACAGAATGTATCTTATATCTGTTCATAATCTGCTGAATCTCAGAAATCTTTGTCTCAGGCCTGACGGTCTTGGGCGTACGGGTCATGATGTCGCTCACCGTACGATCAAAGAACTGTGCCTGCCATTTCTCCATGGCCCGACGGATATCACCATCTGTGATCAGTCCCGCAATCTTACCGTCTACCTCTGCCACTCCCAGACCCAGTTTGCCTTTGCTCACCAGAATGATGGCTTCTCCGAGGTGCATTTCCGGAGGCAGTACAGGCATGTCTTCGCTGCGCATCACGTCCTGTGCCGTTGTCAACAGGCGCTTTCCCAGTTCTCCACCGGGATGGAACTGTGCGAAGTCACGAGGCTGGAAATTACGTTTTTCTATCAGTGCCACTGCCAGGGCGTCGCCCATTGCCAGTTGTGCCACTGTGGAACTGGTGGGAGCCAGATTCAGAGGACAGGCCTCTTTCTCCACACTTACGTTCAGGTGACACGTGGAATATTTGGCGAGCAGTGAGGACGGATTGCCACTCATGCCAATGATGGGTATCTGCATATGCAGAACCATCGGGATAAAGCGCAGGAGTTCATCTGTCTGTCCGGAGTTGCTGATGGCCAATACCACATCTTCATGAGCCATCACTCCCAGGTCGCCATGGAACACATCGAGAGGATTGATGAAGAAGGAGGGCGTGCCTGTACTCGACAGGGTGGCAGCGATCTTCGCACCAATATGTCCGCTTTTGCCGACACCAGTGACAATGATCTTTCCCTTGCAGTGATACATGAGGTCAACGGCCATGTCGAACGACTCGTCCAGTTGAGGAATCAGTCCCAGAACGGCCTGTGCCTCGTCTTTCATGCATTGTATGGCGTATGCTCTTGACTCTTTCATCACTTCATCAGTTCTACTATCAGTTGTTCCAGCTTGTCGAGTTCCAGCATGTTGGCTGCATCACTCAGTCCCTCGTCGGGGGTGGGGTGTACCTCAAAGAAATAGCCAGT
The DNA here is from genome assembly GCA_016290175.1 of Prevotella sp. GTDB lineage: Bacteria > Bacteroidota > Bacteroidia > Bacteroidales > Bacteroidaceae > Prevotella. The sequence goes on along the minus strand of JAEETD010000030.1, from coordinate 15,290 downwards.
GGCACCAAATGCCTTGGCTGCCAAAGCCATCTGTGGCACAAACCGTCTGTCTCCCCCCGTCTTGCCATCGCTGCCTCCGGGACGCTGTACGCTATGGGTACAGTCCATGATGACCGTCGGCACGATGTCGAGCATATCGGGGATATTACGGAAGTCCACCACAAGATTGTTGTATCCCATCATGTTACCACGCTCTGTCAACCAAACCTCTTTGGCACCTGCATCGCGGGCTTTTTCCACAGGGTAGTGCATATCGCGGCCACTCAGGAACTGGGCTTTCTTGATGTTGACTGTACGTCCAGTCTGTGCAGCAGCGATCAACAGGTCTGTCTGACGACAAAGAAAGGCAGGTATCTGTATTACATCACATACCTCCCCCACAGGTTTTGCCTGCCAGGCTTCGTGTATGTCTGTCAGGATCTGGAGTCCAAAACGCGTTTTGATGTCAGCTAACATCTGTAATCCACGCTCCAATCCAGGACCGCGGAAAGAGCGTATCGACGTGCGATTGGCCTTGTCGAATGACGCCTTGAAGATGATGTCCGTCCCATGTTTCTCGTTGATTTCCACCAACTTGCGCGCAACAGTGTTCAGCAGTTCAGCCGATTCTATCACGCAGGGACCTGCAATAAATATTGCCTTCTGACTCATATTTGCTTTGCAAAAATACGCATTTTATCTCAATCCGCCAAACATTTTAGCAAGATTTTTCCACTTTTCACTTCTCACTTTTCACTTTTCACTTTTCACTTCTCACTTTTCACTTCTCACTTCTCACTTATCAAGTGTACGTCTCTCTGTGGGAACGGGATCTGGATTCCATTGGCATTGAGGGTGTCGTAGACACATTTCAGCACGTCGCTGATGACATATGATTTCTTTGGTGCGTCGGCCCAGACAAACAACTTGAAATTGATGCTGGAATCAGCCATCTCCGACACCACGCTCTTGACCGGTTTCTTGGAATCCATCCATTTGTGATGGAGTTTGTTGACAGCCTCTTCCACCAGTGTTGTCACCTGTTTGAGATTCGAACCATAGGCCACACCGAATGGAACGACGGCCAGAACATAACCGTGGTTGCGTGTCAGGTTCTTGTAATTGTTCTTAAACAATTGCGCGTTCTGGAAGGTGATGACTTCGCCATAGAGCGATTCTATCATGGTCGAGGTGTAGCTGATGCTTTTTACCTTTCCCATGGTGCCATCGATTTCTATCCAGTCGCCTGCCTTGATGCGTCCCGCCATGAGCGAGGCACCATAGTAGATGTTCTCGATGATGTCCTTCGAGGCAAAACCGATACCTGTGGAGAGACCGCCTGAGATGGCCAACAGCCATTCTACGCTGATATGCAGATAGGCGAGGGTCATCAGCAGCCAGACACCCCAGATGATGAGCTGGATGACATTCTTGCCCATGACAGACCGACTCTCAGCAGTCGTAGGATCCTTGGTCTCGAAGTGCAGGCGCATCAGGCTGAGAATGGTCTTCGAGAGCCATGAGAACAGAAACCAAGTACTGATCACGACAGCCAGTTTGACAACGCTTACCTGGAGGTTCTCCTGGTTGATGAACTTGTGGTTGAAGATGCCCCAGCACATATCGCTGAGGTTGAATACATCCGCCGCCCAGTAAATACTGATCATTACCGAACAGACGATGAGGACTGGCAGCACTACCTTATGGGTAAACGTGTATAGCCAGGTCTGGGTGATGGGCCTCTGCGAGAAATGATGTTTTTCCTCGTACATCTTCAGGTAGTCGGAGATGCAGGTGATGGTCAGGATGCAGGTGAGCTGCATAATCCACCAGATGAGCAGTTGTACGGCCAGGAGGGTGTACCCAGCCCACGAACATACTGCCGAGGCGATGAAGACCATCATCGACACATAGGTATAGAACATATCGGAGCGAGGGATGTTCTTGTTATAGCGGCGGATGCCCCACCATTGCCACAGCAGACACGCTATCAGAACCGGTGGAAAGATCAGGCTTACCAGTTCGCTGGGGATGAGGATGATGCGGAAGGTGATCACCACAAAACCGATCAACAGCAAGGGCGCATATATCTTAAAGGCATTTTTGATCTGGCTCGCATTGACGCGCAGCAACAGCGAAATCAGGATGACCGCCAACAGCCAGAGGTATTCCACCAACAGTCCGGAAGCCATGATGACGAAGTTCTGATGACTGTTATATTGGATCAGGCCCATCAGGATAGCCAGCGTGATGGTTGTTGTCGCCCACATGATCGACGAGCGCTTCTTCAGGAACTCCAAGGTATGGAACCTTTTGGGCATGAACTTGAACACAAGCAGGTTGATGCCGATGGCTATCAAGGCATAGAAGCCGATGGCGACAAAGAGTCCGAAGATCCAGTACATGTTCCAGTCGGAATGCTTGGTCGTCTCGTCGGTGGTGTATTTCCGTGTCACGATCTCCTTCATATCCTGCCATTTCTCCTTAATGTTACGCAGGATCTCCAGATACGTGTCACCGCCATTCACGAAGATGCTCGTCTGAATGTCATAATAGCGCTTCTGCGCATAGTCGTTCATGTGTTTCAGGCGCTGCTCCGTCATGTTGTAGAATCTGATGTAGTCCTCCATCTGCTGGGAGTCTTCTTCCATGGTACGCTTGATGACGGTTGCCAGGGTCAGACATACGCTACGGTCTGTCTTGGCCCGCTCTCCCATGATGTTCGTAGGCATGGCCTGCAGACTGTTGATGAGGCTGTCGTAACGGGCTATCTCACCACTGGTGTTGCTGATGAACTCGCGGAAAGGGAGCTGCTGCCGCTGAAAACGCTGGTATTGCTCCGTGGCCTGATGACAGGCATAGGTCAGGTCAAACAGGTATTCCTGCTTCTGGGAATAGAGCATCAGGGCATTCTGGTTCGACTGTTTCATGGTCTCTCTCAGATTCGTAAACACCTCCTGGCTCTGTCGCCGTTGTTCAGTACGCTGGTCGTTCAGTTCCTGGTAGTGCTTGGTCAGTTCTGCGCGTAGGATGACCAGTGTCGAGTCGAGGTTTTTCTCTTTCAGCACGGCCCCGGCCTCACTGACCATACCCATGATAAGGGCTAATATGATGAGCGTTTTCTTCATTTTCTATCTTTTTACCTTTTATTTAGCGTGCAAAATTAAGAAGAAATTCGTAAATAACCGTAATATTCTGTCGAAATCGTATGGTTTTAGCACTTTTTTGTTTACTTTTGTCCCTTGAAATTAAAAATATGCGTCAAAAATGATACTTATAGCAGATAGCGGCAGCACTAAGACCGACTGGGCCCTCATTCCCCCGACGGCGGCAGCAAATGCTTCACTCTTCGCTTCCCAAGGCATCAATCCTGTGCATCAGGACCGCAGCGTCATTGCTGGGATCCTGCGTCAGGAACTTCTTCCGCAGTTGAATCCTGAGAATGTTTCTTGTGTCTGTTTTTATGGTAGTGGAGTCCGTCCGGAATTAGAGCCCGTCATGGTGCAGCTATTGCAAGAGGCGTTTCCTCAGGCAAAACAGGTCGAAGCACATAGCGATTTGCTAGGTGCTGCCCGTGCTCTCTGCGGTCATAACTATGGCATTGCCAGTATTTTAGGGACGGGCGCTAATTCTTGCCTTTATGATGGTGAGGCCATCGTTCAAAATACGCCAGCCTTGGGTTATATTCTTGGTGACGAGGGTAGTGGGGGAGTCCTTGGAAAGCACTTCCTGCATGAACTTTATAAAGGTGTCTTGTCAGAAAATATTCGCGCTGAATTTGAACGGGAATATAGTTTGACAATGGCTGATGTTGTCCGGCGCGTCTATCGTGAACCGATGCCCAATCGCTTCTTAGCATCGCTCGCGCCTTTCATCCATCGCCATCTGTCTGATCCAGCAGTCAGGGACTTGGTCATCGATAATTTCCGCGATTTCTTCCGCTACAACATCCGTCCTTACGGTCATCCGGAGATGCCTGTCTCATGTGTAGGCAGCGTCGCGTGGTATTTCCGCGACCAGCTGGCAGAGGCTGCCAACGCAGAAGGCTTCACCATCGGCACTGTGCTGCGCAGCCCTATCGAGGGACTGACTAAATATCATGTAATATGAAATTAATAAGAAATGTTTACAAAGTGACGGAGGTGAATGTGAGGTTCCAACGAAAGGCTGAGGGTTTCTTGTAGTCCGCTCTGGGCTCCTTGTTAGGGAGGCCAAGGGCTTCGGTGATTGGGGCAGATAGCCTGCGTCATGTGATAAATGAAAAATGTTTATATTACCGCGATTGCCTTCCGCGTCATTTCATTATTTCATAATTTCATAAATGTTTTTTGAAATCATCAAATAGAAATTTTTAATTATTATATATATTATATAATATAATATATATAATAATTAAGCTTTGTAATAATCCTCTAATGATACATCCTCCCTACATGCTGCATCATGCTGGAATATCACCCATAATACACCTTTATGAAATTATGAAATATGAAATGATGAAATGGATGCAGGGAGATGGAGAAATGATGAAAATATATCGCATAACGTTTGGAGATTCGGATTATTTTTTGTATCTTTGCAGCAGAATAAACGAAATATAATCGTATGATAAAATTGAAACTATTTCTCATGTTTTTGTTGGCAGCGGTGAGTCTGCCGATGATCGGACAGTCGAAGTTCGTGACCGTTAGCGATGGTCATTTCCTGAAAGATGGTCAGCCCTATTATTACGTAGGCACCAACTTCTGGTATGGTGCTATCCTGGGTTCGGAAGGGCAGGGAGGCAATCGCGAGCGTCTGGTTAAGGAACTGGACCTGATGAAACGGATGGGCATCGACAACCTGCGAATCCTTGTGGGTAGCGACGGTGAGCGCGGCGTGACCACCAAGGTGGAGCCGACGTTGCAAGTAAGTCCGGGTGTTTACAATGATACGATCCTTGCCGGCCTCGACTATCTGTTGATGGAGATGGGCAAGCGCGGGATGGTGGCTGTGCTCTACCTGAACAACTCCTGGGAATGGAGTGGGGGCTATGGTTTCTATCTGGAACATGCCGGTGCTGGTAAGGCTCCCCGACCCAATGAGGACGGCTATCCCGCCTATATGAACTTCGTGGCGCAGTATGCCTCGAACCAGAAAGCCCACGAGCTGTTCTATGACTATGTGCGGTTTATCCTTGGACGTACCAACCGTTACACAGGAGTGGCCTATAAGGACGACCCTGCCATCATGTCGTGGCAGATCGGCAACGAGCCACGGGCCTTCAGTAAGGAAGCACTGCCTGCCTTTGAGAAGTGGCTTGCCGAGGCCTCGGCACTCATCCGCAGCCTCGACCCGAACCACCTGATATCCATCGGCAGCGAGGGCTCTTGGGGGTGTGAGAACGACTGGGACTGTTATGAGCGCATCTGTGCTGACAAGAATGTCGACTATTGTAATATCCACCTGTGGCCCTATAACTGGAGTTGGGCGCGACAGGATCATCTCATCGACGACCTGCCGCAGGCGAAGGCCAACACCAAGGACTATATTGATAAACACCTGGACATCTGTGCCCGCCTGCGGAAGCCTTTGGTGATGGAGGAGTTCGGCTATCCGCGTGATGACTTTAAGTTTGCCTTGGGTACGCCGACAAAGGGTCGTGACGGATTTTATCAGTATGTCTTCTCACTGGTGGCTGATAATGCGGAACAAGGAGGCTATTTCGCGGGCTGCAATTTCTGGGGTTGGGGTGGCTATGCCCGACCGGAACATGAACAGCAATGGCTGGTGGGAGATGACTATACGGGCGACCCGGCACAGGAACAACAGGGACTGAATTCGGTCTTCTCCGGAGACAAATCGACCTTGAAAGTGGTCCGTTCTCAGGTGAAAAGGATGAAAAAATTGCGTTAATTACAACAAAATGCCGTAATTGGTCAAAATTGTATAATGATATTTGCAAAATAATGTGTATCTTTGCAGCCAGAATCTAACGTATAATTTTGAAGATGAAACAACTCTTTGTAATAATTGCCGTAGCAATGGCAGTAGTTGCCTGTTCAACACCGAAGAAGGCGGAGCCGGAGAAGACGTTGGCCCAGCAGTTGGAGGAGCGTCTGGACAGCCTCCGACAGAAAGGCTATATGGCCGGGCATCAGGACGATCCCTTCTATGGCATCGGCTGGGCCTACGAAGATGGCAAGAGCGATGTGAAACTGACTGTTGGCGACTATCCTGCGGTGATGGGTTTTGAACTCGGTGGCATCGAGATGGCCGACGAGAAGAATCTCGACAGCGTGCCCTTCACCCGTATTCACGATGAACTGCTGGCTCATGTGAAGCGAGGCGGTATCGTCACCATCAGCTGGCATCCGCGTAATCCGATGACGACGGCTCCCGATGGTGGAAGAGGGGCACAGAAGTTTCCTGAAGGCTCAGCCTGGGACGTATCTGACACCACCGTGGTGAAGAGTGTGCTGCCCGGCGGTAAGAATGCGGAACTGTTTCAGACGTGGATTGACCGCGTGGGCGATTTCATTGAGACGCTCAAAGACGATGAGGGTCAGCCCGTGCCCATCATCTTCCGTCCCTGGCATGAGAACAACGGCTCGTGGTTCTGGTGGGGACAGAAACTCTGTACTGACGAGGAGTTCAAGGCTTTGTGGAATCTCTTGCAAGACAATATGAACAGGCGAGGCTTTGATAATCTGTTGTGGAGCTATTCGCCTAATCTCGATGGCAACTGGACGCTGGAGCGCTTTATGCAGCGCTATCCTGGCAATGACCGGGTGACACTGATAGGTGAGGATGCCTACCAGTGGGGAACGGAAGAGGACTTCGTGAAACAGTTGAATGCCGACCTGACCTTCCTGACGCAGTTTGCCAAGGACAACGGGAAACTGCTGGCTATGACGGAGTGCGGGTTTAAGAACATTCCCGATTCCACATGGTTCTCGCGTGTACTGAAAGTCCAGATGGATAAGTATCCAATCTGCTATTTCCTGTTGTGGCGCAACTATGAGAAGGAGTGGTTCGGGCCTGTGCCGAATACACCTTGTGGTGAAGACTATAAGGCCTTCAAGGAGGCCGAGAACGTGCTGTTCCTGAATGAGATAAAGTAAAAAACAACAATAATTATGGTAAAAACTAAATTCATCGAAAAGATCGGATATGGCTTTGGCGATATGTCATCGTCCATGTTCTGGAAGATTTTCTCGTATTATCTTCCGTTCTTCTATTCTAACATCTTTGGCCTGAACCTTGTCGACGCAGGTGTTCTGGTGCTGGTGACCCGTATCTGGGATGCCGTCTCAGACCCGATGATGGGCATCATTGCCGACCGTACCAACACGAAGTGGGGTAAGTATCGTCCCTACTTGTTGTGGGTGGCTCCCTTCTTCAGCATCTGTGGTATCCTGCTGTTTACCACACCCGATTGGGAATACGGTGCCAAACTGGTATGGGCCTACGTGACTTATATCTTGATGATGACCGTTTATACGGGTATCAATGTGCCTTACGGTGCTATGTTGGGTGTGATGACCGACGATCCCAACGAGAAGACAGTGTTCTCGTCGTTCCGTATGTTCTTCGCCTATGGTGGTTCATTTATCTCACTCTTCCTCTGGGAACCCCTCACCAATTTGTTTGGTGGCTATAATACTTCCGGCGGCTGGTTCTGGGCGATGGTCACTATCGCATCTGCCTGTTTCGTGATGTTTATCATCTGTTTCCTGCTGACCAAGGAACACCTGAAAACCGTGTCTACCGTGAGTATAGGCGATGACTTTGCAACGCTGTTGAAGAACAAGCCCTGGTGGTTGTTGATTGGTGCAGCCCTGTGCTCGAACCTCTTCAATACTGTCCGTGGTGCTACGGTGGCCTATTTCTTCGCAGATATCATCGGTGCCGATGTCTCTTTGAGTTTCATGGGTATGACGTTCCTCTTCTATGCCGGTCTGTTCCTGGGCGTCGGTGAGGTGTCGAACATGGTGGGTGTGGCCCTTTGTGTGCCCATTGCCAATAAACTCGGTAAGAAGACCACCTTTATGATTGTGAATGCCCTGTTGCTTGTATTCAGCGTGTTGTTCTTCTTCATCCCGATAACGCCCTCTGGTTTCTGGGTGATGCTGATCTTCCAGGTGATCATTTCGATACTGACTGGTGTGATGTCGCCATTGATCTGGAGTATGTATGCTGACGTGAGCGACTATGCAGAGTTGGAGTTCCGCACAGCCTCTACGGGTCTGATCTTCTCGTCAGCCTCAATGGCCCAGAAGTTCGGTGGTGCCATTGGTGGCGCGGCTGTTCTCTGGCTGCTCTCGGGTTTCGGTTATATCACCGATAGCGCTCAGGTGGCAGCAGGTGTCGTTCAGCCTGAGAGTGCCTTGTTGGTACTGCGCTGGCTGATGAGCTTCATCCCGGCTGCTGTGGCTGCATTGGCAGTAGTCGTGGTATGGTTCTATCCGTTGACTACCAAGCGCGTTGATGAGATCAGCGGGAAACTGAAGACGATGCGTGAAATCGAAGAATAGATACCGAAAGTACAGAGATCATGATTGATGTCGATCAGATGACAAAGGAGATGCAGGATGTTCTGAGCCAGAATATCCTGCACTTTTGGATATCCCGGATGGCGGATGAGGAAAATGGCGGTTTCTATGGTCGTATCGACGGCCAAGGCGTGCTCCATCCTGAGGCCGAAAAAGGTGCGATCCTCAATGCCCGTATCCTATGGTCGTTCTCGGCTGCCTATCGCGTTCTAGGTAATCTGGATTATCTGGAAATGGCCAGGAGAGCCTATGATTACTTCATCGAGCATTTTATCGACCATGAGTATGGCGGTGTCTATTGGAGCCTCGATTACAAGGGGCGGCCGCTAGATACCAAGAAACAGTTCTATGCTATCGGCTTTGCCATCTATGGCATGTCGGAATATGCTCGTGCTACGGGTGATAGAGAGGCACTGGAATGTGCCTTGCAGCTCTTCGACTGTATAGAGCAGCATGCCTTTGACCAAAAGAACAACGGCTATATCGAGGCATGTACGAGAGAGTGGGGGGAGATAGCCGATATGCGGTTGTCGGAGTTTGACGCCAACTATCCCAAGTCGCAGAATACACATCTGCACATTATCGAACCCTATGCCAATCTGCTGAGGTGTCTGAAAGAGTTCCGGGCTCAGGAATCATGCGACTACGTGCCGGTCCTCGGTTCGGTGCTGCCTATCGGCGTTACCACTCCTATGGAAGATATCATCAGCGTAGAAGCTGCCCTGCGCAACATCATCCATATTTTCACCGACAAGATCTTGAACCCCAAGACCCACCACCTCGACCTCTTCTTCGAGATGGACTGGACCCGTGGTGCTGGCCATCTGGAGAGCTATGGGCATGATATCGAATGTTCCTGGCTCCTGCATGAGGCAGCCCTTGTCTTGGGTGATCCTCAGGTGCTGGCCAAAGTGGAACCCATTGTCCGCGAGGTAGCAAAGGCATCGGAAAAAGGTTTGCGCCCAGACGGATCGATGATTCACGAGGCAAACCTTACCACTGGTCATGTCGACGACGACCTTCACTGGTGGGTACAGGCTGAGAATGTAGTAGGGTGGTATAATATCTACCAGCATTTTGGCGATGAGGAGGCTCTGGAGAGGGCAGCCCGCTGTTGGGATTACATCAAGAGCCAACTCATCGACTGGGATCATGGGGAATGGTTCTGGAGCCGCCATGCCGACGGCAGTCTGAACACCACCGACGACAAGGCTGGTTTCTGGAAATGTCCCTATCATAATAGCCGGATGTGCCTGGAGATTATTGAGCGTACAAGGTGAAATGATGCAATTCCTCGAAATTTTTATAATTATTCGAGGAATTTTCATTTTTTTTTTGTACCTTTGCAGCCTATTAGAACAAATATTGTTATAACATTATAGTATTTTTATGAACTTTACTTTGTTAATTACCGTCTTGTTGACGGCTATTACATTGGTGGTGGCGGCTTATATCGTAGCCAAGTTGATAGGACCGCGGTCCTACGCGAAGGTGAAGGGAGAGCCGTATGAGAGTGGTATCCCCACGCGAGGCACCTCGTGGTTGCCCATCACGGTGGGATTCTACCTCTTCGCCATCCTGTTCCTCATGTTTGATGTGGAAACGGTGTTTCTGTATCCATGGGCAGTAGTAGTGAAGGACTTCGGTGCACTGGCGCTGCTGAGCATCGGCTTCTTCCTGGTGGTTCTGGTATTAGGCTTGGCATATGCCTGGCGGAAAGGAGACTTGGAATGGAAGTAAGAAAGCCTCACATCAAGAGTATTCCCTACGAGGAGTGGAATGATAATGCCTCGTTGGAGAAGATCATTGACGAGCTCCATGAGGGCGGCGTCAATGTGGTGACGGGTTCACTGGACCAGTTGATCAACTGGGGCCGTTCGAACTCTCTCTGGTCGCTGACCTTTGCTACTTCGTGCTGTGGTATCGAGTTCATGGCCTGTGGCTGTGCCCGTTACGACTTCGCACGCTTCGGTTTCGAGGTAACGCGTAACTCTCCCCGTCAGGCCGATCTGATCATGTGTGCCGGTACTATTACCCATAAGATGGCACCTGCGCTGAAGCGTCTCTACGATGAGATGGCTGAGCCGAAGTATGTGATTGCCGTGGGTGGCTGTGCTATCAGCGGTGGTCCTTTCAAGTCGAGCTACCATGTGGTGAAGGGTATCGAGGAGATCGTGCCCGTAGATGTGTTTATTCCCGGTTGTCCCCCACGTCCGGAGGCTATCATGTATGGCATGATGCAGTTGCAGCGTAAGGTGAAGATCGAGAAGTTCTTCGGTGGTGCCAACCACAAGCAGACGGCTGAGGAGAAGGCGCTGGGTGTATCGAATGAGGAACTGACCTTCCGCGAGAAGCATGGCGATCACCGCAGAGAGCCGATGGTGATCACGGATGTGCCTCAGGAGTTTGTTGAGGAAATGAAGTCTGCCCAGGCAGAAGTAAAAGTAGAGGAGAACAAGGCATGAAGTTAGAATTCTTATCGTTTGATTTCGACAAGTTCGCCTCTGAGATGCAGAACTTGAAGGACAAGAAAGGCTTTGACTATCTTGTCACTATCGTAGGCGAGGACTTTGGACCCCAAGAAGAAAATGGTTCAGGCCCGGTATCGGGTCTCGGCTGTATCTACATTCTTGAGAATACCCAGACCCACGAGCGTTGCTCGGTGAAGATGATGGCCAAGACGCAGGTCTGCGGCGATGGCATCGCTTCAAACGGCACCGGTGAGACCGATGGTCAGGTGGTAGCCTATATCCCCACCGTTTCGGATATCTGGCGCGTGGCTGATCTGCTGGAGCGTGAGGTCTACGATTTCTATGGTATCGTGTTCCTCGGCCATAAGGATATGCGTCGTCTGTTCCTGCGTAGTGATTTCAAGGGCTTCCCCTTCCGCAAGGACTGGCAGTTTAATGATGCCTACACACTGGAGGATGACGAAGAGCCCGACTACGGTCTGGAGTATTATCTCGACAAGGACGGTGTCCTGCAGTCGAAGCAGAATAAGCTTTTCGGTGCCGATGACTATGTGATCAACATTGGTCCGCAGCACCCTGCTACGCACGGTGTGCTCCGTCTGCAGACTGTGCTCAACGGTGAGACGGTGAAGCATATCTACCCGCATCTGGGTTATATCCATCGTGCGATTGAGAAGATGTGGGAAGGAATGACCTATCCTCAAACACTTGCTTTAACAGATCGTCTTAACTATCTGGGAGCCATGCAACATCGCCATGCTCTGGTTGGTGTGATTGAGGAGGCCCTGGAGGTAGAATTGACCGACCGCATCAAGTATATCCGTACCATTATGGACGAGTTGCAGCGTCTCGACTCCCACCTGCTCTATACCTCTTGTGTAGGTCAGGACTTGGGTGCTCTGACTGCCATGCTCTATGGTATGCGCGACCGTGAGCATGTGCTCAACTGCATGGAGGAGACCACAGGTGGTCGTCTGATTCAGAACTACTACCGTATCGGTGGTCTGCAGGACGACATTGATCCTAACTTCGTCAAGAACTGTAAGGATCTTGTGAAGTATCTGCGTCCTACGATTCAGGAGTATATGGATGTGTTTGGTGACAATGTCATCACCCACAACCGCTTGGAGAACTGCGGTCCGATGAGCCTTGAGGATTGTATCAACTACGCGGTGACTGGTCCTGCCGGACGTGCTTCAGGTTGGAAAAACGATGTGCGTAAGAACCATCCTTATGATATGTATGACAAGGTGGAGTGGGAGCAGTGTACGCTCAACGGCTGTGACTCGATGGACCGTTACCTCGTTCACATCAATGAGATGTACCAGAGCCTGAACATCATCGAGCAGCTTATCGACAACATCCCTGAGGGTGACTTCTACGTGAAGCAGAAGCCGATTATCAAGTGTCCCGAGGGACAGTGGTACTTCTCTGTCGAGGGTGTGGCTGGTGAGTTTGGTGTTTATCTCGACTCTCGTGGCGACAAGAGCCCGTATCGCATGAAGATGCGTCCGATGGGGCTCTCTTTGGTTGGTGCCTTCGACCCGATGCTCCGTGGTCAGAAGATTGCCGACCTGATTGCTACCTGTGCCGCTATTGACGTTGTAATTCCTGATATCGACAGATAATAATGAACTACCACTAATTACGCGAATTACACGAAAAAGAATCAGTGAAATTGGTGAAATTCGTGGTCGTAAAAAGAAAAAGAATATATGTTCGATTTTAGTTTAGTAACACAATGGTTCGACCAACTGCTGAGGATTACAATAGGTTGTCCTGACTGGTTGGCAATATTGATTGAGTGCGTGCTGGTGGGTGTCGCTGTTCTTGGCGGCTATGCCCTGCTGGCTATCGTACTGATATTCATGGAGCGTAAGGTATGTGCCTACTTCCAGTGCCGTCTGGGCCCGATGCGAGTAGGTTACTGGGGCTTGCTGCAGGTGTTTGCCGACGTGTTCAAGATGCTCGTCAAGGAGATCTTCATCGTAGACAAAGCCGATAAGCTGCTCTACCTCGTGGCTCCTCTCTTGGTGATTATCGGAAGTGTGGGCGCTTTCTCGTTCCTGCCTTGGAACAATGGTGCCACCATTCTCGATTTCAATGTGGGTGTGTTCCTGCTCACCGCTATCTCTTCGATCGGTGTGGTAGGCATCTTCCTTGCTGGTTGGGGTTCCAACAACAAGTACTCTGTGGTTTCGGCCATGCGTGGTGCCGTGCAGATGATTTCTTACGAGATGTCGCTCTGCCTCTGTCTGATCACCGCTGTGATCCTGACAGGTACGATGCAGATGAGTGGTATCGTGGAGGCTCAGACCGGTCCTTGGAAATGGTTGATCTTCCAGGGTCATATCCCTGCCATCATCGCCTTCGTGGTATTCCTCATCGCAGGAAATGCTGAGGCCAACCGTGGCCCGTTTGATATGGCTGAGGCCGAGAGTGAGCTGACTGCCGGACATCATACGGAGTATTCCGGTATGGGCTTCGGCTTCTTCTACCTCGCTGAGTTCCTCAATCTGTTTATCATCGCTGGTATCGCTGCTACGGTGTTCCTCGGTGGCTGGGCCCCGGTGAACATCGGCATTGCAGCCTTCGACAGCGTGATGAACTACATCCCTGGCATCGTCTGGTTCCTGGGTAAGGCCTTCTTCCTGGTTTGGATTCTGATGTGGATCAAGTGGACATTCCCCCGTCTGCGTATCGACCAGATCCTGAAGCTGGAGTGGAAGTATCTCATGCCGCTGGCGCTGATCAATGTGGTGATTATGACTGTTGTTGTGGCCCTCGGCCTATATATTAAATAAGGTATAGCAATGGAAGATAACAAAACATATTTCGGAGAAATCGGGCACGGCCTGAAGACTTTGGCCATTGGTATGAAGACCACTTGGAAGGAATATTTCAAGGACTTCTTCACCAACAAGTCGACAGAGCAGTATCCCGAGAACCGCAAGACCACACTCCACGTGGCTAAGCGTCATCGCGGTCGCCTGGTATTCAAGCGCAACGAGGATGGCAGCTACAAGTGTACGGCTTGCACATTGTGCGAGAAAGCCTGTCCGAACGGAACCATCAAGATTGTGGCCCACATGGCCGAGGATCCTGAGACAGGCAAGAAAAAAAAGGTGCTCGACGATTATGCGTACGACCTGGGTGACTGTATGTTCTGCCAGCTTTGTACCAACGCCTGCAACTTCGACGCCATCGAGTTTACGAATGATTTCGAGAACGCTGTGTTCGACCGCTCTAAACTGGTGCTCCACCTGAACCAGGAGGTTTACGATGGTGGTTCACTGCCTAACCTGATCGACGGTGGCGCTGCTTTCGAGATTGGTAAGTTTAACACTAAAACGAAGTAACGCAATATGGCAAATTCAATCATGTTTGTAATTCTTGCAGTTGTCATACTTGGTTCAGCCATATTGTGTGTGACGACGACAAAGATCATGAGAGCCGCAACATTCCTGTTGTTCGTGCTCTTTGGTGTGGCAGGTCTCTATTTCCTGCTCGACTATACGTTCTTAGGCGCAGCCCAGATATCCATCTATGCCGGTGGTGTGACGATGCTTTATGTGTTCGCCATCCAGCTGGTGGGTAAGCGCTCTCTTCAAGGTCTTGTTGAAAGGGTCAAGGGCAGCCGTGTCATCTTCGGAGCGATTCTCTCGCTCGTGGGACTGGTGACCGTCTGTTTCGTCCTGCTCAAGAATCAGTTCTTATTCGCAGCCGCAGACAAGCCCGACACAGAGGTGCCGATGCAGGTCATCGGTCATGCGCTGGTCGGTGCCGACAGATTCCAGTATGTGCTCCCCTTCGAGTTCATCTCGCTGTTCCTGCTGGCTTGTATCATTGGTGGTTTGGCAATCGCAAGAAAGGAGGAGAAGTAAGTTATGGTACCTGTAGAATTTTATTTCGTGCTGAGCGCACTTCTGTTCTTCATCGGTGTGTATGGCTTCATCAGCCGTCGTAACCTGATTGCGATGCTCATCTCCGTAGAGCTGATCCTGAATGCTGTGGAGATCAACTTCGCGGCATTCAACCGACTGTTGTTCCCCGGCCATTTCGAGGGCTTCTTCATGTCGCTTTTCGGAATCGGCGTGGCTGCTGCTGAGACGGCTGTTGCCATTGCGATCATCATCAATGTGTATCGCAACTTCAACAGCGACAATGTGGATAGTATTCAGAATATGAAACGATAAACAGTAAGGATTATGTTTAGTTACACGATATTTATCATGCTGCTGCCGCTGCTGTCGTTCATTATTCTGGGACTGGCTGGCATGAAGATGCAGCACAAGGTGGCCGGACT
>JAEETD010000029.1 GCA_016290175.1 Prevotella sp. | reverse complement strand
AAATGGACAAAAGGCGAGAACCCCAAACTGCTGAAAACAAAGCGTGGACAGGAGTATATTTATACCGAAATCTGATTTAATCCAGCTATCCCCGCTATAATTTTCATAAATGGTTGATATTCAGTGATGTTTCAGGTGTAGGATATGGCATTTATCCCGCTATTACCCTGCTACTATCCTGCACCTAAGAATTTTGTGGCTCTCCATTTTGCGTACGTCCGCAAGGTGTTTTGCGTAGACGCGCAAACATCTTTGCGTGGGCGCGTAAGACTGATACCCCCCGACTCTTTCCCTGTTACCTCCCCTCTTACACCTTGTTACATAGGCATCTGCACCGATTTGGAACCTAGTATCCAACAACGGAGGCTCAGTATCAATGATGAAGCGATACGTCAGAAGTAACGAAAAGCATCTTTTTATTGAAAAAACTTAAAGAAACTCTTGGATTCCTCGTTATTTTTTTGTATCTTTGCACTCAAATCAAAAACCACGCAATCGTATGAAAATAACAAAGATCAGAACCAAAGGCGGAGAGTTCCGCTCACCTGTTTCAACGGAACTCGACGCAGTCATAGAGCGCATGCGCTCCGACGAGACCAAAGCGGCAGCAGACCTTATTGCCAAGGGCTGTCTTTATTCGCGACTAGCAATGAAACAGGGCATGCCCCGCTATTACCTCATCGACGTCGACAGACTGCCATTTCTCTTGTTTGGTGCCACTTTCGGAAAGGCGGGCCTGGACCATCCGAAAACGTTCACGGGTCTGGTGATGCTCAACATCCCCTGTCCCGAAGGCCTGCGCCAAGTGCAGGAGATGAAACGCAGGGTGCAGCAGATACAGTTTACGCTGCTGGCCTTCGCTGGCGTAAGTGGCGTTACGCTGAAGGTGCTCGTCAGGTGCGAGTACAAAGGTTCGGATACCGATGATTACCTGTCGTTCCTGAAGGAGGCCCATGAGAGTGCAGCCCGTTTGTATATGTCACTTGTAGGTTGCGACCTGCTCGTTGGCGAACAGCGCCTTGTCAGAGGTTGCCGCATGAGTCACGACCCGCAGCTCTATTATAATCCTGAGGCCTTGTCGCTACCTGTGGTCAGAGGCGCACAGGATCCGCTGCAGGCATACGAAGGCACGAAGGTGGATGACGATGGTACTGTGGTCTGTTATCCCAACACGGAGGAAATAGAGCGCATCGACCTCGAATTCCAGACCTGTCTCTCGAAGGCCATCGACGATAGCGAGGGCAATGCAGAACGCTGTCTGCAACTCCTGGCAGACTACTGTGCGATGGCTTGTCTGCAGGAGGAGGGCAGTATCGTTCGTGCCTCCTGGAACAGCTATTTCAAGCCCCTTGGCATCGACCTCATCCGGAAGACCTTCCGGAATTCGTATAAAAAAGATTACAAAGGCAAGCGTTTGTCGCAGATGAACGAGAAGGAACGTATCATGCGGAGCATCGAGAGTTTTCTCTCGCGTCGCTATGAGATGCGCTATAACACGGTGAAGCAGATTACCGAGTTCCGCCCTAACGACCTGCGCTTCAGACCTTGGAAACCGCTGACAGACAGGGAGTTGAAGAGCATTGTCGTCGAGGAGATGAAAGAAGGGGGTGAGAGCTGGATGAGCGATATCCGTACCTATATCGAGAGTGCGCACATACGGGAACACAATCCCATCCACGAGTTTCTCTCGGGCTGTGGCGACTGGGATCGCAAACAGAACTACATCGAGGACTTCGCCCGTCGTCTGCCAACGGACTATCCCCACTGGCCCAAATACTTCCACCGCTGGTTCCTCGCGATGGTGGCGCAGGCGCTCGACATCAATCGCGACTACGGCAACTCGATGGTGCCGATGCTCATCGGCGATCAGGGCTTCAAGAAGTCGAACTTCTGCAAGAATATCCTGCCCATCGGCATGCGCGAGTACTATATGGACGACATCAAGATGGACAATGCGGAACAGGTGGAGCGCGTGTTGGGACGTATGTGGCTGGTCTGCATCGATGAGTACAACGCAAAGACGCCCCGTGAGCAGGCGAAGATCAAGCGCATCCTGACGGAGAAGGATGTTCAGGTGCGCAAGATGCGTTCAGACCAGTACACGATGAAGCCTCGTCTCTGCTCATTCATCGCCACCACTAATGATCCCACGCCCCTACCCTCTGGCGACGGTTCTCGTCGATACCTCTGTGTCGAGGTAAAGGGTCAGGTGGATATGAGCGGACGCATCCCCTATAAGCAGATGTTTGCGCAGGCTGTCACAGAGCTGCGCTATTCGGATTGCATCTATTGGTTCACCTCTGAGGATGAGCGTGAGATCCAGGAGCACAATCGGCAGTATCAGAATTCGTCGTCGTTGGAACAGGTGCTGCAGAACCTTTTCGAACCCTCGAAGATGCACAAAAAGGAGTGTCTCTGGCAGGTGCAGACCATTCAGGATGAACTCTCCAAGCATCTGAAATCCAGCGATGTGCCCAATCTGAAGCTGCTTGGCGAGACCCTCAAGGCACTCCGCTGGCCTCATGGTGGTATCTCAGGTGTCAGAGGTTACTATCTGAAACTAAAAACAGGTGCAGGATGATAGCGGTTTAGTAGCGGGATAACCACCCTATCCCGCACCTGAAATCAAACTGAATATCAAAAGCTTATAGAAATCATAGCGGGGATAGCTGGGTTCATCAATAGTCCCACTATTCTCCCATATAAAATGACAAACAGTGCTCTTTATGATAATAATCGTCCCAAAATTTGGAAGATAACAGAAAATGCCCATAAATGAAGTTTTTAAGCAGAAATCCAAAAAAAAGTGACTTTCTAACTTAATTTTCCTTCGATTTATGCGTATTATAAGTATATGACACGCTCAGAATTCGAACATATTGCCGTACAATTGCACCAAAAAGTGCTGAAAGTCGGACTCGATTTTTTCGGTAACATGGAGGATGCCGAAGATATATCACAGGAGACGATGGTACAACTATGGCGCTATTGCGAACATATCGATGCGGAACGGAATGTAGAGGCATTGGCCATCAAGATAGCGAAAAACTGCTGTGTAAGCGAATGGCGCCGTCGCCGTATGAACCTCGTTTACCAAATTCCGGATTGCTCAGACAATTCTGACCCGCAAACGCAGTTGGAGGCCGAGGACATGCAAAGGTTGTTGGCTGAGGCGGAGGCACAACTGAATCCAAGCGAACGGAAGTTATTCAATATGCGGTATACGGAAGAACTCTCGACAGAAGAGATTGCAAAGCAAACTGGCATCCCAAAAACTTCGATAAATGCTATGGTTTCAACGGCACGACGGAAGGTTATCACTGCCTTACGCATTATACTGTCGGCTGTTGCCAGTTGGCTTCTTGGACTTTTCACATCTAAATTCGATAGAGACATAGAGTAAAACAAAAATTATTATGAAAAGGAATTTATTAGTAGACTTATTGGCGGGAGTACTCATTACAATTACTGCCATTTATGATTTTAGTGGCCCTTGGTGCTATGGTTTTATAGCTTTTGGAATATTGCTTATATTGACAGATCTAAATACGATTGTCAACTTTAAGCATAGCAACGCATCAAGAACACAGCGCTCTAAATGGATAGATATTACTGACATCGGACTTGGTTGTATCTTAGCCATAGACTTCTGGCAATGGTTAGGTATAGCATCTCCATGGTGCTGGATTGCTTTGATAGGATGTGCCATTATCATGTTCAATGGCATTTACAATCTTTTTGAGACAAATAATGGCAAGGAAAACCGCTTAAAGGTATTTGCTGTAACTGTTACTGATATCTTCACGGAGTTGATTTAGCATTTATCTCTTTTCTATACCTTCATCTTCGCAATAAGCCAGATAATCGTCGACAGCCTCATGTCTCACCGGGGTCTGGACAATTTGTGACAATCACAATGTGTCCTGGCCCCGGTGTAACTTGGTAAAAAGATCGTGGTGAAGATGCAGGCTTAGACTGCTATCAGCTCTTGACCAATCTCGCGAACCGTATCAAGAATCTGAGTGACCCTTGCATCACTGGCCTTTTTCTTGCCGCTGATATATTGTGCCATCAGACTTTGAGAAATACCCAAACGTCGTGCAATAGCAGAGACGTTCAACTCTGGATGGGCCATGAATACCTTGTATAGTTTTGTCGTTTCACGCTTGTCAAAGAAACCTTCAAAACTCAAATCCTCATCTATGTCTTCCCAGTGAAGTCCATAGTCATCTGCCTCATACTTTTCCCTTTGTTCCTTCGTAGCATATCTCAAACGGGGATAGTCGTTGAATTTCTCGCAGGCCTCCTTTCCGCTGGCTGTTCTAATCCACACGGCATCTTCTGTCAGCCAAATTTTCTCAATCTTTTCCATTGTTTCCTCCTTTCATTATTTTGCATTATTAAAAAACGTATTCCAGTGTTAGGCAGCTGCAAAGATAGGTAATAATTTTATTACTTCCAAACAAATTGCCACTTTTTTAAATCACGGGGGCAAACATTTATTTAATGATTGTTGAGAAAGATGTTTACAAAGCATTCGTTGAGATTCGCGCATTTTCAGGCGATGGGGAAGTGGCTGGAAATACGGGAGTTATAAGGTGTTTGCAAGTGGTTGAAAATAAGGACGTTGTGAATTTTGCGGTTTATTTTGAGCCTTCGTGCTCTAGTTTGTGCATTTTCGTGGACAGAAAAATTAACTAAACATATTTACACAAGACGCAGCCCCTGAAAATCGATTGTCTTATACTGATTTATCACAGCGGGATGTTGTTTTCCATGCTATTTTTCATTTTTTCGTCCAAAAGGGTATTACTTACCAAAGTTTTTTGTATCTTTGCCATCGATTATGAAACGGCGATTTATCGTTTCTCTCTTTTTATGCTTTTCGTTTCTCGTTTGTAACGCACAAGAGGAATGGAGGGTTGTACGAGGTGGCTGTCTGCCGACAGGACTTCCTCAGCACTCGTATGCAAACAGTTCCTCATTGTCGGCTTCCAGACGTTTATACATCAACAATCAGTGGGATCCCTCAAGGACTTACAGACAATTGGTGATACTGATTGAGTTTTCCGACCAGGCCTTCAGTCGTGAAAACATCAAGGAAGAATACGAGCGTATACTCAACGAGCCAGGATACAACGAGGGCGAAGGTGTGGGATGTATGGCCAACAGGTGGATGCTATGAAGAAAGGACAGGTATATATCATCCGTCAAACTGATGGGTCATCCAAGATTATCATTTCCCAATAAGTGAGATGAAGAACAAAGTATAACAGCTTATAATTATGATAAGAAGAGCAAATATAAACGACATCGGACGCATCATCGAACTGTTGCATCAGGTAGATATGGTGCACCACGTGATACGCCCGGACTTGTTCAAACCGAACACGACCAAGTATAATGAGCAAGAACTCGAAACCTTGCTCAGCGATGACAGTAAACCTATCTTCGTCTTTGAGGACGGGGACGTATTGGGACACGCTTTCTGCCTGATAACAGAAGTAAAGGATGACAAATTGCTCCAGGACATCAAGACGCTGTATATTGACGACATCTGCGTTGATGAAAAGGCTCGCGGCAAACACGTCGGAAAGGCGTTGTATGAGCATGTGCGCGATTATGCCCAATCCATTGGCTGTAACAACATCACCCTGAATGTATGGGAGGGTAACGGCCCGGCATTAAGTTTCTATAAGAACATGGGCATGAAGGTCCAGAAAACAACGATGGAAATAAGATTGTAATCATCATGCGCCCTCAGACCAAATAACGTGAAAAAAGAAGTAGCATTAGCATTGTCGAGTGGTGGCGCCAGGGGATTGGCCCATATCGGTGCCATCGAGGAGCTGGAAACACAAGGTTTCCGGATTACTTCCATTGCAGGATGTTCGATGGGCTCCCTCATCGGCGGAGTCTATGCGGCCGGAAAGCTTGCGGAGTTCCGTGAGTGGATGAAGACCATCGACAAGAAGAAGATGATGGAACTTACGGACTTCTCGTTCAGTCTGAACCATGTGGCTAAGGGTACGCGCATCATCGAAGCCATCATGGAGTTTGTGCCCGACGTGGCCATTGAGGACCTGCCGATACCCTATTGTGCTGTCGCTACCGATTGGAAATCGGGGTGTGAGGTGGTGTTTCGTGAGGGCAGTATGTTCGAGGCTATCCGTGCTTCCATCTCGCTCCCGTCGTTCTACGAACCCGTGCAGCGCGATGGCATGATTCTCATCGACGGCGGTGTGACCAACCCTATCCCGATGAACCGCGTGGTGCGCCACGAAGGCGACATCCTGGTGGGTGTCGACGTGAGCGGTCACGACTACGCTGCACAGTGGGAGAAGCAGCATGAGCTGGCCGAAAGACGCAAGCACAGCACATCGCTGTCGCAACAGATACTCAACCGACTGATACCCGATAACCTCGACTTCAATTACTACACGGTTCTTTCGCGCGTCAGTTCGATTATGATCCGCCAGAACTCCCTGCTGATGGCCCAGTTGACTAAGCCCGATATCCTGGTTGACATCCAGATGAGCCGCTACGGCGGGTTCGACTTCGACAAGTCGGAGAAACTGATAGCCATCGGCCGGAAGAAGACGCGGGAGGCTATTGAACTTATGAAAAATGTGATATGAAAAGACGGATGGTGACCACGATGCTACTCGCAGTGATGAGCAGTTTGAGTCTGCCCTTATCTGCGCAGAGTCTCATGCAGCGAGCCGACAGCATGCTGACCCGGAAATACCACAAAGGCGACATTGATACGGCGTACATCATGCGCCCTAAGACCAAATGGACCGTCACAGCGCGGATGAACGTGTCAGGGGCGACTATCGAGTCTGAGGGAATGGAGGAAGGCCGACATTTCAGGTCGGAGATAGAAGCCAACAGGAAAGCGACGCTCAGTGTGGGTGTCAGTTACCTCGGCTTCACACTCAGTGCAGCACTCAACCCCGCCAAGTTGATAGGCAAGTATCACGACTATGAACTAAACTTCAACAGTTATGGCCGTCGCTTCGGTTTCGACATCATCTATCAGGATGCCAAGAACTTCACGGGCTGGTACGATTCAGAGGGTATGGAGCGCCTTTACCTGCCCGCCGACATGCTGAAGGTGAAGACGCTGAACGTGAACGCCTTCTACGTGTTCAACAGCCGCCGTTTCTCCTATCCCGCCGCTTTCTCACAGAGTTACATCCAACGCCGCTCTGCCGGAAGTTTCCTGTTGGCCGCATCAGGTATGGGGCAGCATGCAACACTTGATGGAGAGCACGCAACAAAGTTGAAGATGACGAACATCGGCCTTGGTGCGGGCTACGGCTACAACTATGTGCCTGGGCGGGGCTGGCTTCTGCACATCTCAGCGCTGCCCACGTTTATCGTCTATAGCAACACGTCGATGACCTTCAGCAACGACCGCGTACCGCTTCATTACCACTTCCCCGAGGTCATCATCACCAGTCGTGGAGCTGTCGTTCGCCAGTGGAGCAATAAGTTCATTGGTTTGTCTATGGTACTCAACTTCACCAACATCGGCAACGAGGAAAGCCTCGCCATACATAACACTAAATGGCGTGTCCGCACTTTCTTCGGCCTGCGGCTGTAAACTCCCTTACATGCTCGCCTTTGCCGCAGGAGCCATGTTCTATGTGGTAGTGTCCTGATGATGGTGCTCGATGTGGTAATGGGATTATTCTGAAAGTACATGCATTTTCATATTTATTCTTAATTCTTAGGATAAAAATGCGAAAAATCCAAAATTATTCGTATATTTGCACCGAGTAACAGAGGAATTATTCACCATTTAATATCTATAGCGTTATGAAGAAAACTTATTTGACACTGCTTGCAGCCACGGCACTGATGATGTCGAGCTGCTTCTCAACGGGACTCGGAACCACGTCTACCACCAATTCAAACAACAATGTGTGGGGTAATGTGCTTGGCGCTGTATTGGGTCAAGTATTGTTAGGCGGAATGACTTATGACCAGTCGGGCCTTCTTGGTAGCTGGAACTACAATGCTCCTAGTGCTGCCTTTACTACCCAGCAGGCTCTTACAAATGCCGGAGGTAGTGCTACCATTGCCAACATGTCTTCATCGCTGGCAAGTAACTACAACAACATCGGTATCAATCGTAACAACACTTCTTTCTCGTTCCTTGATGGCAACAAGTTCTCGGCTAAGGTGAATGGTATCCCATTTAGCGGAACCTATACTTATAACGCCCAGAACGGTGAAATCGCACTCAAGACGGCTACCGAGACCATTAAGGGCAACGTAACAAAGACCGAAAAAGGAATGGGTCTGATGTTTGACTCCACGCAGATGACCCGCCTCCTTCAGAAAGAAGGAAAGGTCAGCAACGCTACTGCTGTCCAAGCTGTCGGCAAGCTCGCTAAAAGTGCCAACGGTGCCCGTGTAGGCTTTGAACTTACAAAATAACCCTTCTGAAAAGAGTCATTGTTAGATAATAATGACCCTGAAACGACAACTGAAAGTGCTCACCATCCCGGTGTTTATCGAGATGGCGCTAGTGATGTTGTTGGGTGCCGTCGACACCGTGATGCTGAGCCGCTACAGCGACAACAGCGTGGCGGCAGTGGGCCTCGACAACCAGCTGATTTCGCTCGTCTTCCTCGTCTATCAGTTCTTCTCGATGGGTGCCGCCATTCTTTGTGCCCAATACATCGGGGCAGGACTGAGGAAGCGGCTGGTGCAGGTGGTAGGCATGGCACTGGTAGTGAACCTGATGCTCGGCCTCGCCGTCAGTGCCCTGCTCTTCTTCTACGCAGAGCAACTGCTGCAGCTCATGGGATTGCGGCCCGAGTTGATGGGCGACGGAGTGGTGTATCTGCGGCTTACGGGAGCACTGTCGTTTTTCCAGGCACTGTCGCTCACCTTCTCCGCGTCATTAAGGAGTGCTGACAAGGTGGTCTATCCGATGGTGGTGACAGGCATCGTCAACATACTGAATATCCTGGGCAACTATGCGCTGATCTTCGGACGCTGGGGCTGTCCGCAGCTAGGCGTGGAGGGTGCCGCCATCGCTACCGCTGCCAGCAGGGCCGTCGCCATGGTGCTGCTCGCCGTGATTCACTTCAGGGTGCACATTCCCCGCTTCCCGTTACACTATTTCCGCCCCATCCCCTGGCAGGAACTGAGAAACCTGCTGTACATCGGCATTCCTGCCATGAGTGAGAACATCAGCTACTGTCTATCGCAGGTGGTCATCACGTATTTCATCAACCAGATTAGCAACGAGGCACTGGCCACGCGCACCTACTGTCACAACATGATCATGTTCGTCTATCTGTTCTGCATCAGCATCACGCAGGGCGGCGACATCCTTGTGGGACACCTCGTGGGTCAGCGGCGACATCTGGCAGCCTACGTCCTCGGCAACTACTTCTTCCGCTGGTCGATGATCATCACCCTCACGGGCTCTGCCCTGCTGGCACTGTCGGGCCGCAGCATACTCAATGCCTTTACCGACAATCAGGAGATCATTGCCATGGGCGTATGGGTGCTCTGCATCGACTGGTTCCTGGAAATAGGACGTACCTCTAACATCTTTGCCGGTAGCACGTTGCGTGCCACTGGCGACACTGTCTATCCCTTCGTGGTAGGCGTCATCTTCCAATGGAGCATTGCCGTGGGACTGAGCTATATCATCGGCATTCCGCTTGGCTACGGACTCGTCGGTATGTGGATTGGTTTTGCCCTCGACGAGAATGTTCGCGGTGTCATCCTCATGCGCCGCTGGCGGTCGGGCAAGTGGAGAGACAAAGGATTCGTGAACAGTCAGGCGTAGCTGTGCATTCCACCTAACAGATAATTCACACCGAAATAGGTGATCAGGACAGCGAGGAAAGCAACGACCATATAGATATGGTAGGTACGGGGATTGCGGAAAGCGGGAATGGATGAAGTATGGAACGGGACGGCATAAATCATCAGTGTGATAAGCGCCCATGACTCCTTGGGGTCCCACGACCAATAGTTGCCCCACGACACATTGGCCCAAACCGCACCGAGGAAGATGCCGATGGCAAGCAGGAATACTGCCGGATAGAGCAAGAGTTGTGACAAAGCGGTGGCTTTTTCTAGTTTAGAATGTAGAGTTGAGAGTGTAGAGTTCTTGCGTCCCTTTGGTAGCAAGCCAGCAGAGCTGGAGCGTACTACCGCATAGATGCCTATCAACATTTGGAGGGCAAAGAGGGCGTAGGCGCACATGACGGTCATGACGTGGAGTGAGAGCAACGGCGACTGGAGCACGGGCATAAGAGGTGTTATGTCGGAGCCGCTACCAGTGATCATGGCTACGAGCAGACAACATAACGCTGCCAAGGGACCGAGAACCAGGATGATGCGGAATTTGCGGAATAAGACTACAGTCAGCACCAGCAGTACCCATGCCATGAAGAGCATGGTTTCGTAGCCGTTGCTCAGAGGGATGTGGCCGCTGAGCCACCAGCGCAGACCGAGCTGGGCGGTGATGAGTACGGGGAAGCGGATGCTACGTAGTCTGTTGTAGAAGATTTCGGCGTTGGTCTTGCTGTCTGAGGGTAACACGTCGCCTATCATTTCGTGCTGAAAGAGTTTTATCTTCGCAATAATCTCTAAGGCTCTGTCGCGCTGGCCGGTGACAATGGCCTCGGTGAGGAAGTCCATTGACTGTTTGATGAAAAACTGCTCCTTGACGGGAATCTCTCTTGGCAACACCTGTCCGCCCGGGGAAAACCAGCTGACGGCATCGCCTGTGCGGTAGGGAAAAATCTTGGTGAACTGCCCGTTATAGAACATCTCTACTATTGCTTGCCTTTCCTCAGCACCTTTCTGCTTAGTATTATCAGTGAGCAGCTCTTTCTCCCACGGCATATAGTAGATCATCCAGCTGAAGAACACCTCATCGGCAGAATAGCCCTGCCATGAGGCACTACCGGTGAGTTTCATTGTGAAGTCGGTAGCAACGGTGTTAAGCGGACAGATACGGTTATTGTAAAGCACCTGGATGGTGCCCATGCGGTGGGCGATGTCGGCGGGGACGGCAGGCAACTCCGCTGCGCTAGTGAATGGTGCGCTCGAGCTTTGCTCGCTTGCTACCATCGGGACGCAAGAATAGTGAAAAGTGAAGAGTAATATCGTGGGGCGCAAGGCTTTGCGATAGAGCGAGCGCATCTGGGTATGGCGGGACAATAGGGTGGCAAGAATGCCCATGAGGAGTAGGAGATAGCCAACGTAGGTGATGGCGATGCCGTATGGGTCGTAGTTCATACCGAGCGTTACGCCCTTGCCGTCGCTGTCGTAGCCCTGCTGGAACAGACGGTAGCCATCGATATTGCCGATATGATTCATGGAAACGTGAGTCTCCGTCGTGGATTGCAAATCCCCGACAACAGAAGAAAGGATGACGCTCTGATAGTCGAGCGGAGCATCGGTGCCTGGATAATTGATGATACGGAATTCCTTCAGCATCAGCATAAAAGGCAAATGCCCTACCCTGTTGTCTTTGTCAACATAGGTCATCTCAGGAATGTTTGTCCTGAGCCTGACAATGCCTCTGCGAGCGAAGAGGTGGGTGGTCAGCGCACCTGCCAGGATGACGACAAACGAGAGGTGCAGCAACATCACAGCAACCCGCTTGTAGAGCCGTTGCTGCATGATATAGGCAAGGGCTGCCACCGTGAGCACCGCCCACAGGGCAGAGAACCACCAGGCACCATAAATCTGCTCACCGACGAACGAGGTGCCGCGGTATTTCTCTATAACAGTAGCTATCCCTATACACACCACGATAAGTGTGTATAGGGCGAAAATGATGATCTTAGACGATTTCAAATGGATTCAATAAAGTAAATCAGTTGTTCACGTTCCTTCTTCGACAGGTTGCGGAACTTGACGACGGTCTGGTAAGCATCGCTCGTGCCGCCCTCATTCTTACAACCATGCCACATGATGGCTTCGAGCACATTGCGGGCACGACAGTCGTGCAGACGCTCCACACCGCTTCCCGTCTTGCCAGCCAGTCCGCGTCCCCACAGCGGAGTAGTACGGCACCAACCCGTGCGGATGTCGTTCTTCATCCACAGACGGTGCTGTACGAAATCAGTATAGGGCCAAATCTTCTGATTCGGATAGCGAGGCATATCGGCATTGGTGAACAGCTTGTTGGGGTCTTGAATGTTATCATTGCCTGTCTGCCATGACGGACGGTGACAGGCAGCACAACCAATCTGCGTGAAGAGCTGCTTGCCGGCCTTGAAATCATCGGTCGTGGTGTTACGGGCAGCAGGCACAGCCAGTCCGCGATGCCAGATCATAAGGTTCTTATACTGGTCTTGAGTCATCTCGGGGTCGAGCTGCTTGCTGGTCAGATAAGTATAAATATCTTTCTCGAGATTGCCTGTGTGCCATTCAGGATGAGCATTGGTTGGGTCCATGCGGTTGATATACTCCGCGAACCCAGCCTGCACCTCCGGATCCTGCGATGATTTCGTAGCATAATAGATGCCGGCGAGGTCGAGATAATGATAACGGCGATCAGGACGCGTGACGTTGGTGATGTTCCAGATGGCATTTGCACCAGCAGCATCGAGGATAGGACCGCGTGAAAGGGCATAAGTATAGCGGCGCACATACTTCGTGCCGTCGCCCTGCAGGGAATTGCTGTAATAGCTCTTCCAGGTGCCGGTGGTCTGGTCCCACATGGCGGGGTTCAGGGCATCGGTCTTGCCGATGCTGTTGAAATAGTCGCTCTCCGACTTCCATTGAGCGGTGATGTCCTCGTCGGGGATGGCATCAGTCATACCTGTGCCGTAGATGCCGATGGTTGATTCGAGTAATATGCCGATGTCTTGATTATACTCGGCTTCAGAGAGTGTCACATCGCTGCCACCACGAGCCACCACCACGGGCGCATAGTAAGCACTGTAGGGGATGGTGACTTCAGGATAGATAAGCGAATAGGTCTCGCCATCAGGGAACTGGTTGCCCCACTCATCGGTATAGTTATTCCAGACAATGCGGATCTGGTTCTCGTCGATAGGTGCCTTGAAGGGTTTCACCGCTCCCGTCTGCGGCATACCAGCCACACTGCGGATGTAGGCATTGGTGGTCTTGTCGTAGATGACGAGCAGATAGCCGTTACGGTGGTTGTCTGCCTTGTATTCTGTCTGACGGGCACCGTGGCCATAGCCAGGATGGCAGTAGAGACAGCCGCGACGCACATAGACGGGACCAAGGCCGTGGAAAGCGCCCTCGGTATTGGTGTTGTAGTCTTTCTCGAAGAGGTACTCGCCTTCGTTGAAGGCAGTCATCATGCCTGCATTCTCCACTGCTTTCGAAGGCTGCTCGAAGGCTGTGGCTGTATTTACGGCAGTGGTACCGAGCAGGCCACCGGCATAGTAGTCTTCAGGGTAGTCAGTAGCTGTAGGATCGCCTATTTCCCATGTGGTGGGATTAACGGTATCATCACTGCCGGAACATCCGACAGTGATGAGGGTACCAAACAGCATACTACCAAAAAAAGATAGTCTGTTCATAAGCTAAAACTTTATTTCTTTATGTTTACAATCGACTGGTAGAGTTTCTGGGCATTGTTGGCCAGTGTGCGATAGGTGGCCAGAACCACGTTGTCGACATAGTTCTCGTTGATGACCTTACACTGCTTTTCAACAGTCTCGTTGCCAGCATAGGCATTCAGTGTCTCGGCCATCTCGCCTAAAGCATCGTCGAGCTCACCCAGTGCATCGATGGCCACCTTGCAGGAAGCATCGCTATAATAGAGGGCAAACGGAGCCTTCATGGCCTTGATCTTTGCCAATGCATTGTCAAGCTTTGTCTGTACGGCCTTGGCCTGGGCAGCAAGTGTGGCGTTGCCGGCATTCAGACAGAAGTATATCAGTGACTGCTCTGTAGGTGAGGTCGCGTCCATCTTGCCATAGAGGGCATTCTTACAACTCACGATATTGTCGTAGAAGTCGATGATAGAGTTGTAGGCGTAGGGTGACTCAATATATGTGGCATCCTCGCCGGTATAGGGCAGACCGATCTTTGACTGACCCACCTCACCGATGATGTCCTGACAGCCGGAGATGATTTCCAGCGTGGCGTCGAGGGCTGTTTCCCAGTCGCCGGTACCAGGATTCTTGAAGGCCTTGCCGAAGTTCTGGAAGCCCTCCAGTGCGCCCTCCTGGTTACCGTCATCATCGATAGCCAGATGGGTGGCAACATATTCTTTCGCTATTGTCTGACGCTCGGCGTTGCTCTCCTTCGAGTCCCAACATGCCTCGAGTGTAGCTGTGGCATGGTAGAGGTCCTTGGCCACGGCGCAGATGTAATTATACTCCAGATTGGTAATCTGGTCGATCTTTCGCGGCTGACCCTCGCGGAACAACACATACTCCAAGCCGTGATAGCCCAGGATGCCAGAATTGGCGGTCTTGATGAAGTTGTCGAGGTTGGACATGGCTTTCTCGTCGCGCAGCACGTTAGCCAGGTCGTTGGCGGCTACAGGCCATGTATCGGTATGAGGGTCGATTGAGTAGACATCGGCAGCACCAAAGAGGAATGCCTCTGTGTTCTCCCAATTGGCGCGTGCCACCTTCCAGTCGGCACAAGCCTGATCGAGGGCTGCCTGAGAGCCCGTTACAACACTGTTGTCGGCATCGTCATCGCTTGAACACGAAGCGAAACCTGCGGAAAGTACGACAGCCATAGCTGCCATTTTCAATAGATTCATGCTTTTCATCTTAATTATTATTTATTAATTATTCATTATTCATTAAAGAAACCAGCCGCTATATGTTACGCCCATGCTCACGCTCGGCTCATTGTTATAGGGCTGCTTATACAGCGGACTATCAGAGGCCAGACCGTTGTTGTTCGGCTTCTCAAAGAAGCGGTAGGAATATTCGCCCTTGATGGTAATCTGTTTCATAGGTGAATAGTTCACACCGAAGGCACAACGGTATTTCTTCGTATACTGATACAGCGACTTGTAGGTACCCGATGCCATCGTGTTGTAGTGCTCATAGCGTCCGAAGACAAACAGCTTCTCATCCTTCAATTTAGGTATCTGTGAGAACACATTGTATCCTGCCTCGATGGCATACGCCACAGCATTGCTACCTATATTTGAGT
The DNA here is from genome assembly GCA_016290175.1 of Prevotella sp. Taxonomy (GTDB): domain Bacteria; phylum Bacteroidota; class Bacteroidia; order Bacteroidales; family Bacteroidaceae; genus Prevotella. The sequence goes on along the minus strand of JAEETD010000029.1, from coordinate 16,089 downwards.
AATGGTGGGGATTGCCGTCCTGATATTTATGATGTGTCCAGTTGGCCTGATTGTAGGCAGAGATCTCATCGGCATCGCTGAAATGGGCATAATCGATATTACCTCGCACAATCCAGTTCCAACGGTTCAGCGAGAAGTCGAGGGCCACGATGCCCAGCGCACCCGTCACGTCGTCATATTTTGAACCAGGTGTGCGCAGGGTGTTGCGGAAGGTATAGCCGTAATAGCCACTCAGTCCGACGCGCAGACCTTTGACGGAATAGTTGTCGATACGTACGGCACCGGCATAGTTATTTGCCACTTTGAACTCGTAAGGACTAGTGGCGCCATTGTGTACGAAGTTCTCTGCCGTAAAACTCTCTGAGTTCAGGCCTGAGAGCAACTGCGCCTCATAACGCCAGTCTTTCAGTTGTCCCCATAGCGAGAGTCCTACCTGATGCCAGGTGTTGGGCATGATGGTGGCCTCGCCCTCAGGACGATAGACGGTAAAGAACTGATTCGGCTCGTGGTGGGCGTTGGAATAACCTACGGGTACGATGATCTCGCCGGCTTTGATATTAAATTTACCGCCAGCGAACGCCTTGTTAATCCAGAACTGCTCGATATTCACCTCACCGCCTTTCTCCACTTCGGCCTCGTATTCGCCAGCCTCCTCGGCCTCTATTTCCACAGCGGTACCATTGCCACCGTGCTCAAACTCAATCTCCGAACCCAGGGTCCATCCTTTACCGAAATCATAGCCTAGATTCAGCACCACGTGAGGCAGGTCGAAACGTCCATGACTTTTGTCATCGGTATAAAGTTCAGGCTTCTTGTAACGATTAAAACTTTGGCTGTAGAAGTTGCGTGTCATCACCGCCTCGCCATAGCCACCTATATGTAAGCGCGATAAGTTGCCTGTCTGTTTCTCTACTTTTGCTGTTTGCTTTGTGGCTCCTGTGGTAGCGTCCACATCCTGTGCCGAGGCGGAGTGAAGAACGAAGAATGAAGAACTAAGAGTTATGATAACCGTGCATGCCGTCCTAACTCCCATCTTACTCTTCCCCATATTTAAAAATGTAATCATAACTCTTAATTCTTGACTCTTAACTATTTTGCGGCTGCAAAGGTACTGCCATTTACCCGTCTCGCCAATACCTAAAAATAATGAAATAGCCGTTTTTCACTTTTTTCTTTTCGCTTTTCACTTCAAAAATACCTAATTGTGATTATTGTTCGTATCGGAAAATATGACTACCTTTGCACCCGGTAATCATTTGTTGGTAGTTAATAGTGAAAAAGAATTGTGAATAGTTATGAAAAATCAGAAGATGTATGAGGCCGACGACAAGATGATCTCGCTGATTCGCGACGATTACGACCTGTTGCAGATGCTGGGCAGTTTCGGCATCAGTCTTGGTTTTGGTGACAAGACAGTCAAGGAGACGTGTGATGACAACGATGTGGATACCTATACTTTCCTTGCGGTGGTAAATTATACGGCAAATGATTATGGGACATTTGAAGAGGATGAGAAAATATCCGTTCCTACACTGCTGCACTATCTCGAAGCCAGTCACGCCTATTTCCTCGATTTCCAGTTGCCCTATATCCGGCGTGAGTTACAAGAGTCGCTCGATGAGCGCGAATCATTGGCCAAGCTCATCCTACGGTTCTACGACGAATATGCCCACGAAATACGCCGGCACATGAAATACGAGCAGAAAACACTGTTTCCTTATGTACAGTCTCTCATAGACGGACATCCTGCCAATGACTATAATGTAGATACGTTCTCTAAGCATCATGGTGCTGCAGACAATAAGCTACGTGAATTGAAATTGCTGATTATCAAGTATCTGCCTCAGGACGGTCTGCACAATAACCAGCTCACCGCCACCCTTCATGACATCTACGAAAACGAGGTGTGGCTGCGTCAGCACGCAATGGTTGAGGACAATATCTTTGTGCCTGCCATCCGTCGTTTGGAACAGCAGGCTAAACAGAGCGACGTCACTCGCAATATTTCCGATATGGTGTTTAAGGCAGGAACGGGCCAAAACCCTGATGCGCTTTCTGACCGCGAGAAGGATGTCATTATCTCATTGGTACAGGGTATGTCGAACAAGGAGATTGCAGATCACCTCTGCATCTCCGTAAATACGGTCATCACGCACCGTCGTAATATTGCCCGCAAACTACAGATCCACTCTCCCGCAGGTCTCACGATCTACGCTATCGTCAACGGTCTTGTCGACATCTCGAGTGTGAAACTGTAGAAAACTACTTCTTCGGCTTCTCTGCTGGCTTTTCAGTCTTTATTTCGGTGGCTTTATAACCAAACTTACCAAAGCTCTGAATGATAGCATCGGAGTTGGTCTTGTCAGCATCATAGGTGATGGTAACACGCTGGCCCTCGATGTCACACTCAATCTGCTTCACTCCCTTCTCAAAACGGAGATTGCCAGTAATCTTTTTCTCACAGCTCTCGCAGTGCATCTGCGGCTGGGTGGTGACGACAACGGTCTTAATGTCCTTAGCCATACTGATCACTGCGGTCAGCATCATGGCGCCTAATACTAATACTTTTTTCATAATCGTTTTTATTATAATTATTCACTATTTAAAGTCTTCCGACGTTAATACGGATGCCAGCATAGAACATGGCTCCGTGAACAGGTCCCCACACCATCGTGGGATCGAAGGTTGCACTCCAGGGATCATCGGCGTTGATGATGGTCTGCTTCTGGCGGAAACCCGTCAGGTTCTCACCACCTATGTAGATGGAGAAATGACGGAACCAGCGTGTGATCTGTGCCGATACCTGCTCGTAGGCCTTGAAGCTATCTTCCCAAAGGCCGTTGACAGGTGTAGGCATGCGTCCGCCACCATTCAGCTGCAAGGTGGCATCAAACTGCCAAAGACCCAGAGGCGTCTTGTAGCTGGCAGTAACAAGCCCTTTGTATCGGCTGGTCAGCGGTTTCTCCATCAGTTTGCCACCATAGGTACACTTCACGTCGTTCCAACGCCAGGCTGCCGTCAGTTCCAACCCCTTTACTATTGGGTAGGTAGCATCCACCTGTACGGTGTTAGAATACGATTTACCATCGAGGTTGGTGATGCGTATCAGCGAAGGATTACTATCGTAGTCGATGACGGCTTGCTGACTGAAGTGCGTGTGATAATACTCCGCATTCAACTTGAGTGTCTTGTCGAACAAAGGTATGTAAAATGAACTGCTGATACCGTAGTTCCAAGCACGCTCCTGTTCCAGATCATCAATCACCAACTGGCGTCCACTGGCCAACAGATTGTTGTTCTCTGCCAAGGCGTGGACAGTGCGATAGCCTTTTCCCGCAGAGAGGCGCAGACTGACAATCTCGCTGGGGGTGAGCTTCAAGTGGAAACGGGGCGTGACGAAGGTGCCAAAGCGACTGCTGTGGTCGGCACGGATACCTGCCATTGCCACAATCTTGTCATTGAGATTGTAGGTGTACTGAACGTATGCGCCTGGCGTGGTCTCTTTGTCGTCCTTTGTCAGATAGTCATAATTCAGCGAGAGACCTGTCGAGAGGTTGTGCTGCTCGTTGAAATTGGTCTCGAAGAGCAATTGGGCGTAGGCGTTCTTCTGGTTTACACTGTAATGCTTATCACCGTAGTTGGCATCCAACAGATGCATCGAGGCATTGCCCATCACAGCAATGTTCGTGCCGTGTTCCGGGTTGAGGATAAAGGCGTGTTTCATATAGCCCTCATAGCGGTCAGTGTTGATGTTGATGAGGTAGGGGTGATGTGCGGTAGCAAATTGTTCACTATTCACTTTTCCCTTTTCACTTACATGCGTTTGCCCACCTTCGCGCTTCTCCTTCACCATGCTGATGCCGCCGTGGAACATATAGTGATTGCCCTTCCACTTCCAACGGTTCTGCAAGTTCCACTGGCGCACGTTGGGCTGGTCCAGGAATCCGTCGTTGTTCACGTCATGGTGGCCGAAATCGTCCTGATAGTGAGCCAGTATCTCCGTACTCAACTTGTCGTCGAGATGGACATTGGCATCGGCATTAGCCTCCAACCGGCCTAGGGTGCCACCATAAAGGTTCACTGTCACACCCTCGTCGTTATCGGGCTTCAGATACTCAATGTCTATCTGTCCTGTGATACTCTCATAGCCATTGCGGACAGATGAGGAGCCTTTCGATACCTGGATGCTGTTCATCCAAGGACCTGGTACATAGTCAAGTGAGTAAGGTGCTGCCGCCCCACGGAAATTTGGCAGGTTCTCAGTGAGCATCTGCACGTAGGTGCCGCTCAGTCCCAAGAGTTTGATCTGTTTGGCACCTGTCGCAGCGTCGCTGTAGTTCACGTCGACGGAGGGGTTGGTAGTGAAACTCTCGCCCAGATTGCAACAAGCTGCCTTGAAGAGTTCCTCGCGGTTAATCAGCACGCCGTTGACGGCTCCACCCATACGACGGGTGCCAGAACGGCGGGAAGTAATGATCACGTTCTGCAGGTCGACGGCTTTGTCTGCTACCGTATCGGCCTGCAACGAATCGATATCCTGTCCAGAAGCAGACAGGCTTAGCATCATTACGATGCCTGAAAAAAATAATCTCATGGTGTCATTTCTTTGATGTTAATTAGCTGACAAATCTGACAGGGGACAGGTACCTGTCAGCTCAGGTCCGCCCCAGTGTTTGCTGACAGGAACCTGTCCCCTGTCAGCATCTTAACATCAAATCAATAGTACTTGTATGTAGTTCAGGTAGTCGCGAGGCGGACTTTTCCAGACCTCTGGCGCAAACTGAACTTCGGCCTTGTTCTCTGTGGTTACCTGCCATTCTGCGACAAGGCTTGGTAGAACGGCTAACAGGGGTTGGAAAACGTGGAAGTCATAATTGACCGTCTGCGCCATATTCGTCGGCGACAGCTCCACATGTTCCACTGTCATACATGGTGCGTTCATGTTACAACTCATGTCACCCATTGCACCGCTATTGAATACGGTCATCACCTTAAGTGTTCCCGTATGAGCACAGCGTGTAATGGTTACACCGCTTCCGATGTACAATATCGTCATCGAAAGCAGCACCGACAGCATGATGTGACAGGACTTCTTCATTCCGGCTGCAAAGATAAAGGTTTTTCTCCTATCTTGTTGTATTTCGGGCGATTATTTAAATTTGTTTAGCAAAAAGTCACCTGACCGCTGTGAACGGCTCGTTGAGGGTAAAGGTCTTCTCGTATCCCTTTGTCTTCACGGTATAGGTGTTGCCAACCTTGAAGGCGGGGCTGCTGATGAGACTGGCACTGCGACGTAAGGAGAAGGGGATGGTAACGGTATTTATCAGTTTGCCGTTACCATCATAGATATAAATGGGGGCATCTTTCACAACGTTGAGTCCGATGAGCAGGGCTGTGGGTTGTTTGGCATCCTCGTTGGAGGGCACGGAAGGCATTTCACCCATCCCGCCTCCGACGGAAAAGACAGAAAAAGTTTACTGAGCCCTATCTACTATTGCCGCTACGCATGAGTCAGACCAGACGTTTTCCGCTGTTTCCACCATATCTATAATGGTGTAGATGGGCAGGATAATACCCAGGACGGCGACGGGAGCGCCGATACCAGACATCAGCGAAAGAGTGAGGAAATAACAGCCCATAGGTACACCTGCATTACCTACGGCAGAGATGACAGAGATGAAAATCCACAAGAGGATTGTTAACCATGTAAGTGACGTGCCACCCTGCTGCATTACAAAGAGTGAGGTGACGAGGATAAAAGCGGCACAACCGTTCATATTGATGGTGGTACAAATAGGAAGCACGAAACGAGACACATTCTTACGGATGCCCAAACGATTCTCGGCCGTATCCATCGTGACAGGTAAAGTGGCGGCACTGCTCTTGGTAAAGAGAGCCATCAACACAGCGGGCATCATCTTACCCAATACGTGGATGGGGTTTAGACCTCGCGCCAAGAGGAACAACGGTAGTACGACGAAGAGCTGAATCACATTGCCACCTAAAACTACCAATATGTACTTGCCGATGCTGTCGGCTACCACACCTGCTGTAACCTGAGCCGATAATTGAGCCGAAAAGGCGACGATACCAAAGGGCAGCGTCCAAATTAATCCACGAATAAGCAAGAAGAGCAGTTCCTGAAGTCCAAGCAAACCTTTTACCACAATGGCTTTATTCTCTGATTCCGGCAATCTCGAAAGCCCGAAACCAATGGCAAAAGCCAACAACAGCAATGAAAGGACATTGCCTTCGAGGAAGGGTTTGACAATATTGTTGGGGATGACACTGAGAATATGTTCCGTGTATGTAACCTGCTGTTGGAGAGGGTTTGAGATCCCTGACTCCTTGGATAAGGATTTTAAATCTACGCCTGCAACGGAATCTATGGGTAGGTTGCCTGGGGCGATGAGCACGTAGAGAATTGCACCCACAGTGGCTGCAGCGAAGGTGGTGAGCAGGGTATAGGTCAGGGTGTGACCAAAGATCTTGCCTGAACCTTTAGAACCGAATGTAGCGAAGGTGGTGATCACCGCCAACACAATCGTAGGCACAGCCAACAATTGGAACAGCCGTGTATAGACCGTCGCCACAAAGTTCATCACCTCGTTGAGCCATGAGATGCCTAATAATCCTAATATCGCACCCACCACGAGTGAGCCTATCCATAACAGAGTCTTCTTCATACTATAATTCAAACGAAAGATTCAAATATATATTGCGTCCCTTCTGGGGAATGTGGCACCAGTCGGCATAGGTGGCATAGTATTTATCGAAGAGATTCTCTATGCCTGCCCGAAGTGTCAATTGATAATTGATAATGGAGAATTGGTAATTTGCCGAGAGGTTGAGTATCGTCCAGGCTGCCGTCTCTGTTTCACCATATTTCTTACCATACTTTGCCTGTCGTGCGTGGCCTTTTACTTCTGCCAAAACACTCAGTGCGCCAGTGGAATAGGAAAGTCGCGACTGATAACTCAGCGGTGCTATTAACGGCAGGTTCTCACCCTCGTCATCACGACCCAAGCTATACGTGCCTTTCGCACTCCAACGAAGTCCCTTTATTGGCTTCCACTCTGCCGAGAGTGAGGCGTTGGCAATGGTGGCATGGTCAATATTCCCATAGACCTTCACCCCCTCAGCTGCAACGGTCATCGGCGAGAGGCGCGTCTCGAACTGTCCGATGATGTAGTTCGAGAAGAAAAACGCATTGGCGTCGAGGCCAATTGAACATTGACCATCGAACATTGACCATTGATAACTCGTATTAATTTCAATAGCCGATTCATTCTTCAAGCGCGGATTACCGATATAGTCGTACTGATCGAACGTGTTGTTCAGATAATAGCCGTAAGCCTCTGTCACCGTGGGTGCCCTGCTACCCCAACCGGCTCCGATTGAACATTGACCATTGAACATTGACCATTGATAACTGGCGGCAATGCGGCCTGTTGTCTGGTGATACTGCTGCTTCATGCCTGGGAAAAAGACGCTCAGTGCCTTATAACCCTCATCATTGTTCAGTCGTTGGTGCTGCCACGAGAGTTTTCCAGAGAGACGAAGTGATGATGCACTACTGAGACGGATGTTGTCGGTCAGTGCCGCACCCACGTTCAATGTCCCCACATCGGGCCACGTCACCATATACATCGGGGCCGCACCACCAGGATACATCGTCATGTCGGCAAACAAACGGTTGTAATAGCCATCGATGTTCAACTGTGCCTGATGCAGTCCGAAGCTACCTGTCAGAAGCGAATAGGCACCTGCCGTCCAACTCTTGCCCGGCATATCCATATGTATCTCCACATCAGGGCGCTTTGTGTCGTCCATCACGTGGGTGATGTGGTTGTAATAAAGCTTTGTCTCCCACGACTCCAACCGATTGTCTTGAAACAGATGCTTGTACGATAGCGAGGTGATGAAGGCCTCAGCTTTCGCCACATCCATGTTCAGTGCGGGATAGCCCACATCGGTGGCACGATCGAAGATAAAGGTCGCCTCTGTCATATCATGCTCGGCAAGTCGCAGACCACCATTCACAAAGGCATTCACCTTTTGGAACTGTGAGAAATCCAATTTCTCACCGCCGCCAGCCTTGTAGTTGTCAGCATGACGATAGAACACACCACCATTTACATAGACACCATGCGACGAATAGGCGCCATCAGCACCGTACACCTGTAAGTGACCATTAGCCTCGTAACCTGCGGTGGCCGTTGCTGTATAAGGGTCTGCATCAAAACCAGTCTTACGCAATCTCAGGTCCAATGCTCCGCCGATATTTCCCGTGGCCTGCGGATTGCCATCCAGACCACTGTTCAGGCTGATGCTCTGCAGATTGCCGCTCTCCACGTAGCTCGTCACGGGGTCCATCTTGTCTGTGCAGGCATAGAAGATCTTCATGCCGTCGACGGTGGTCGACAGGCGTTCCGTCTGCATGTTGTTTACCATCGGTTCCCAGGCATACGACCCACGGCGCACCAGCTCAACATGGTTCAGTTCCTGCAAGTGTTCGTCGATAGAGGCCACCTGCCCCTTCGCCGACCGCTTACCGCCCTGTCGCCGCGACACGACCACCACCTCGTCCAACCGTTGTGGTTCAGTGGCGATCGTGTCAGAGAGAAATATGGTTGATAGCAAAAGAGTAATCATATCGTGACGTCCCAATAGAGCGAGCTGTAGCCATCGCTTTGGTCATCGCCCCCTGCTACGACGTTGCCTTGTGCATCGCGCACCGTCAGGTGTATGCGCCAAAGGCCTGTCATTGTCAGGTTGATGGTGCCCTGATAACTGCCGTCCGCCTGTTTTACAAGAGGTGTATTGTTAGGCGATGTGTGGTTGCCCATGTCAGGCATACGTGGGTCAATGTCCACCGTGAAGGTCTCTGTAGCAATCTGATAGGGGTTCGTTGCTTTTTCACTTTTCTTCGACACATAGGCCTGAATCTCGTTTGTGCCCGTCTTCCAATCGATTGGGTTTACTAACGAGAGAAAGTACGTGTCAGAGCCTATCTTGAATGACTTCAGCCACACATGACCGTCGGGCAGCGCATTCACGACGATGTCCTTTTTCTCGATGCCGCCCTTACTGCCCAGCACCTGTGCGTCGTACGACAACGTCCATGAACCTGCCTCGCTGGTGTTCATCAAGAATGACACCCAACTGCGCTTCACGGCCAGATAACCGTCGTTAAAACTTGCGGCCGCAGGACCTACGGGTGTGCTGTGATACATATCCATCTTTACCATGTGCATCAGGGGGGTGATACCCGTCAACTCGAAGTTCTTGATGTAGTTACCCGTCGACTTCTTAGTAGCCACGAAGTAAATCTCATTGTAACCCGTATGGAACGTGCCCGCCTTGGTATAAGCATAGACGTTGTATTTGCCGTCAATCTCCGTTGTCAGTTCCGGTATGATCTTCACTGTCTGGAGGAACCTGTACACCTGCAGAGCCTCTTCGGCCGAGCAGCAGTCTATATCGTCGGTGATGGTAATTCCTGGAATCTCAATACCTGCCAAAACGCCGTCGTCGTTACTGTTACAAGCTGTCAGCGCAATAGCGAAAATAACCAAAAACAATCCTTTTACAATCTTCTTCATAACCTTAATCCTTATTATTATATTACTTCTGATTTGACAGTGCAAAGGTACGGCGATTTTCCCACTCCCACAATCGCACAAACACGGCATTCTGCATACCATACATGGGGTATGTATCGGTAACAAAAAAAGAGCACCCTGATGGATGCTCCTTCTGTTTTATCCTATTGACAATTAATAACCAGGATTCTGAGCGATTCCGAGGTCTTCGCCGTGCAGACCCGTAGGGATGGGCTGACGATAGTGCTTACCACGAATGTTGTTATACTTGGCCACGAGGTGGTTGTGTACCTTGGTAAAGTAGGCTTCCTGATCAGCATTGTAGGTGTTACCAAGAGCGGTCTTCCAGTCGTCTGCGAAATGCTTGTAACCAGATACTTTCTTCACGCTACTGATGAGATCCTTCCAACGGTAGCTGTTCAGCACAGAGAACTGCTCATAAGTGAACTCATAGTCCCACTCGCGTTTGATCTGGTCGAAGGTAGGAGCGCTGACGGTCTCGATACCAGCACGAGTGCGAAGCTGGTTGAATGGCTCAGCAGCCTCAGCATTGCGACCCAGCTGCACAAGGGCCTCAGCCTTGATGAGCAGCACCTCGGCGTAGCGAATCTCGATGCGATCGACGCTGTTTTTGGTGATCTCGAGGTTCTCGCTGTTCTCATAACTCTGGTCTACGCCCTTGCCATTGATGGGTGTGTAGACTGGAGAGTAGTAGTGGTAGGTCTTACCATCAGCGGGGTTCTTGATTTCCACGAAGTAGGTCTCAGCCAGACGCTTGTCGTTGGGCTGCTCAGCTTTCCAGTCATCGTAGAGGTTATCGTCAGCCACCTCGGTGTGATTCTGGGTGTAGCCATTGCCGTTCTCACCGTTCTGGAAGGGGAAGGTCCATGAGCAGTGTGTCTGGTGGTTACCCTGGGCATCAATCTTGTCACCGTCGTGCGCAATGGTGAAGAGGTGCTCGTTGGTGCCGCGCTTGTTGCTCTCGTATTCGCGACCATAGAGTTTGTTATATTCGGGGTCGAGCTTCAGCAAACCACTGCTGATAACCTTGTCGGCATACTCGATGGCCTTCTGCAAACGACTGTCGGTCTTCGAGAACTGAGGATCGGCCTGTCCGTTAGCGATGGCCTGCACCTCGGCAGCAGAGAGGGGATTGTCACCCCATACGAGATAGGTACGGGCGAGCAGGGCCTGGGCAGCCTGACGAGAGGGCACGCGAGGATCGCCATCGTAATTCTTCAGCAGCGACTCGGCGTCGGTCAGGTCGGTGACGATCTGGTTGAACACCGTGTTCAGATCCTGACGCTCGGTTGTAGAGCCGCCTTTCTCTGTGAATACGGGAACCTCACCCCACAACTGTGCCAGCTTCAGATAAGCCAAGGCACGTAGGAACTTAGCCTTACCCACAGCAGCATTGTAGCCAGCCTGAGATACCTTACCGGCTTTCAGTGAATTGTCGATGGTGGTGATGGCCTCATTGTCCTGAGCGATACCCAGCAGCAGGTGGTTGAATATCTTAACCTGATACCAGGTGGTAGGCTCCTGCTCGAAACGGCTGTTCACAGGACCAGCCTCGCTCTCTTCGCCCTCGAAGGAAATGAGTTTGTTACTGTTCAATTCGATGATAAACGAGAACGACGACGAGAGAGGCTGCCAGTGACTATAGACACCATTGACGAGCGAGAGGGCGCTGGCATCATCGGCCACGACATTCTCATCGGTCACTTGATTGTTATTACTACTGTTGTCGATGTCATCATTGTTGCTTGAGCATGATGCGAAACCAAACGAAAGGGTTATTGCCAAAGCGGCATTGAGTAAAATGTTTGTCTTCTTCATACTTAAATCTCCTTTTTACTTTTAGTTAATACTCTAATTTGTTATAATGTTATGTTAATTCCGAATACAAAACTGCGCGATGAGGGATATGCGCCTGCATCGGTGCCGCTGGCCACCTCAGGGTCGTAGCCCTTGTAGGAGGTGATGGTGAAGAGGTTTGCGGCAGTGGCGTAGACGCGGATGCCTACAGGAACACTCTTGATTTTTGGCAGACGGTAGCCGATGGTGAGGTTACGCAGTTTCAGATAGCTGGCGCTCTGCACGTAGCGACTGTCGATATAGCCAAAGGGACGGGCGTTGCTGGCCAGAGGCAGGGTGTTGCCACCACGCTCGGGTGTCCACGAGTCCTTGACGGTGCTGAGCACGTTATAGGAATCGTTGGTCAGTTCCAGACGACGGCCCAGGGCGTTGTAAACCTCATTGCCATAACTGCCGGCGAAGGATGCCGAGAAATCGAGATCGCGCCAAGTGAGCAGTGTGGAGAAACCGTAGACGAGGTCGGGCTGGATGCTACCGAGAATCACACGGTCGTTGCCATCAATGCGATTATTTCCATCAGTATCCTCGTATTTCAAGTCTCCTGACTTGGGTGTCAATCCGTTGACGGTGGGCAACAGGCTCACGTCCTCGCCTTGCTGCACGATGCCAATGAATTTCAGTCCATAGAACGAGCCAAGGGACTCACCTTTGCGAAGAATCATCTGGTTGTCTGAGCCCTGAATGACATTGTTCGTGGTACCCATATCGGTGATCTCGTTATGGTTGTAGGCAACATTGGCCGAGACCGTCCAATTCAGATGCTTCCTCTGGATGAGTGTCGTACTGACAGCCAACTCCACGCCCTTGTTCTCCACGTTACCCACATTCTGCAACTGGGTGGTGACACCTGCTGAAAAGCCCATCGGCACTACGAGCAGCAAATCGCTGGTCTTCTTATAGTAAGCATCGAAGACAATGTTCACGCGGTCTTTCCAAAGGCCGAGGTCGATGCCGAAATTATAGCTTGCAGTGGTCTCCCAATTCAGGTCGTCATTGGCAGCATTCTGCTTAGAGTAACTGCTGCTACCGCCGTAGGAACCTGTGGCGTAGGAAGTGGAGAAGGCATAGTCGCTAATCTCCTGGTTGCCCACCAATCCGCCCGAAAGACGCAGCTTTAAGTAATCAATGCTGTGGTTACGGCGCAAGAAACGCTCTTTATCGACGTTCCACGACAGACCTAATGAAGGGAAATAGCCCCAGCGGTGACCTGCCGAGAAGCGGCTGCTATTGTCGGCACGGAAAGTGGCAGTGGCATTGTAGCGGTCGTTCAGCGTATAATTAACGCGGCCGATGATTGAGTTGAGCGATGACTCACTGATGCCCGTCTGTGGCGTGTAGATCTCAGAACCGTCGCCCAGATTGTACTGTTTCAGACTCTCGTTGGTGAAGTGGTTGGTGCGGATGGCACTATAAGTTGAGGTCTGTGTCTGACGGGTGTAGCCGCCCAAAGCTTCGATATGATGGTGACCGAAGTCATGCTCGTAGGTGGCGGTGTACTCCTGCTGCCACACATCGGTCTGACGGTTACCCGTACCACCGATACCCTGTGTGGCGAGACCCAAAGAGGTGTAGGCCCCAGAGAAGTAGTTCTGAGTGAGCTTCTCACTGTTCAGACCTACGGTGGCTTTCAGAGTCAGGTGTCCTATCTTATAGGTAGCCCATACGTTGCTCAACAGATAGTTGTTGATGTTCTCTGCCACACTCTCTTTCAGGTCGTAAACTGGGTTGGCAGCATGGTCGCCAATAGCAAAGTAGGCATACTCATAGGGGTTGCTGAAGTTATATGAGCCATCAGGGTTGTAGACACTCACCACTGGCGGCATCAGCAGGGCATAAACAAAACTATTGGTGATGCCTGCTGAGAAGGGTGATGAGTTGAAGACCTTCTCCTCGGTAGTAGTCAGTCCGCTCTGCTTTGAACGTCCGTATGTGGCGTTGACGCCGAAGTGCAGGTTCTTTTGCAACTCCCACTCTACGTTGGTATGGAAATTATAACGTTGGAAACCTGAATTCAGGATGATGCCATCCTGATCGGTATAGTTGGCTGAGAAGGCGTAGCGGTTCTTCTCCGTACCACCGTTGATGCTCAGTTCGTGGGTCTGCTGAATGGCGGTACGCAGCACAGCGTCCTGCCAATCAGTGCCTTTGCCCAGTGCAACAATCTCGGCATCCGTGTAGCCGCCCTTGTTGCTAAAGTAATCCTTCTGGTATTGTGCCCATTCGCTGGCGTTTAAAAGATCGAGCTTCTTAGTCACACTACTCACGCCAAGGCTATAGTTATAAGCAATGTGGACCTTGCTCTCACCCAACTTTCCTTTCTTCGTGGTGATGAGGATCACACCATTGGCACCACGCGAACCGTAGATGGCTGTAGCAGAGACGTCCTTCAACACCTCAATGCTTTCGATGTCGTTGGGATTGATGGTGGCCAAGGGATTCAGGCTGCCCTCAATAGCTCCGATGCCTGTGGTGCTGTTGGCAGCATCCTTGAAATAGATAAAACCATCGACCACGTAAAGAGGTTCGTTCGAGGCATTGACAGAGTTGCCACCACGAATACGAATATGACTATCGGCTCCAGGCTGTCCGCTGCTCGCAGTCACGGCTAGTCCTGCTACTTGTCCGCTCAGTGCACCATCAAGTGTTGGCGCGGGAGCCTTCTCGAAGATATCGGCCTTGACGGTGGTCACACTACCTGTCAGCTGATTGCGCTTCTGAGTACCGTAGCCTATCACGACAACCTCGTCCAACTTATTGGAATTATCGATAAGTGCTATCTCCACAGGCTCTTCGAAGTCGTAGACATCCACGTCTATCGGACGATAGCCCACGAATTCTACCCTTAGGGTCAATGGGACTTCCTTTTTCGTCTGCAAGGAGAAATTACCATCAATATCAGTAACAACACCCTGGCCTTTTTCACTCTTCACAAGCACCGATGCTCCTATCAGCGACTCACCGTTGCGAGCATCTTTGATGTGACCCGTTATCAACCCCTGCGCCAGCGCATAAAGGGGGCTGATTGCAACGAGTGTTGCAATAAACAATCTCTTTACCATAAGAATTATCCTTTCCTTACCTTTTTACCTAAAAATAATCTTACTTTAATGCTGTCAATGTGTTCTGTATCTTATCAATCTGGATACTCGTCTCTTTTTTATCAAGGTTCAGCAAACCATATTCATGATTATATTTTGTACCATTCACAAGCACCCATTGCATGAAGCGGTTGACGGCTTCGTCGGCATCATTGAATGTAATGCCAACCTTTTCGATGGTCACCTCCGCAGGTTTGCCATTCTCCAAAATGTTGAGTACATCATCAAGTGTGCCGTTGTCACTGAAACTGCTTTCGAGGTCCTTCTTCAGGTCGAGACCTACGAGCGACAGATCACTCTTCAGGTGACGGCTCTTCAGATCGAAGATGTTCGACAGAGCGTTGAAGGTCACACCAAATGGATCTTTCGAAACGGCGGTGTTCAAGAACAAATCGTCACCAGAGATACGCTTGCCTCTGAAACTACTGCTTTCTTCGCCAAAGTTGTGGGCAAACGATGAGGCTACTGATGAAGCATTGCTACCACTATAAATAATAATGTTCTCGAAAGCCTTGATCTTCTTCACATCCTCATCAAAGTCGTCGTTCAGGAAGAAGAGCTGCTTCAGTTTCTTCGCATTCAGGTGCTTGCCCTCCAATAGCCGTGCTGCCTCAGAACTGCGGGCAGTAATAGGCAGTACGGCTGTTTCTCCTATATATAACAAATGGCAAAAGTCTTTTGTGTCGGCTTCCTGATGATCAATGGTGATCGTGAGGTCAATATTTTCCTGACCCTTGGCTATCTGGAATTCCACGCCAGGCTCGGTTTTAGCGTATTCCTCAATCCATTTTTCTACCAGCGGACGTGCAAAGCGTGGAGCCTTTATCGTGCGTACATTATTATTGGTACTATTCTCTTCTGCCCAAACACTACTTAGTCCGAGGCTCAAAAATAAAGCTATTGTAAATGCTATCCTTTTCATCTTTTTACGTTTTATTTGTTTGACGGTGCAAAGGTACGGCGATTCTTGTGCTCCTACAATCCCACTAATGGGGCATTCCATATACCATGTGTATGGTATTTAGGCTTTTTTACGTTATTTTTGGTGCATTTTTGGGGTAAAAGCAGTACCTTTGCACACGAAAAAGAATAATAATGGCAATAGATAATGCTATATTCAGACGCTCAGAGTTATTGCTCGGCAATGAGGCAATGGATTGTATCGCCCAAAAACGGGTTATTATCTTCGGTGTGGGTGGCGTCGGCTCATGGTGCGCAGAGAGTCTGGTGCGCAGCGGCATCCGACAGTTGACGATAGTGGACTCCGACCGCGTATGCATCACCAACATCAACCGCCAGTTGATGGCGACGACGAAGACGGTGGGACAGGTGAAGGTGGATGCCCTGAAGGAGCGTCTCCTCACCATCAACCCCCTGGCAGAGATTACGGCTCTGCAGCAGATTTTCAATGAGGAGACTGCGGAGGAGTTTGACCTCGACACCTACGACTACATCATCGATGCCATCGACTCGCTGAAGGACAAAGCGCTGCTGATTCTGATGGCTTG
>JAEETD010000101.1 GCA_016290175.1 Prevotella sp. | reverse complement strand
AGTTCCGTGCTGGCTGGCGCCGGGCTATGAAGGTGGGATTAGACTTCATGCTGAGGTCAGTTGTTGTGGGGTGGAGGCGGAGCCAGCCTTTACGCTCCGTCAGTGAATAGTTAGTGTAGTCAGGATTACATACACTCATCCAACCCATTGGCAATCCCAACGAGTGATAACTGTCTTTGGGTGCTTCGCGCGTTACGTAATTGAATTCTTCGCGTATAGGGTCTTTTGCCATTGGCACCAGCGGCAACGTCTCACATTTCATGTCAGTCTGGAGTGTACCGTCTCCGTTCACCACAGGCCAGCCGCCTTGTTCCCATCTGACAGGTGCCAGCATCGTCTCACGTCCCATCACATGCTGCAGATAGCCGCTTGTCCTGTACCCCAGGCAGATCAACCACCATGACGAGTCGGGTGCTTGTACCAAGTCGGCGTGTCCAAGCCCCTGTATCGGGCTGTTCTGCATCTTCATGCTGAAGTGTGTCAGAATGGGATTGGCGGGATTCGGTTCGTATGGCCCGAACAGCGATTTACTTCGCAAGATGTTGACATGGTGGCCATGCTCCGTGCCTCCCTCGGCAAGCATCATGTAGTAGTAGCCGTCTTTCTTATTTATGTGCGGGCCTTCAGGATAGCGTCCGCCGAGCCCCGTTCCCAAGTGATGGACATCGCCTATACGCTTACCTGTATTAACGTCTATTTCGCAGATATTGATTTCACCAGGCTTGATTCCCGGGCGTGTCTCATCTGCTGCCGCTTTCCATAAGAAATAGCATTTTCCTTCGTCCCAGAAGAGCGTAGGGTCGCAACTGCCGATGGCAAATTCTATGTATACGGGGTCGGACCATTCTTTAGACGGGTCATCTGTCCACACATAGAAATGCCGTCGCGATGGAAAGACCGTTGTCACCATATAGAATCGCCCGTTGTTGTATCGAATGGTAGGTGCATAGATGCCGCTGTTGCCATCGGTGCCTTTTAAGTCTACCTGCGTCGGTCTGGTCAGGCAGTTGCCTATTTGTTCCCAGTTCACCAGATCTTTACTGTGGAATACAGGTACGCCGGGGAAGTACTGGAACGTGCTGTTGACGAGATAGAAGTCATCACCTGCACGGCACACGCTTGGATCGGCGTGGAAGCCAGGAAGTACGGGGTTCATGAATCCCTGCCCACAAATGCTGAGCGACTGTAACAGCAAAGCTGTGAGTAATAATTGTTTCATTGAAAGTTTCATATTTTTCTATTATTTTCGATAGCCGAAGCCAGTCTACCCATACTTCGCGCTCCATGCACCTGTTGTTTTGCTGTTCCGCCTTTGGCATAGGTATTTTATTCTCGGTTCAGATATTTCCAGAGTTGAATGGAATCGTCGTGATGCCGTAGTTTCTCGACGATCGAGACGAGTTTCTTCTGAACGGCTTTCTGGGTGGTTCCCATCTGTTGGGCAAGACTCTTTACGGAGCGTTGCTTGCAGCCCATGCCAAGCGTCTGTCGAAGCAGCAGGTTTTCATCCTCAGTGAGTGCATGACTCAGAAGGCTGTCAATCTTTTCCGACAGTTCAAACCTCGGCGCACCTTCAAGAGTGAACGGGTCATGGGTATCGACAATCGCATCCAGACTGCCGTAATTCTCCCATCTGTCCTGCATCTGCACCAGCAGGTTCTCTTCGTCATGTAACTCAGTTACGTCCATTCTTTTTGCTCTTTTGCATAAATTCATTTAAATTATGGTGGCAAAATTACCAATAATCAGCGTAAAATCGCTATCTTTGTGCCAAGTTTTGAGAATAATTAGGATTTAGAGATGGGTAACATCAAGATAATCAAAGGTATATTTGACACCAAACTGGAGCTGGAACATGCGGGTATCAAGGCAGGATTTCCCAGTCCGGCTGACGATTATAGGCATGAGACATTAGATTTCAACCGTGACTATATCCGTCACCCAGAAGCCTCGTTCTATGGCGATGTGGAGGGTGACTCGATGAAGGATGCAGGGTTGTTGGATGGTGACCGTGTGATTATCGACAGGGCGGTGGAACCACATGACGGTTCCATCGTCGTGGCATGGTGGGATGGTGGCTTCACAATGAAGTTCCTCGATCTGACACATCGGAAGGACGGCTACATCGAACTGCGCCCTGCCAACCCTGATTACCCTGTGTTCAAGGTCAATGACCCTGAGAACTTCCAGATTTGGGGCACGGTGATTCACCTGATTCGTACTTTTGAAAAGATATAGCACTTATGAAGGTATTATTGATAAACGGAAGCCCGAAAGAGCATGGAAATACTTTCCAGGCACTCAGCGAGGTGGCAAATACGCTGAACGCCGAGGGCATTGAGACTGAGATTGTCAGTATCGGTAAACAGGCCGTTCAAGGCTGCATCGCCTGCGGGTGGTGTGGAAGAACGGGCAAATGCACATACAACGATGACTTGTACTACAAAATATGGCGGGCTGTAAAGGACGGCATTGATGGGCTTGTAGTTGGCTCACCTGTGTATTATGGCGGGCCAAACGGTTCACTCTGCGCCTTGCTCGACCGGGTGTTCTATTCCTTGGGACAGCAACTACAGTACAAACTTGCTGCCAGTGTAGTGGTATGCCGTCGTGGTGGCGCATCGGCGGCTTTTGACCGTCTGAACAAGTACTTCACTATCATGAACATGCCAGTGGTCAGTTCACAGTACTGGAACATGGTCTATGGCCAGACTCCTGGGCAGGTAAAGCAGGACGAGGAAGGCATGCAGACGATGCGGACACTGGGACGCAACATGGCTTGGATGATCAAGAAACTGAACGTTGCCGAAGACGGACATCCTCAGAAAGAACAGCCGGTTTGGACTAATTTCATCAGATAAGAGCAGATGTACGGTATAGCTGACTTGGACAATTGCTACTGCTCCTGCGAGAAGGTTTTCCGTCCTGATTTGGAGGGAAAGCCAATCGTAGTTTTGTCGAACAACGACGGCTGCGTAGTAGCTCGTTCCAATGAGGCTAAGAAGATGGGCATCAAGGAGGGTACGCCATACTTTCAGTTGGCTCAGTTGTTTCCTGGGCAGAAGATTGCCGTATTCTCTTCTAACTACGAACTCTATGGAGAACTGACAGGTCGTGTAGTGAGCATCATCCGCCAAGAGACTCCTGCCTATTTCCGCTACTTGATGTCGCAAAGTGGCGATGGAAGTTCTTTTTCTGTTGCATATTCCTTGTTTATTCTTGAGTTGTTAAATACCTTCTATTCTATGCTATTATAGTTCCACATCTGAAAGACTGTAATTGCTCGCCCATCACGTCTTTCATTACCTCAAACACATTGTCACCTGTACAATGGCTGGTGTAGAACTGTGTTTCAGGATACTTTGCTTTCAGCCTTTGAGCCAAGGCTTTTATTTCACCAGCCGTCTCTTGGCCGTCGAGTAAGTGGAAACCACCTATAACAGAATGAACTGGCCAAGGACATGCCGCCAGAATATTCTCCAGTCCGCTATGAGCACAGCCCGTGAATAGCAGACCATCGACATACAAGGCCTGTTCGTGGCGGAAGTCATCGTGGATATAATCGCCATTAGCATTCTGAACATAGAGATTCTGATTTCCCTTGGGCATGGGATGAGTCTGTGGGATATGGGCAATTACATGAAGGCCTTCCAAAATCTCGCAGGTCTGGTCTGTCAAGACGAGTCTGTCTTCGTCTATCTCTGGCCACTCAGTGGTAATGCTATGCAGATTGCCTCGTTTAGAAAAGAACTTTCCGCTCATCGCATCTGGCGAGACGATAACCTGAGCCTTCTGATTATGTTGCAAGAAGTACCGTAAGCCGCCAGCATGATCGCTGTGTCCGTGAGAAATGAAGACATAGTCCACATCGCTGAGATCTATGCCCAACTGCTCTGCGTTTCTGATAAACACATCGCTTGCCCCAGTATCAAGCAGGATCTTGTGCCGCTCTGTTTGACTACGTCGAGTTCCTCCTCGCTCGGCAATGTTGATGCAAGCATCACATTGCTCTCGCTCGTTCGTCGTTTGCAACAAGATTGACAGGCCATGCTCTGTAGAGAGACGGCTGTCATCGCTTCGATTATCTGATAATACAGTCCACTTGAGCCATGGGTTTATTATCTTCTTCATTGGATTTCTTCTAAAGTTCCTGTCTCTGAATCAATGATAAACCCACGAACCACGATGTCATTGGGAACAAGTGGATGGGTCTTGATGGTCTCAACGGTCTTACGGACGGAGGTCGGTGTGTCCTTGAATCCCTCCAGCCACTGGTCGAGGTCTATGCCACACTTGCGGATGGTGTCAAGCGTTTCATCCGTCACGCCACGGGCAATCATCTCATGATGGAAATGGTCGTAACCCATGTGGCAGGCTCCGCAGTGCGAGTGAGCCACAACCATGATTTCCTCTACACCTAATTCATAAATAGCTACGATAAGGCTACGCATGGCAGAATCGAAAGCAGAAATCACCAAACCTCCAGCGTTCTTGACAATCTTGGCATCACCGTTCTTCAGACCGAGGGCAGCAGGGAGCAGTTCGGTAAGTCGGGTGTCCATACACGACAGTACCGCCAATTTCTTGTCTGGGTACTTGTCGGTGAGGTACTTCTCGTAGCCTTTTTGTGCTACGAAGTTCTTATTGAAGTCGATAATTTGGTCTATCATACTCATAATACCTAAAATCATTTAAAATCAAAGGCCAAAGTTACTAATAATTAGGGAATTATTGCTATATTTGCAACGATATTTAGGATAGTTTATAAACAAACCCAACAAAAGACTATGATTATGAAACGAAAGAAGTTATTTATCGCCGCTATGCTGCTTGCGATTCCAGCAATGGTTCTTTGCATCTCCGATGACGACATGCAGGCCATCAGTGCGCTGAACCAGAACCTGCGGTCGAACGCGCTCAACGACCCAGAGACCTTTCCGTGGTAACACTTATCTAAACAATATGGCAATGAAACGGATTATTATTTCTTTAATGACAGTTATGGCATCATTACAGTTACATGCGCAGGATCAGAATTTTTGGGTATTCCTCTGCTTCGGACAGTCGAACATGGCCGGACAGGCTCCTATCGAAGAGCAGGACTTGAACGTGAGTGAACGCTATCTCAGTATGGCTACTACCGATGGCCATGACCGCAAGTTAGGCACATGGCGCAAGGCGGTGCCGCCACTTTGCCGCGCCGATGCCCATCTTGGTCCTGCCGACTGGTTCGGACGCACACTTATCGATGTGGTGCCCGAGAATGTGCGAATAGGCATCGTGTCAGTAGCCGTAGAGGGCTGTCCCATCACCTTCTTCGACAAGGATCAGAATGCGACGCTCATCGCCAAGGAGGAGCGCGACTGGATGAACGGCATCCTCGATCAGTACGGGCGTGACCCTTACGAGCGTTTGCTGGCAATGGCGAAGATTGCCGCCAAGGACGGTGTCATCAAGGGCATCCTGTTGCATCAGGGCGAGACGGATGCCTACAACGACCTTTGGCGAAAGACACTGAGGAAAATCTATCGCGACCTGCAGCAAGAATTGCGCTTCGACTCAACGGCAGTGCCCCTGCTCGTCGGCGAGGTTGTTCGTGGGGAGTATGGTGGTATCTGCGGCCATGCCAATCCCACTATCAATGACATCGCCAATCATTATCCGAATACATACGTCGTTTCATCCGAGGGCTGTCTGCCCAGCGACGACAATCTCCATTTCAGCGGCGAGGGTTATCGTATGCTTGGCCGTCACTATGCCCTGCGCTATCTGGAGGCCACGAATCCGCAGTTGGCAGAGGTCTGCCGTCAGAAATTGGCGGCAGCCGGATTGGATCAAGGAGGGACTGTCTCGTCTAAACTGACTGTTGAGGCCAAACGATCAGGCACGACACTCTGCATCCTGGCCTCGGAACCGATAGTGAAGGTGGATGTTGTCAGCTTTTCGGGTCAGACTGTCAAGACCTTTACCCTCAATGGAAAGAAGGATTTCAATCTATCGCTGAAAGACCTGCCCAAGGAAAAACTGGTGTTCGTATTTCAGAGTCCCAGCGGAAAGGCTACTACGGATATTGACATTTAAGCAATCATAAAACTATCAGATATGAACACAAAGACACTATTGATTCTACTTCTATGTGGTGTATGCTTTGCCTGTAATGCGCCGCAGCAGGACGGAAAGAAAACAGACATAACAAATGAGAACAAGAATATGACAAACGGAGAATTAAGAGAGAAACTGGCTTTGGCACTGGAGGATATGAAGGCCAAGGCCATTGAGATGGGTATTGAGGGTGTAGCAACAGCCTCGGTTCTTAACAATGGCGATACGGTTGACTGGATTGGCGAAATGAAGGTTGTGGGCTCGTACTGCAACTGGAAAGACGGCTATAATTTGGTGGCCGTGGCATGGTCGAAGTGCGGCGAGGTGATTGCCACCCATGCCGACAGTGGTGATCCGAACCACCAGACGATTACGGGCGAACTGGGATATGCCGGTGGTGCCTACGATGAGTATGAGGGCTGCAAGATGGCTTTTGCCTTCAGCGGAGCAACGTCTGAAGAGGATTTGGTCGTGGCGAAGTATGGCATCGAGAGGATGAAGGGCTACATAACTGGCCGTCAGGAGGCTGATACGACCAGCACGTTCAAGCCCTTGGCAACGCCGCTGAAGAAAGAGCAGTTCATACAGGTGACCATTGTGGTCAATGACATTCGCCGCGCCGCCAAGGCATGGGCCGCACTGCTGAACGTACCGGAGCCGGAGATCTGGACGAACCATCTGGAGAGCAACGGCGAATATCCCTATACTTACCGCGGCCAGGCCGATAAGCCTTGTGACCTGCAGATGTGCGTCATCGAGATGGGCAACTGGGTACTGGAACTGCATCAGGTCGACAACAATCCCAGCACCTTCCGGGAGTTCGTCAACAAGCATGGTCAGGGTGTCCATCACCTTGGCTTCGAGGTGGGCGATGCCCGGGACGAGGTCATCCGAGAACTCCAGAAGATGGGCATCGACACTGGTCGCACCATCGGCATCTATCCCGGCAGCAGTTGGACGATTGTGGACAGCGAGGACGTGCTGGGTGTGAACCTGAACATTAAACCAAAGCGATAGATATGCGAGTCATCATTCTTAATGGCAGCCCGAAGGCTCACGGCAATACGGCGACGGCGCCCGTCTATTTCGCCTCGCCTAACGGCACGCTGCTGTCGCTGCTCGACCGTCTGTTCTATTCCAACCTGCATACCGACTGGTCGATGAAGGTAGGTGCTTCGGTGAGTATCGCCCGCCGTGGTGGAGCCACGGCGACGATGGACGTGCTGAACAAGTATTATCTGAAGACAAACATGCCCGTCGTGCCCTCGCAGTACTGGAGCATCGCCCACGGTACTGCTCCCGGTGAGGTGACGCAGGACGAGGAGGGCATGCAGACCATGCGACAGTTGGGCCTGAATATGGCGTTCCTTATCAAGAGCATCCGTCTCGGCCTCCAGCAGTTCGGATCGCCGAAGATTCAGGAAGAGTTAACAGAAACACATTATATCAGATAAAACCAACATGAAAATGAGA
>JAEETD010000028.1 GCA_016290175.1 Prevotella sp. | reverse complement strand
AGTTGGCCTTGCAAACACGCTTGTACCAGTCACGCATAGCTACATCGGCATCAGCATGTTTCGCAACGAAATCCCTTATCATGGAAAATGAAATAACTCTCATATTCTCAATTTTGGTGCAAAGATAAGAAATAACTTCGGTAAAACCAAATATTTTTCGGTTTATTTTAATTTTAGAAGGCTTACCTCCGTTTTTTACGAAGCCATGCAACACTTTTTGGAAAGCTATCCAAAAAGTGTTGGAAGGCTTTCCCGCAATTTTTCCATCGTTTCCCAAATAACAATAAGACTTTCCTTAACGATGTATCACACCGGCTCACGAAAATGCGGATAGTAGGAAATGCGGAAAGCGGACATTAACCAGTTTCTCAATGCGGAAAAGAGACTTTATAAGTAGAAGTTTTTTTTAATTCTTATTTATTATTACTCTATATTATATTCTTTAGAATACCTTAATGTCTACTTTCCTACTTTCCTGCTTTTCTACTTTCCCAGCGATTACCCTTTACTTTCTTTCCTCAAAATTTGGAAGTTTGGGAAAAAGTTCCTATATTTGCAACCGAAACAGATTATAAAGGTAAACAGATGAAGTCGCAGACAGAAATACTAAACTTATTGAGGCGTTATAAACCAACGGCTCAGAAGAAGTATGGCCTGACGAGAATCGGTATCTTCGGCTCAGTGGCTCGTGGGGAGCAGACTAAAGACAGCGACGTCGATGTATGTTACGAAGGCCAGGCGCCCTCGCTGCTTACCTTGGATATGATTCAGACAGAACTTGAACAGCTGCTTGACTGCAAGGTCGATCTGGTCCGCGTCCGTGATAACATGAACAGTCTATTAAGACAGAGAATCCTCAGAGATGGAATATACGTTTGATAAGGAAATCGCACGATGATTTTATTCCATGTATCCTTAAAAATAAAACTATGATAGATAAACCATTATTCGAAAACAATATAATTGAAGATAGCTGTTCTCTTGTTGAGGAAGGTCGAGTGAGAGACATAGATGCCTTGTTGGAGGATTTACCTTTACTACGAGGTGCGAGTTTCATCAGTCAATTGAAAGAGATCACCGTTCATCCGTCATTCTATCTTGTTAAAAACGAAAACAATATATTCAGTACAGGTGGAGAAAGTAGCGAAGACTACGACAATCTGTTAAAGACAGCACGTAAGGCTGGGGAGCATGGTTATCGGGTGTTTATTCTACCCAATCCCAAAGGTATCCGTACGGCAGACTATATTTTCGAGCGGAAAGGAGTATTCAAGATGTTCGATCTTAAAACGATTTCAGGAAAGAATTCCGTTGGAAATAGGTTGAAGGAATCCATTGGGCAAACCAATTGTGTATTGTTGAATATCGTGTGCGATTATAACGTTCGCAATCTTACGTTAGAGATAAAACGCTATTTCGAGTCGAATGCGGACGCTTTTGAAGTCCTGATATTTACTGGTAGGAAGGAGATTTCAATTAAACGTAATATCGCTACAAGTAGGGGCTTTCTGAAGATGATGATGAAGAGCTTCAGAAAATAATAAAACCACCCGGAGGTGGCTTTAAAATGGGTAGTGACGTATACGGCTTGCCCTCTCGGGAAACTTACCCGGATAGCCAAAAGTAACTTTTGACGGTGCAAATATACGAAGTATTTTTGAAAGTTCCAAGCATTTTGGCAGTTTTTCTCTCGTTTTCTTGCAAGTTTGGAGATTTATTCCTATATTTGCAAACGTAATATATGGTCTAACCCTCAAAACAAAACTGCGTATGGTAACATAGCATATGACATAACATATAACGGAGGGACGGTTCTCCTGTTATAACAAAAGAACCGTCCCTCCGTTACACCGTCCTCCCTTAGATGAGGAAGTATGGATGATTATTTGAAAATCAACTGCGCGAAATTGTAGAGACCATACTTCCAGACAACGAAGTTGTGGCCTTGGTCAGGATAGTTGATGAGGGTGCAGGGGATGCCCTTCTCGTCGCAGAATGCCTTGAGCTGTGCGCTGTTGTTCATCAGGCCGTCAGCCCCGCCGCATACCATCCACAGGAGTTTGTTCTCCTTCTTCACCTTGTCGACATCGGGAATGAGCTGTGCGGCACGCATGGTGTTGGGGGCAGAAGAGAAACCGCCTACGTATGCAAACACATCCATGTGACCGAGTCCGAAGTTGAGTGACTGGCCGCCACCCATTGACAGACCTGCGATGGCACGGTGATCCTTATCGGCATAGACGCTGAAGTTCTTCTCGATGTAAGGGATAAGGCTACCGATGAGGTCCTTGTCGAAATCGCCGAATGCCCTGAACGATCCCATACCTCCTGCGCGGGAGTCGTCCTTCTGAGCACGTCCGTTAGGCATGACCACGATCATGTCGGCCACTTTTCCGTCGGCATAGAGGTTGTCCATGATGATGTTGGGCACACCGCCGTCCTTGTACCACTCGTTCTCATCGCCACCGATGCCATGAAGCAAGTAGAGCACGCTGTACTTCTTCTTAGCATCGTACTTCGGTGGCAGATAGACATTTGCCTTACGGGTGGTTCCTACTGATTCTGACTGGTACTCAATGAGCTTCACGGTGCCCTTTGCGATTCCTGCACGATCCTGGTCGAAACCCTGAGGAGCTGCCTTGTACTCGTCGAACTTAACATCAACCTGTGGAGCGCCAAACATTCCTCTTGGAATATTCGGCTCCTGTGCATTGGCTGTCATCAAAGACATGGAAAGCAATGCTGCGAAATAAATCTTCTTCATTTGTTTTTAATTAATAATTGATAATACAGTTACTTATTTAGACGGCGTTTTGTTCATTTGGTTTAAAAAGGACTGGTAAATGTGCAGCATAGAAGTGTCAAAATTCTAATAAAATGCGATGAAATACAAAAAAATGGTGTAACTTTGCAGGCGCATTTAGAATTTAATGATCAATATGAGATACGGAATCATCGGCAGTGGTGCCATTGGTGGATATTATGGAGCAAAATTGGCTCATGCAGGACAGGAACTTCATTTCTTGTTCCGCAGCGATTATGAGTATGTGAAACAGCATGGTCTGCATGTAGATTCCTGCAACGGATCGTTTCATTTGGATGATATAAATGCCTATCAGCATACGGAGGACATGCCGAAGTGCGACGTGGTGCTGGTGTGTCTGAAGTCTGTGAACAACGGCAAACTGCAGTCGCTGCTACCCCCATTGCTCCATGACCGTACGCTGGTGGTGCTGATTCAGAACGGCATTGGCGTGGAGGAGGATGTGCAGAAAATGTTTCCTGACGTACAACTGGCTGCCGGACTGGCCTTTATCTGTTCTGCCAAGACTGAGCCCGGCAGAGTCAATCACCAGTGCTATGGCAGCATCAATCTGGCCAATTATTCCTGCAAGGACGAAGCGCTGATGCAGGCGGTGGTGGATGAATTCCGTGAGGCTGGCATCGAGACGGGTTTCGTGGAATATCATGAGGCACGATGGAAGAAGGCTGTATGGAACATGCCGTTTAACGGTATGACGGTGGCACTGCACACGCAGACAGACCTGCTGCTGAAGAACAAGTCGACCCGTCAACTGATTCGCGAGCAGATGATGGAGGTGGTCAGTACTGCTCAGCACTTGGGGGTGAAGAACCTGGATGCTGCATTTGTCGATAAGATGATAGATATGACTGATAACATGACGCCTTATTCACCGTCCATGCGACTGGACTACGACTTCCACCGACGCATGGAGATATACTATCTCTACACCCGTCCCCTGGAGATTGCACGCGAGGCTGGCTGTCCGATGCCGAAGCTGGAGATGCTGGAGGCAGAACTGCGGTTTCTGGAGGCTGATCAATAATTATTTGAACAGTAGCGTGACCAGGAGCGGGATGGTGATCATCGAGATGAGGGTGGTGACGAAGGTGACGGCAGTGATGACGGTGGTGTCTTTCTCATATTTCAGACAGAGAATGGTGCCGTAGGTGGCAACGGGCATCGCGATGACGAGCGTGTTGATATTGACCACAAACGGCGAGAATCCCAATTGCAGCATAATGAAATGTACGGCGACGGGCAAGACTGCCAGTCGGAGTAGGGTGGTGACGTAGACGGTGCCATTGCCCAGCATGGTGCGCAGGGAAAGCTGCGACATCGACGAGCCGATGATGAGCAGTGCTGCGGGCACGGTGATGTTGCCCAGCATCGTGAGCGGCTGGCTGATGGCCTCAGGGATGTGGTCTATCTGCAGGGCCACGATACCCATCGTGAGGTAGGCTGCAAGCATCGGTGTGCTGTAGAGCACCTTCTTCTCGAATCTGGTGCGGTCGCTGCTGGCGCCTGTGATGAGCATGGTGCCGATGGTGAAGACGGCGAAGGTGTTGACCACATTGAGCACAGCGGCATAGAACACAGCCTCGTGACCGAAGATCGACGCCACTACGGGATAGCCCATGAAACCTACGTTGCCGAAGATCAGGGCAAAGCCGATGGGGCCCTGGTGGTTCTGGTTGCTGGTGATATAACGCGGCAGCAGGAATCCGGCGATTGACAAGAGCAGATAGGTCAGCAGGCTGATGAGCAGCAGAGGGAGGATATAGCGACGGTCGGGCAGCTCGCCTGTCATCGCCGAGGAGAGGATCAGGGCCGGGCAGGTGATGTTGATGACCAGCCTCGACAGCTGGCGGTCGAAATCGCCTCCGAGGTAACCCGTCTTGCCCGCAATGAATCCGACGACCACAAGGGCAAAAAGTGTCAACATGACAACAATCATCTGCTATAAACTCTATAAAACGTGGCAAAAGTACTCAAAAATCACGAATCAACCAAACATAATCGGTCAGATATTTGCATATATTCGTAAAATTGTCTAAATTTGCAGCGACTTATGATCATAACTTAATTATCAACTTATGAAAAGACTTTTATTATTGTTTGCTATGGCAGCATTCGTGACAACTGGTTTCGCACAGAAGAAACTGGTGATCTATTTCTCAGCGACCAATACCACCAAGGCTGTGGCCGAGGAGTTTCAGAAACAACTTGGTGCAGACATTGAGAGCATCGAGGCAGAGAAGCCTTATTCCGACAGTTTCCAGGAGACGATGCAGCGTGCTCAGAGTGACAAGGAGCCTAAGATCAAACCGCTGAAGGCGAATCTTAAAGCCTACGACGTCATCTTCCTGGGCTATCCCATCTGGGGCGGCACTTACGCATCGCCGCTGGTAACGCTCTTAAAGGAGCAGGACTTCGCCGGGAAGACCATCGTGCCTTTCTGCACCTTCGGCAGCGGTGGTCTGGAAACCTCGTCAGCCGACCTCGTGAAAGCACTGCCCAAGGCCAAGATCCAGCCGGGCTATGGTGTGCGCCAGGCCCGCGTAAACTCTGCCGCCAAGGAGATTGACCGTTTCCTCAAGGAGAACGGCTATAAGAAAGGCTCTGTCAAAGCGTTGCCAGCCTATTCTGCCCAGCAGCCTGTGACTGATGCCGAGAAGGCCATCTTCGATGCAGCCTGCTCCAGCTATCAGTTCAACCTGGGAACGCCGGTGACATTCGGCAAGCGCACTACTGACGACAGCATCGACTACGAGTTCAAGGTGAAGAGCCGTGGCTTCGGAGGCGGTGGTGAGATGAATTCCACCATCTATGTGACGATGGGTAAGGAGGCCGGTGCAAAGCCCGAGTTCACCCGCGTGGTGCGCTAAGCGACAGGAATCACTATTACCAACTTTATTAATACAACTATTTATGAAAAAACTCTTTTTACCGTTGCTGCTCATGTTAGCAGTTTCTGCCAATGCGCAGAACAACCCCGTGTTAACAATCGAAGGTGGTCAGGTACAGGGCGTCTTGGCTGACGATCATCCTGACGTGTTTGTGTATCGTGGCATTCCCTATGCTGCACCTCCTATCCGCGAGAACCGCTGGAAGGCTCCGCAGCCCGTTGTGCCCTGGAAGGGTGTGAAGAAATGCGACACCTTCGGACGTCCCAGCTATCAGGCCATTCAGTACACCGGTGGCTATTACACTGAGTGGGGCTATGGCAAGGAGGCTGCCTTCAGTGAGGACTGTCTGTATCTGAACGTATGGACCAAGGCTCCCGGTCAGGTGAACAAGAAACTGCCTGTGGCCCTGTGGATTCACGGTGGTGGCTATCGTGAGGGATTCGGCTCTGAGCCCGAGTTCGACGGTCAGGAGTGGGGTGCCAAGGATGTGGTGCTCGTATCCATCAACTACCGTCTGGGTATCTTCGGTTTCCTGGTACACCCGGCACTGGCTGAGGAAAGCCCCAACAAGGTTTCAGGTAACTATGGTATCCTCGACCAGATCGAGGCCCTGAAGTGGATCAAGAAGAACATTGCCCAGTTTGGTGGTGACCCCAACAACGTGACGATCTTCGGACAGAGCGCCGGTGGTGGTAGTGTCCGTACACTGTGTGAGAGCCCCTTGGCCCGTGGTCTGTTCCACAAGGCTGTCATCATGAGTGCTCAGGGTCTGAGCATCCCCAATCCTAACGGTGGTGGTATGATGGGTGGCCGTTACAGTGGCGGAAGCATTGAGGATGCTGCCAACAATGCCAAGAAGATGTTCGACTGGGCCGGTATGACCGATCTGCAGAAGATGCGTCAGGCCTCTACTGAGACCATCTTCGCGCTGCCTACTATCTACCAGCAGGTGAACAGCGCCGGCCAGCAACAGCAGGGCGGTATGATGGGTATGATGCGTATGGGTATGGGCTTTATGCCGATGCTCGACGGCTATGTCAGCAAGAAGAGCTTCGACGATGCTACCCGCGAGGGCACGTTGGCTGATGTGCCTTATATGATTGGCTTCACCCTGAACGATATGGGTAACATGGCTCCCAACATCGCTGAGTTCTGTAAGGTTCGCGCTGAGAAGGGCGGTAAGGCATGGGCATACGAGTTTGCACGTCCTCTGCCTGATGATGGTAGTCATCCCGAGGTAACCCAGCGTCTGCGTGGTGCTTTCCACTCTTCAGACCTGTGGTTCGTATTCAAGTCGTTGAAGCATTGCTGGCGTCCCTGGACCAAGGGCGACTGGGATCTCTCAGAGAAGATGCTGACAGCCTGGACCAACTTTGCCAAGTACAGCGATCCTAACGGTCCGAAGGGTGGTGCATGGGCTCCCTGCACGGAGAAGAATCCTAAGTTCATGGTGTTCAAGCTGAACGACAAGGATGCCGAGGCATCTGTCTTCGGTGAGCCGGAGATTGCTCCTCAGCAGGGCTTCGGCGGTTTCGGCGGCTTCCCCGGTGGTGGCAGACCTGGTGGTGCTGGTGGCGCTGGCGCTCCCGGTGCTCCCAGAAGGTAATACAAAACAAGTCCCTCGCAGATATGCGGGGGATTTTGTTTTATGTCTGTCTGATGTGACGATGCTCCGTTACTCCTTGATATTACGCACGATTGAAGGGGTATAATTAAAAAAAATGTGGCAGGCTTTCTTGTTTTCAGAAAAAAAGTGTAATTTTGTGGCTCAAAAAATGGAAGCAATGAAGAGATCCTACATATTTTATATAATATTATTACTGATTGGGATGATGACGGCAGGCGATGCCCTGGGGGCCAGACCCAAGAAGCCGCAGCGCCGTACACGCGCAAAAACCACGAAAGTGGTGAAGAAAAAGGCCAGGACGAAGTCGAAGGCCAAAGGCAGGACAAAAGTGGTACGAGCTGCTGCTCCGAAGCCGGCACCCGATCCACGTCTGAATGACCCTGACTACAACCCCTTCCTGCAGTGCGAGGATACCTGCGGTCATGTGCATGGTATCGACCTGAGCCGCTATCAGGGAGATGTGTTCTGGGAGACCGTCGGTGAGAATACCAAGATGGCCTACGTCTATCTGAAGGCAACGGAGGGTGGCGATCGCATCGATCCTAAGTTTGAGCGTAACATCAACCTCGCGCATCGCTATGGACTGAAAGTAGGCTCCTACCATTTCTTCCGTCCGAAGACACCGCTGCAGAAGCAGTTGGAGAACTTCACCGCACAGTGTCTGCCCGGTGAACAGGACCTGATACCGATGATTGACGTGGAGACGATGGGCGGTCTGCAGGAGGACCAGTTCTGTGACTCTCTGCTGACATTCCTCCAGATGGTGGAGCATGCCTATCGTCAGAAACCGTTGGTGTATACGTTCCGCAATTTCTATAACTGGCATC
Source organism: Prevotella sp. (assembly GCA_016290175.1). Lineage (GTDB taxonomy): Bacteria > Bacteroidota > Bacteroidia > Bacteroidales > Bacteroidaceae > Prevotella. The sequence goes on along the minus strand of JAEETD010000028.1, from coordinate 23,316 downwards.
TGGTTGGCAAGCTTGATGATTACCAGCTGATGATTGCCCTTTATCTCGAAGAAGAGCCTGTGCTGGCCGACGAGCGGGACATCACTATGTGGCAGTATACAGGTAAGGGACGTATCGTCGGTATCAACGGCTATGTCGACAAATCGCGCTTTCTCGGAAAACATGGATTGAGAGAGATCCGCTTCCGCCACCACTAAATCGCAGAATATTCAAATGGCTAGATAAATTGTTTAATTGTTAATTGTCAGATAGTAAATGATTATAAAGTGTCCAGAATGCGGCCATCAGGTAAGCGACCGCGCAAGAACGTGCCCATCGTGTGGTGTTGATATCGCAGGCAAGGTGACCCGTTGTCCCGACTGCGGAGAGTATATCTTCAAGGATGATCATGAGTGTCCGAACTGCCATTGTTCAATCAATGCTGCTGCTTCGGAACCTGAGACGATGGTTCAGAATACTCAGAATACTCCGAGTACTCTGAATACTCCGGTTGTTCCGGCGGAGGCAGGACAGCAGCCGCCGAAGAAGAAAGGACACAAGGCCCTTTGGTCGGCTGTTATCATTGCTTTCGTGCTGGCGCTGATTATCGTAATGCTGGGTATCTACTATTCTCAGAAGACCCAGCAGGAGAACGAACTCCGCGCGTATGAGAACGCGATGATGAGTACGGAACCGGCTGTGCTGCAGAATTTCCTTGATATGTATATTGAGGCACCTGTGGCCCATCGCGATTCTATCAAGGTGCATCTGATGGCTCTGAAGAAGATTGACCGTGATTGGGACAATGCCCGTGCCAGTCTGTCAAAATCCGCCCTTCAGCTCTTCATCGACCGCAATCCTGACAATGTGCATGTGCGTGAGGCCCGGCAGATGATAGACTCTCTGGACTTCGAGACTGCCAGGATGGGCAACACGATGGAGTCGTTCAAGAAGTATATGGAGGATCATGAGCAGGGCTATTATTACGATGAAGCCAAGAATGCTTACGACCGCCTGGAAGAAGAAATGATACGTGCCGCCCAGTTGAAGGCTGAACAGGATTCTATCGCTAAGGCAGCGGAAGAAGCCGCAGCGGCAATTATTGAGTAAAACATATTTGGATATCCTAGGACGGCCTGGGATATCCTATTCTTCGATATGCGATAGTGAGTGCGCGAAGGAGGCGAAGAAGTTTGTCAGCGTCTCTGATGGCAGATAGCGGAAATACTGTGCCGAGCGACGGATGTGACCGAGAATCGCACTGCTGTTGCTGGTATGTACGAACACACTATCGGAATCCTGGGAGAAATAGAATTCCTCTGATCGGGTGTTAGTGAATTCCGTCAGTTCCTGCGCTACACGTTCCACGCGTTTGTCAGGCTCTCCTACCAGGAACGGTATTTCCTCCTTGCTGAATCCGAACATTTGTATCAGCAGAGCTCCTTCGAGTTGTGCCATCGGTGTGAATCCGATTCTCTTCAGCCATTGGTTCAAGGTGAGGAAATCCACGCGGTGTCCTTCCGTCGTGAGATATTTACCCAGCTGCACAAGGTTGTAGACTGGTATGCCTTCGTTCAGGATATGTCGGGTGATGTGAATAATGTTCAGCAGAAGCTGACGGGTAGCAATGTCCGACTGCTCATCGTCAAGAATGGCCTGCAGTTTTTTGTTCAGCAGGGGATTCGTCAAGTGGTCGGCACGTAACAGTTCGTTCTCCTCCTCTTGAAGATTCGTTTGGCTGACTTCTGCCTGGGCTTTTTCCCACTCTCTCATCTGCTTCTCCGACAGGTGCAGGAAGAACTGGTCCTGGCATTGCCGGATACCTGCATAGACCGATGGCACAACCTGGTGCATTAAGGCCAGCTGATACAGCTTATTCCATTTGCTGACGGACATGGGCTCTATCTGTTCCTGCCTGTTAAACTCCCCGCAGCGGATGAGTCGGAAGAAATTACGTTGGATAATATTCACTTTATATAATAATTAAGAGTATCGTCTTGGATAACGGAATAGGATAGAGAGCAGTGCGGCAATTCCGATGGCAAAGGGATAGAAAAGCCAGGGGATGATGCTGACGGGATTGATCGTTGCCAGTCCGGCGGCTATCAGAAGTTGTGCACCGTAGGGAATCAGACCTTGTACGAAGCAAGAACAGGTATCGAGAATAGAGGCAGCCTTCTTGTTGTCGACGCCATATCGGTCGCCTATCTGCTTGGCAATGCCGCCTACGGTGATGATGGCCACCGTATTGTTGGCTGTGCAGATATCCACGAGACCTACCAGTGTGCCAATACATAACTCAGCTCCCCGTTTGTTATGGATATGCTTCACCATCCGTCCGATGATGAAATCGATACCTCCTTGCTGTTTGATCAGTTCCAGCATACCGCCTGCTAACATTGTGACGATAATGAGTTCTCCCATGCCTGTCATACCATCGCCCATGGCTTTCATCCATCCGAAGATGTCGGAACTGCCCAACAGAATGCCGATACAGCCTGTGAGCACAATACCGAGTGTCAGCACCGCCATCACGTTCATGCCGAAAATGGCAGTAATCAATACGACGAGGTAAGGGATGACCTTCACCCATTCCACGGTGCCTGTCTGATGAGCAGCTTGTATATTGGCACCCATGAAATAATAGACAATCAGGATCACCACAGCAGCAGGGATGACGATAAAGGAATTGACGCGGAATTTGTCGCTCAGCTTACAACCTTGTGTAGAAGTGGCTACGATGGTGGTATCCGAGATAAACGAGAGATTGTCGCCAAAGAAAGAACCACCCACGACAACGGCTGTTATCAAGGCCACATCGGTGCCTGTCTGCTGTGCTACGCCTACTGCAATCGGTGTCAGCGCGACGATGGTACCGACACTCGTCCCTATGGAAATAGAGATAAAGCACGCTGCCAGGAACAGACCAGCCAACAACATCTGGGAGGGTAGGAGATGAAGTGTAAGATTGACGGTGGCATCGATGCTTCCCATCATCTTGGCGGAATTGGCGAAGGCTCCCGCTAATAGGAATATCCAGATCATGAGCATCATCTGACCGGAACCGGCACCTTTGCTGAATATCTCTATGCGTTCTTTCAGAGGCCTGTCACGGAAGATGGCCACAGCGTAGATGCTTGAAGCCATGAACGCCACCGTAATGGGCACTTTGTAGAAGTCACCAGCAATGATGCTGGTGACTAAATACAATATCACGAACACCCCAAGGGGTGACAATGCGATAAGCCCTTTACTTTTCACTATTCAACTATTATTTATTCACTAAAGAGTTACGCCGTTTTTAAAGATCGATATTTCGCGATAGCCGTTCTCCTCATTCCTTGCGGGCTGTCCACTGGCAACGGCGAGCACCTTGTCGATAAACTCAGGCACCAGCTCCTGCATCGTGCGACCTTCAACCAATTGTCCTGCAGAGAAGTCCACCCAGCTGGGTTTGTTCTTGGCCAAAGTAGGATTCGTAGCCACTTTCATTGTTGGAACGAAGGTGCCGAAGGGCGTTCCTCGTCCCGTAGTGAAGAGTACGATGTGACAACCACAAGAGGCCAGGGCTGTCGATGCCACCAGGTCGTTGCCTGGAGCAGACAGGAGATTCAATCCCTTGCTCGTCAAACGGTCGCCATACTCCATCACACCACTGACAGGTGCCTTACCACATTTCTGAGTGCAGCCCAGTGCCTTATCTTCGAGCGTAGAGATGCCACCGGCCTTATTGCCTGGTGAGGGATTCTCACCTACAGGTTCACCGTGCGACAGGAAATACTCCTTGAAGTTGTTGATCATCGAGACGGTCTGATTGAAAAGCTCCTCCGTGCGGCAACGGTTCATCAGAATCGTCTCAGCACCGAACATCTCCGGCACTTCCGTCAAGACACTAGTACCACCTTGGGCTACAAGCCAGTCGCTGAATTCACCAACTAATGGATTGGCGGTGATACCGCTGAAACCGTCGCTGCCTCCACATTTCAAGCCTACACGGAGCTCACTGACGGGCACATCCTCACGATGGTCTTTGCGGGCAATGGCATAGAGGTCGCGAAGAATATTCATGCCGGCCTCGATTTCATCGCCTTCCACCTTTTGGGTCACCAATAGCTTAATACGGTCTTTGTCATAATCACCAAGCATAGCCATGAAATCATCAGGCTGGTTATTCTCACAACCCAGACTCAATACCAATACACCGCCGGCATTGGGATGCAGACAAATGTCGCGTAAAACCTTACGGGTATTCTCATGGTCTTCAGAAAGTTGTGAACAACCATAATTATGATGCCATGCATAGACGCTATCGATACCTTCCAGTCTGGTCTCGTTGCGCAGTTTCTCCGCCAGTTTCTCAGCGATACCGTTCACGCAGCCGACCGTAGGGACTATCCACATTTCATTACGTACACCTACGTCACCGTTCTTACGCTTATAACCTTTGAAGGTACGGTTTTCTTTCTTGATGGAAAGTTCTTCGCCAACGGGGTTATAGGTATATTCGAGTGTACCGGAAAGATTGGTCTTCAAGTTGTTCTCATTCACCCAGTCACCGGCTTTCATATCTTGTCTGGCATGACCGATGGGATAGCCGTATTTGATGATGTCCTCGCCTTCGCGGACATCCTTGATAAGTACTTTATGACCAGCCGGTGTGTCCTGATTCAAGACAACGGTCTTGCCATCGACAGTGATGATTTCTCCTTTTTTCTTAGGCTGCAGACATACAACAACACTGTCTGCTTGATTAATTCTTAAGTAAGTTGCTAATTCCATTTGTTTGTTTGTAATTTGTTTAGTATGCTTTTGAAAGTTTGGATTCTAAATAGCCTTGCGCCGATAGAATTCGACATTTTCCTTTGTCAGTATCTCTATGGGCATATAGTTCACCGGATTTACCTCCCGCTTCAGGACGATGGCATTGAAGAGGGCATCCACACTGGCATAGCCCTGTTGATAGGCATGCTGTGCAATCAGAAAAGAGATACTTCCCTGACGGATACAAGCCTCGTTTTTCGGCACCATATCATAGCCCATGATCTGGATATTACGGCGATTACTCTTCTTTAAGAATTCTCCTACGATATGTGCCTTGGAATTGAAGGTGATGCAATGGTGAATACTGGGATGATCCTTGAAAAATATCTCGAGGATGGTGTCATATTCTACGCGCTCTTCATCAAGGGGCAGGTCTACTTCCGTAATCTTGACGTCAGGGAAATGGTCTACCATATAATGACGGAAACCTGTTTCGCGGTTGGCCTGCTGTTTCGAACCTACCTTACCGTCGCGTGTCTGCTTCACCAATGCAATCTCTTTCTCTTTGGCAGCAATGAGCATCAACATACGGGCAGCAAAGTATCCACTTGCAAAAGAATCCTGTCCGAAGAATGCCAAAGGCTTCAGGTCGGGCATATAGCTGTCAAGCAGCACATAGGGGATGCCTCTGTCTGTCAGTTTCTCGGTAAAGCGTGCTGTCTGTTCCAACGTCGTGGGTACGATAATGACGCCATCAAACTTCTCGGTAAAGAACTCACGCACCATGCGGGTGAAGGAGGCATTGTTGAAACGCTCGTAATAGATGAATTTCAGGGTGATACCAAAATCGCGACGGAAATCGGTACAGGCCTGCGCTCCTTCCTCGATCTCATCCCAATAGGCCTCCTGTTCATGCTTTGGCAGTACACAATAAAAAGTGTATTTCTTATTATAGGCAAGGGCAGAGGCATACATATTTGGCTTGTAGTCCATCTCAGCCAATGCCTTGTTGACCTTATCAAGAGCAGCCTTTGACACATTAGGACGATTGTGAAGCACACGGTCGACTGTACCTACCGAGACACCTGCTCGCTCGGCGATATCCTTGATTCTGATATTCTCTTTACCCATTTTATTTGATTCTTTTGCCGTGCAAAGGTACGAATAATAATTGATACCACCAAATGATTTTGTAACGAAATCGTTTCCGTAACTTTTCTGCTCTTTTTCGGTATAGAATATTTGGTAGTTTCAGAAAAAAGTCGTACTTTTGTCGTCGAAATCAAAGAAATAGTATTAATCTATAAAACAAAAGCAAAAAAGCAATGGCAAAAATCGTAACATTGGGCGAGATTATGCTTCGCCTTTCCCCACAGGGAAACGACCGTTTCATTCAGAGTGAATCATTCCGCATCATCCCTGGTGGTGGTGAGGCAAATGTGGCTATCTCAGTGGCTAACTATGGTCATGAGGCATATTTCGTATCAAAGCTTCCAAAGCATGAAATCGGTCAGATAGCAGTCAACGCACTGCGCCGTTATGGTGTCAATACTGAGTTCATTTCCCGTGGTGGCGACCGTGTGGGACTGTATTATGCTGAGACAGGAGCTTCTATGCGCCCCTCGAAGGTCATCTACGATCGTGCCCACTCATCTATTGCAGAGGCTGTTCCTTCTGACTTCGACTTCGACAAGATTATGGAGGGCGCTGCCTGGTTCCACTGGTCTGGCATCACACCGGCCATCAGCGACAAGGCTGCTGAGTTGACAAAACTTGCCTGTGAGGCTGCTAAGCGTCATGGTGTTACAGTGTCTGTCGACCTGAACTTCCGCAAGAAGCTCTGGACCTCAGAAAAAGCCATCTCCATCATGCGTCCGTTGATGAAGTATGTTGATGTATGTATCGGTAATGAGGAAGATGCTGAGCTCTGTCTTGGCTTCAAGCCTGATGCTGACGTAGAGGGTGGCAAGACAGATGCCGCAGGTTATGAGGGCATCTTCAAGCAGATGATGAAGGAGTTCGGATTCAAGTATGTGGTCTCTACGCTCCGTGAGAGCTACAGTGCCACCTTCAATGGCTGGAAGGCCCTCATCTATGATGGCAAGGAGTTCTATCAGTCAAAGCGTTATGAGATCAATCCGATTATCGATCGCGTAGGTGGTGGTGATTCATTCTCTGGTGGTTTGATCCACGGTCTGCTTACCAAGAAGACACAGGGTGAGGCCCTCGAGTTTGCTGTGGCTGCTTCTGCACTGAAGCATACCATCAATGGTGACTTCAATCTGGTTTCTGCCGAGGAGGTTGAGTCTCTCGCAGGTGGTAATGCTAGTGGTCGCGTACAACGTTAATTATGATATTATGGCAAAGTTTGATAAAATTGCAGTATTGAAGAAGATAGGCGATACCGGAATGGTGCCCGTCTTTTATCATAAGGATCTTGAGACTTGCAAGAACGTGGTAAAGGCCTGTTATGAAGGCGGCGTTCGTGCTTTTGAGTTTACGAATCGTGGCGATTTCGCCCAGGAGATTTTCGGTGAACTGGTGAGGTGGGCTGATAAAGAGTGTCCAGAACTGGCGCTGGGTATCGGTTCTATTGTTGATGCCCCCACAGCAGCTATGTACATCCAGCTGGGTGCCTGCTTTGTGGTTGGTCCGCTGCTGAATCCTGACATCGCTCCTGTTTGTAACCGTCGTCTCGTTCCCTATTGTCCGGGATGTATGACCGTTTCAGAGATCGGTAAGGCTCAGGAGTTGGGCTGCGATCTGACAAAGGTGTTCCCTGGCGACGTAGTAGGTCCGAATATGGTGAAGGGTCTGAAAGCTCCGATGCCTTGGTCAAAGATCATGGTTACTGGTGGCGTCGCACCTGAAGAAGAAAATCTGAAGTCATGGTTCAAGGCTGGTGTCTTCTGTGTAGGCATGGGCTCAAAACTCTTCCCTTCAGACAAGGTGAAAGCAGGTGACTGGCAGTACGTAACAGACAAGTGCAAGGAAGCACTGGGTTACGTTGCTAAGGCTCGCGCATAAAATCTGTAAAATCCCTCTCGCTACCAACATGGCGGGAGGGATTATTTTTTTGTGATGAAATTCTGGCTATTCATATTATCAACCATTCTCATTTCAGCCTGTACACGCCAAGATAGGCAAACGGTCGACAAGCTGAACGCTCTATCTTATGCCTATCACTACAAGGATGTTGACTCTACCGAATACTATGCGAAACAAGCCTACGATCTGTCAGTACACTATGATAAGGGCAGGGCTGAGGCTCTCAACAATCTGGCTTTTACTGACATTGCCAAAATGCGATATGAAGATGCTGAGCAACGCTTGAATGAAATACCGCAAACTACTGATGATCAGGAAGAACTGCTTGTTTGCTATGTGCAGCAAATGCGTCTTTGTCAGCGTCGTTCCAAGAACCGTGAGTTCTATGAATACCGTGAGAATGCGATGGAGGCTTTGAAACGTATCAATGAAGAGCGCACCCAATTAAGCGAATCTCAGCTACAACGTCTGCGCTATGCAGAATCGGAGATGGCCATTGTCACTTCCACCTATTATTATTATGTAGGTCTGGAGCGACAGTCTATAGATGCCCTTCAGGACATCGATGTCAACGATCTCAGAAGCGACACTGCCCAATGGCTGAACTACCTTTATTATGTCGGCTCTGGTGGGATTATTACCACAGGTACTCAACAGGAAATTAATCAGGAAGAGTTCGACCATCTGTTGCGTTGTTTCATCCACGCCCGTCAAGGCAATTATCCTTATTTCGCCGCCAATGCACTCGAGGCCCTTTCTGAGCATCTGATGGACCCAGATTACCGTCGCCAACTCCTTGCGGACAACCTTCCCGCCTTGAAATTCATCAATCCTGACGGTGTCGATGAAGATATGATTGCGGGATGGCTTGCAGAAGGTGCACTTGATATCTTTACCCGTTATGGCGATATTTATCAGATAGCCGGTGCCTACCGTACCTTAGCTTCCTGTTATCGTCAGATTGATGATTATGAATCGGCACTCTATAATCTGGAGCAGGCACTTTCTGATTCAGCAATCTATCAGGCCCCAGACCTGGTAGCCAGTATCCGTGAACAGCTGAGTCTGGTGTATTCTGCGATGGACGAGAAGCATCTGAGTGATGAGAATCGCAATGCCTATATCGACTTGATGAGTGAGACCCGACAGGACCGTCAGTTAGAGGCGCGTGCGGCACAATATGAGCGCAGTGCAAATCAATTGAATATCATGTTGGCGGCCGTTGTGGCAGCCATCATTCTACTAGTATTTTTATTGTGGCTCTTCAATCGTCTGAACAAGAAGAAAAAGGGTGGCTATAGCCAGCTTGAAGACGAACTGGAACAGCGACAGGATGATGTGTCTGCCAGCAAATTGCGCCTCGAAGACAACGAACGGCGTCATCTCGAGCAGCGTGCTAAGATCTCGCTAGTCAATGGCGTAACACCTTTCATTGATCGTATTATTCATGAAATCAACCGTCTGGATAATCTTGATGCTGCCAGCAAGCAGGAGAGTCTCGACTATATCCGTGAACTTACTGACCAGATCAACGATTACAACGATATCCTTACCCAGTGGATACAACTACGACAGGGAGAGATCAACCTCAAGATTGAAAGTTTCCCGCTACAACCGCTCTTCGACCTGATGTCGCATAGTCGGAAGGCCTTTGCCATGAAAGGCATCACCCTTGATGTGCAGTCCACTGATGCACAGGTAAAGGCAGACCGTGTACTGACACTCTTTATGCTGAACACGTTAGCGGATAATGCCCGAAAGTTCACTGCTGAAGGAGGCACTGTCACTGTTCTTGCCAATCAGACGTCCGACTATGTAGAGATTTCGGTGGCTGATACTGGCGAGGGCATGAGCGAAGATCAATTGGCACATCTCTTCGACCCCAAACCCCTTGTCAATCATGGTTTCGGTTTGCTGAACTGTAAGGGTATCATCGAGAAATACCGTAAGATCAGTCAGATATTCTCTGTATGCCAGATTACTGCTGAGAGTACAAAGGGCCAAGGATCCCGCTTCTCCTTCCGTCTGCCTAAGGGTATCGTTCGTATGCTGATTTTGGGAATCATGGGTACAGCATGCTTGACACCTTCCTTTGGTCAAGATAACGAACCTCTCACCGCGATTCCTGACGATGCATTAAGTAGGGCGAGCGTGTATGCCGATTCCGCCTATTTCTCCAATATCAACGGTACCTATGAACGGACACTGATGTTTGCCGACTCCTGCCGTTACTATCTGAATCTTCATTATCAGCAACAATGTCCGAATGGTCAGATTCTGATGCTACGTCAAGATGACCTCTCATTGATGATACCCGAGATCAAGTGGTATCAGGATTCACTCCAGACCAATTACAATGTCATTCTCGACATCCGTAATGAGAGCGCAGTAGCAGCGCTGGCCCTTCACGAGTGGCAGCTCTATCACTATAACAACCGTATCTATACGCAGCTGTATAAGGAAATGTCTGCAGATAACAACCTGGCAGACTATTGTCGCATGATGCAGCAGTCTCAGACCAACAAGCGTATTGCTGTGATTCTGCTTATCATCGTGCTCTTATCCATTCTTCCGGCCTATTATCTGTTATATTATCGTCACCGGCTCTATTACCGTTTCCTGATGGAACGTCAGCAGATGTCGAATCTGGAGTTGATGTGCGATGAACTTCGACGTCTGGAACTCGAGACTGCCAACCTCCACGTGTCGAATGCGGTACTTGACAACTGTCTCTCCACCCTCAAGCACGAAACGATGTATTATCCCTCGCGCATCCGACAGTTGGTAGATCAGGGCGAAGAGGAGTCGCTTTCAGAGATCGTAGGCTATTATCGTGAGCTCTATGGCTTGCTCTCGCAGCAGGCGATGGACCAGACGGAGCGTTCCAATCTGCATATACATCGGTTGTCAAATGGTATATTGGGCGATGAGAATCTTATCAGCTACTTGTTTTCCATCCTTCGTAAACAGGGTGGGGGAAAGGAACCTTCAGAGGTGTCGCAAATCCATGATGGCAAGTATGTCGAGATCACGATGCCCATGCCCAGCCTCCATCTGAGCGAAGACGAGGCTCGGGCATTGTTCACGCCAGTGTCTGTGCAGAATATCCCTTATCTGCTCTGCAGGCAGATTGTTCGCGATCATGGCGAGGCTACCAATCGCCGTATGTGTGGTATCTGGGCAGAAGTGCGTGACAACCAGTCGTTGGTGCGCATCATTCTGCCAGCTGCTTTAAAAGTGTCAAATCATCAAATAGAATAGAAGTATATGAATCAGTTTAAAGTCATCATTGTAGAAGATGTGCTTTTAGAGTTGAAGGGTACACTTGGCATTCTCAAAAGCGATATCCCTGAGGCCGAGGTCATTGGTACGGCAGAATCAGAACCCGCTTATTGGAAACTGCTCAAACAGCAGAAACCCGACCTCGTGTTACTCGATCTGGGATTGAGTGGTTCTACAACAGTAGGTGTTGAGATTTGCCGTAGCACGAAGGAGATGCATCCCGATATCAAGGTACTGATCTTTACAGGAGAGATCCTGAATGAGAAGCTCTGGGTCGATGTCCTCGATGCCGGTGCCGACGGTATCATCCTGAAAACAGGTGAATTGCTCACGCGTCGCGATGTCAATGCAGTGATGGAGGGCAAGACATTGGTCTTCAACGAGCCCATCCTCGAAAAGATCGTTGAACGTTTCAAGCAGGCTGTCAGTGGTCAGCTCGCCAAACAGGAGGCCGTCGTGAGTTATGAAGTGGATGAATACGACGAGCGTTTCCTGCGCCATCTGGCGCTAGGCTATACCAAGGAGCAGATTACCGGTTTAAGAGGCATGCCCTTTGGTGTGAAGAGTCTGGAAAAACGTCAGAACGAACTGATCAAGAAACTCTTCCCCGAGAGTGTAGGTAATGTCAACGCCACACGTCTTGTGGTACGCGCCATCGAACTGCATATCATCGACATCGACAACCTGGTAGCAGATGATGAATAGTCAGGGCAAGACCTCACGATTAGGAATGCTCATGTTACTCCTGCTGATAGCGGAGGCAGTACTCATTCTTCTCTCATGGATTCTTTCAGCCATGAGAGTGGATGGCGTACGCTCGCTGCTCTCGGGAGAGGGGGTTCGCTGGTTCTTCGGTAATTTCACGATGATGATAGCATCACCTTGGTTGGCCTGGCTCTTGTTGCTGATGATAGCATTGGGATGTCTGCAAAAATGTGGACTCATCGGTCAGCCTCATACCAGCTATCGCGACCGTATGGCCTTGCGGATTACCTTTGTTTTCCTTGTGCTTTACATGGGTGTGATCTTGTGGCTGACGGCTGTACCTCATGCGGTGTTGCTGTCATCTACAGGCAGCCTCTTCCCCTCGCCATTCTCACGCAGCATTGTGCCTCTGATCAGCTTTGGTATGATCCTCGTTTCCATCACCTTCGGTCTGGTATCAGGACGTTTCCAGACATTTGCAGAGATCATTGACGCCCTTTCGTTCGGATGCCGGAAGGGTGCCCCTTTGTTTATCTTCTACATTCTATTGATTCAACTGTTTGAGTCGCTGAAGTTTGTCTTCTAACCAATTTGGTTCAAGAGAACTTCTGCCCGTTGCAGGTCTTCGGGAGTATCGATGCCGACAGTCTCCACATCCGTCAGTCCTACGCGGATGCGATAGCCGTTCTGCAACCATCGCAACTGCTCCAGACTCTCTGCCTTTTCCAGCGGGCTCTGTGGGAGTTTTGTGACTTCAGCCAACACTTCCCGACGATAGGCATAGACGCCCAGATGTTTCAGAAAGGGGTATTCACCAAACCAGTCTTTACGCTCTTTTCCGCGGATGTAGGGAATGATACTACGGCTGAAATACAGGGCGAAACCGCGATTGTCAGTCACAATCTTCGGCGAATTAGGATTATCCACAGCCTCCATGCTTTCGAAGGGCTTCCCCAGGGTGCCTATCTGCGTCGAAAGATCGTCGAAGAGTTGCATCAGCGTCTGGATCTGTGAGGGCTGAATAAACGGCTCGTCACCTTGTACGTTGATGATGACATCAGCCTGAGTGCCTGTCTTCTCAACAGCCTCCTGAATACGGTCTGTGCCACTCTGGTGGTCCTTACGCGTCATCACTGCCTTTCCGCCAAACGACTCTACGCATGAAAAAATGCGTTCATCGTCGGTAGCCACATAGACTTCGTTGAGCACGTTACTCACCTGTTCATACACTCTCTGGATGACAGTCTTTCCGCCGAGAACTGCCAGCGGCTTGCCCGGGAAACGTGTCGACGCATAGCGGGCGGGGATTATCGCTGTAAATGTCATACGGCTGCAAAGGTAATAATAATTTTTGATAGAAAATGACTATTATCGTTAAATATTGTAGACGAGGCTTGGTGGTCTCGAATTTAATTCGTATTTTTGCAAAGCAAATTGAAATCAGAATCAGAATGAACAAGATAAGATATATTATTTCAGCTACAATATTATTGTTTCCCTTTGCGCTCATGGCGCAGAAAATCACATTGGGTTCGTGTACCACAAAGGATGGAGGAGAGTTCCAAGGCGAAATGGTACAGGGCAAACCTCATGGCAAAGGGAAGACCGTCTATAAAAACGGTAACTGCTATGAGGGCGAATATGAGAAAGGTAAGCGTCAGGGTTTCGGAACCTATACTTTCTTCGATGGTGAGAAATATGAAGGCGAATGGTTCCAGGATCAGCAACATGGTAAGGGCGTCTATTATTTTTCAAACAACAACCGATACGAAGGTCTCTGGTTCCGTGACTACCAGCATGGTCACGGCATCATGTACTATTTCAATGGCGACAAATACGATGGCAGCTGGTATATGGACAAACGATCCGGTAAGGGCGTGTATATTTTTGCCAACGGTGCCTATTACAAGGGCGACTGGAAGGACGACCAGAAGAACGGCCAGGGCTACTTCGATTGGGGTGACGGTTCCTCGTATGAGGGTCAATGGGTGAACAATGTCTGTCAGGGCAAGGGCACTTTCAAATATGCCTCAGGCGATGTGTATATCGGTCAATGGAAGAATAATATGCAGAATGGCCGAGGTATCTATAAGTTCCAGAACGGCGATGTCTACGAAGGAGACTATGTCGACGGTGAGCGTACGGGCACAGGCATCTCGAAGTATGCCAATGGTGACAAATACACGGGTCAGTTTTTTGAAGGCGACAAACAAGGTCAGGGGACGATGGTCTGGAAGAACGGCGATCAGTACGTGGGTCTGTGGAAGTCTGATAAACCTAATGGCAAAGGCAAGCTCACCACGAAAGCTGGCGATGTGTTCGAGGGCCAGTTCAAGGATGGCAAGATCGACGGTGAGGGTGTTGCACGCTATGCTGACGGCTCGAAGTTCAAGGGCTCCTTCAAGAATGGCAAGCGCAACGGTGCCGCCATTGAGGAAGACAAGGAAGGCATGCGCTTCGAAGGCTCTTATCTCGACGATGTGCGCGATGGCAAGTTCGTTGAAAAGGACCGCAATGGCAAAATCGTTGCCAGCGGCACCTATACTCGCGGTCATCGTCAGTTAGACTAAACAACAACATTAATAAAATATACAATCCTATGATTATTGATACGATTGATAATTTAGGCAAATACGTGGCATTGAACCCGTTGTTTGCTGATGTAGTGGATTTTCTGAAGTGCCACGACCTCAATACTATGGAGGCTGGCAAGTACCCCATCAAGGAGAAAGACCTTTTCCTGAACCTTCAAATGGCAAAGGGGCGCAGTCAGGAGACTGCTGTTCTTGAAACCCATGTCGAGATGATCGACATTCAGATTCCCATTTCCGGTGATGAGACCTTTGGCTATACGCCCCTGAGTGACCTTCCTTCTTTCGATTATAATGCAGAGAAGGACATCACGAAGTATGGCGACACCAAGGCACAGACCTACGTCACAGTGAAGCCTGGACAATTCGCCATCTTCTTCCCGCAGGATGGTCACGCTCCCTGTATCACCAATGTCCCTGAGATAAAAAAAGCAATTTTTAAGATTAAAGCATAAAAAGACTATGGCTAAAAAAGAAACTACCACTAAAAAGCCTGCTGCAAAGAAAACTGCACCTGCTAAGAAAGCTGTCACCAAGAAGGCGACAGCAAAGAAATCTACACCAAAGAGGATTGTTGACCAGACGGAGCCCGAGCATATTGGTCTCGTGAGAAACGACGGTTGGCTGGAACCGTTCGAGGCTGCCATCCGTGGACGTCATGATCATGCCGTATGGAAGATCAATCAACTGACACAGAATGGCAAGAAAAAACTCTCCGACTTCGCTACAGGCCATCTGTACTTCGGACTCCACAAGCTTGCCAAGGGCTGGGTGTTTCGTGAGTGGGCCCCCAACGCCACAGATATTTATCTGATTGGCGACTTCAACAATTGGACAGAATCCGATAAATACCGTTGCAAGCGCATCGAGGGCACAGGCAATTGGGAGTTGAAACTCAGCGAAAAAGCCCTCAAGCACGGACAACTTTATAAGATGAAGGTAAAGTGGAATGGGGGAGAAGGTGAGCGTATTCCCGCTTGGTGCCAGCGTGTGGTACAGGATGATAATACGAAAATATTCTCCGCTCAGGTATGGAATCCCGCCAAACCCTACGAATGGAAAAAGAAGACTTTCAAGCCCAAGAAGGATCCGCTGCTTATCTATGAGTGCCATGTGGGCATGGGACAGGACGCCGAAAAGGTAGGCACATATACCGAGTTCAAGGACAACGTGCTGCCACGTGTCATCAAAGATGGATATAACTGCATCCAGGTAATGGCCATCCAGGAACATCCCTATTACGGCTCCTTCGGATATCACGTATCTTCTTTCTTTGCCCCGTCAAGCCGTTTCGGTACCCCCGAGGAACTGAAGGAACTCATCGATACCGCTCATAAGAATGGTGTGGCTGTCATTATGGATATCGTCCATTCCCACGCTGTGAAAAACGAGGTCGAGGGACTGGGCAACCTTTGTGGCGATCCCAATCAGTTCTTTTATCCTGGTGACCGTCATGAGCATCCCGCATGGGACTCTCTCTGCTTCGACTATGGCAAGGACGATGTGCTCCACTTCCTGCTCTCCAACTGTAAATATTGGCTCGAGGAGTTCCATTTCGATGGCTTCCGCTTCGATGGTGTCACTTCCATGCTCTATTACTCTCACGGACTCGGTGAGGCCTTCGGTGGATATGGTGACTATTTCAACGGTCACGAGGATGACAATGCCATCTGTTACCTGACCCTCGCCAACAAGCTTATCCACGAGGTCAATCCCAATGCCATCACCATTGCTGAGGAGGTATCAGGCATGCCCGGTCTCGCAGCGAAGTTTGAGGATGGTGGTTATGGCTTCGACTACCGTATGGCGATGAACATCCCTGACTATTGGATTAAGACTATTAAAGAGGTACGCGATGAGGATATCAATGTTTGCAGTATCTTCTGGGAGGTCAAGAACCGCCGTCCTGACGAGAAGACCATCTCTTATTGCGAATCTCACGATCAGGCGCTTGTAGGCGATAAAACCATCATCTTCCGTCTCATCGACGCTGATATGTACTGGCACTTCGCCAAGAAGGATGTCAATGATCTCGCCCAGCGTGGTATCGCCCTGCATAAGATGATCCGACTGGTCACTTGTGCGGCCATCAACGGTGGCTACCTCAACTTTATGGGTAATGAGTTCGGGCATCCCGAGTGGATTGACTTCCCACGCGAAGGCAACGGCTGGTCGTATAAGTATGCCCGCCGTCAGTGGAGCCTCGTCGACAACAAGGACCTCTGCTATCACTGGCTCGGAGATTTCGATCGTGAGATGCTGAAGGTTATCAAGTCACAGAAGAATTTCCAGGCTACCCCAGTTCAGGAAATCTGGCACGACGATGGCGATCAGGTGCTCTGCTTCATGCGTGGCGACCTCGTGTTCGTGTTCAACTTCTCACCCACAAGGAGCTATACCGACTACGGTTTCCTCGTTCCGACGGGTTCTTACGATGTAGTGCTCAATACCGACTCAAAGGATTTCGGTGGCAATGGTTTCGCTGACGACACGATGACCCACACAACGAACTATGATCCCCTTTATGTGAACGACAAGAAGGAGTGGCTCAAGCTCTACATCCCCGCTCGTTCTGCAGTAGTCCTCAAGAAGAACTGACATGAGCGGTCGATTGAATCAGAAAAGTAATAGCACCGTCCGTTGGACGTGTGCTATTGTCTTTATCGCCTTCTCTTTTCTATGGCTGTACTTTTTCCAGGCCGATGTTCTGGCGGCAGCACAGCATGTACTGAGTGGAGGCAAGACCCACTATAACCGATTGTTCGGGGCTGTGCTCATCACTGTTCTACTCCAGGTGTTGCAGCTTTTGGTCAATACCGTCTTCCGTCTGACGAACCGAGGACACGCGCTGACCTATTTCCCTTCCATGATGGGACTGGCGCTTATCAGTGCCATCAATACCGATATCGCTCAGTCCTATTCCTGGGGATTCTGGTGGATTCTTATACCTTTGGTGCTCATTGTCTGGGTAGGAATTTGTCTGGTGGTGAAATACATCCAGAATGTGGAGCCCGACAAGAATACCACCGTATTCTTCTCGCGCCCTATGTGGATCAATATGCTTGTGATCTTCCTGATGATGGTGGGCGTAGCGGCGGTTGGCAATACCAATGCCGTATTCCATTACCGCATGCGGGCTGAGACCTGTCTGTTGCGTAGCGATTTCGAAGGTGCGCTCGATGCGGGTTGGGAGTCGCTCGAAAGCGATGCCGATCTGCAGATGATCCGCATGTATGCCTTGGCACGTCGGGGAGAATTGGGCGAACGGCTGTTCCATTATCCGATAGTTGCTGGCAGCAGTGCGATGCTCCCCACCGCTGGCGCTACACACTTCGTGCGCTATCCGATAGACAGTCTTTACCGCGCTTTCGGTGCCCGTCCAGCCCGTCCGATGCTCCCCACCACCTATCTCTCCAGATTATCTGGTCCCATTGCCCTCGATTACGAGCTCTGCGGCCTGCTCATCGACCGTCGCCTTGATGATTTCGTCGACCGTCTCGGCTCCTCTGCTGGTGACTCGCTCGATATTACCCAACTGCCTCTCCACTACCGTGAGGCCCTCACGCTCTACAACCACCTGCGACGTCATCCGAAGATCGTCTACCGGAACCCTGTGATGGAGGAGGACTACCGTAATCTTCAGGACCTGGAGCGCAAATACCCTGATGCCACCGAGCGAAAGGGCAAGGTAGAAGACTGGTATGGGCGTACTTACTACTATTACTACAATTACGCCAAATAACAGTTTTACTTTTTCTTCTTCTTTTTCTTCTTCTGGCTTGAGAAGAGATCGCCAAGACCGTTGAAGTCTTTCTTCATGATGAGACCGAGACCTTGGGTATTGAGCGACGACTTGGTGAAGTAGCGGTCGTTGGTCATGTTGTACATCTTCACCGAGAGGTTACCATTAGGCAGGAGCAGGTACTGGATGTCGAAGTCGCCGATGAATGATTTTGTGGCGCGGGTGGCATTGTCGCGGTAACCGAACTGTCCGTTGAGCAGCAGGCGGTTGTTAAGCATACGCCCGCTGATGAGTCCCTCGTATTCTGCATTATGCCATCCCTCGTTGCCGGTGGAGATATTGGCGCCGAAGTTCCAGTTGTCGTTCTTGATGAATGTATTGAGCAGGGTGTTGATCTGCGCAGAGATTGTTCCTGAGAGCAGGCTCTGCATGGCCAGTGTGGTCTGATCCTGCTGGGTGGTGGAGTTGTTCTGTCCCCGGTTGTAGAAACGGCCGATGGCGAGCAAGTAGAGCACCTGCTGGTTCATCTCCTGCTGACCATTGATGACAGAGCGTATCATCTGCTGCTCGTCGGCATTGACGGTGGGCATCTCGAGGTCGAAGTCCACCTGTGGCGACTCGGGGCGTCCGGTGATGTTCATCAGACAGTTGACACGGATGGTGTTCGAGGCAAACGAGTTGCCGATGTTCAGGTCGGAGAGGCTGACGCCGCTGACGGTGTGCTGCGCCTGCAGGTTGAGCGCAGCCTGATAGGGATCGCCTCCGAAGACGATGGTACCGCCGGGGTTGAAGATGAAGTTCTTCTTGATGATGTTCTGGATGGTGACACCATAGGTTCCGTGGTCGACGGTGTAGGTGCCGAACATGTTGAAGGGGCCTTTATTATGGAAAGTAGCGCGGATAGAACCGTCGCCATTGAGGTTGATGTAGTCGTTGGTATTGGCGTCCATCAGCAGGCGGAGGGTAGCGGCTGGCGTACAGTTCACGAGGAAATTGATGTAGATGTCGGTGGGGATGTCAGGCTCCTCCTCATCGTCGGAGGATTGTGTTTTGAGGTGGGAGAGGCGTGAGGAGTTCCACTGGATAAACTCCTGATCGGAAATGGCATCGGGCGAGGAGGCATTGTAGACAAAGACAGTGTTATCCTGTGGGGTAACGTTTACATCGATGGTGACCTCCCCTGGAAGTCCCTTGATGCTGACATTGCCTGTGGCAAACACAGTGCCGTAGAAATTGCTGTCGCCGAAGTCCTTGAAGTCATAGGCCAGCAGGTTGTCGGCTTCGACGTAGAGGTCGAAGGTGAGGTGGGTGAGGTGCTTATGGTGGATGCCTCCGCTCATCGATGCCCGGTGTCCGTAACGGTCGCTGAGTGGGAGTCCCCGGAGTTCTATCTCATCGGGAATGAAGACGATGGTGTCGCGGTGAAGCTGATAGGTGGTGTTCAGCGACGTGACAGTGGCTTCGCCCTCCACAGTCAGTTCTCCCGTGAGATTCATCTCGTCGAGGGTGCCGGCAAGCAGCAGGCTGCCGTCAGCATGGCCGGTGATGCTGCTCAAGAAGGATTTGGTGAAATTGTGCATGAAGTCGACGTAGGTCTGATGGGCGTCGATATTAAGAGCGATGGTGTTGTGCTTGGGTGAGACGAAACCGTAGATGTCGGTGAAGATGCCGGGACCGTCGTTGGCCTGGGCATTGATGTCGAGCTGCTCCTTCTGCTTGTTCCAGAACACGAGGGCGTGGAGTGTTCCCATCCTTCCGCGCTCGAACTTGAAATTGTGTACGTCGAGCTTGGCCTGGGCATCGAACTCGTCGAAGAGTGACCTGACGATGGCCTTGCCGGTAGCCTTGCCGCTGAACTCCACTGCATCGAAGTTCACCAGGTCGAGGATGTATGCCACCTCCACTTCGTTCAGGTCTACGGTCAGCGAGTCGTGGGCATTCTTGCTGGCTCGGCCATCGATGGTGATATGCTGCTGATGATGGTGGACGTTGAAGTGGTCGATGAGCAGGTTATTCTCGGAATAGAGAATGTCCGAAGGTTCCACGTTCCATACGGTGTCGTTGAGGATGATGTGCGAGGGCTGTACGCGGACATGGGCTTCGGGTTTCTGCTGCAGGTTGGGGTAGAGCGTGGTGATGGAGTTCAGTTCGCCACTCATGCGATTGTTGGTCTTGCCGTCGTTCCAACTGATACGGGTGTCGAGATTGTTGTCGATGGCCTTGGCCTGAAGACCGAGATGGAGTGGGGTGTTGCCGGCGGCCTGGGTGACATTGACATGACAGAGCAGTGTGTCGGCAGGCGAGGTGAGATGTACCTCACCGTTGCGATAGGGTGTGCCATTATAGGCGAAGTCTGGCAGATAACCATCGAGGTTGAAGGTGCGGTTATTGTCATTGACCCTCATGTTGAGGATAGCAGTCTGCGAGATGTCCATATCAACTTTCAGCAAGCGTTTCAGCCAGTCGGACTTATAGACTTGTAGTCTCACCAGGAAGTTGTTGTGAACAGTGTCGGTGAGTTTCGGAAGACCCGGCAGTGTGGGCAGTTTGGAGCCGATCATATTAATGAAGCTTTGTGGCAGGGTGCCCAGTTCGTAATTGCCCTGCAGCTCTGCCTTGGCAAAGTCACTGATAAGGGTGATGTTACGACGACCCTGTTCTGTCGTCGAGGTCAGGAGCAGGTTGTCGAGCACATAGGGACGCGAGGCATCTTCCTCCGTCATCGAGAAATTGCTGATTCTCAGTGTTCCGACGGCATCCTTCAGACTCGAGGCAGTGATGTCGGCCTGGATGTTTCCCGCGAAGACGGCATTGCCCCATTGGTCATTCAGACCTAAGGGTTGTGGGGCAAAATGGTCGATGTTGCCTGTGAGGTTCAGCTGGTCCAGCTGACCTTTGGCCGCTGTCGTCACCTGACCCTCGATGGAAGCACGGACATGTGGATCGTCAATCAGCAAATGGCCGTTATATCCTTGGGGAGAATATGTCCCGTTCAGGTCGATATTGCTGTAGGAATAGCCGTTATAATCGAATTGCGACACCTGACCATTGACTTTCAGGTCGGGTGTCTTTCCGGATCGTAGCTGACCGGCAATCGACAAGTCTGCTGCCAGTATGCCGAAGCTGCTGTTGCCTGTCAGCTGGTTCAGGTCGAGTCCAGGAGTAGTGATGGTGCCTTCAAAGTGGTTATTACCATTTTTACGAAGATCGACAACGGCTTCTCCGATACCTGTGGATATGTTTCCCCGTGCCGATAGGCCGCCGTTATGTTCCCCGTTGAACAGTCCGTTGAGTGTCAGGGAGCCGATGCGGGTCAGCTCCTCAGGGATGACACCGATGGTCTTGTGCAGGAAGTCGATGATGGTCTCAGATAACTGCAGTTGTTTGAGGTCCAGATGCCATGCGGGGATCTTGTCCTGCCAGCCATCAACGAAGCCATTGGCGGCGATGTTGATATCCCCCGCCTCAGAGGCTATCTCCAGATGCGGGATGTCGATATGCCGATAGGTGCCGTTGAACCGGCTGGAGAGCGATATCTGCCTTTGGAAGTTCTTTAGCGAGTTCTGGAAAGCTCTTAGGTCTGAGGGAGTTATAAAAGAATTGTCGATTGCTCCGCCATAGACGAGCGATGACGCTATTAGTCCTTTTTCATTCCACTGATAGGAAGCATCGAGTGAGTCTATCTGCAGGCGCGAACTGGGCATCTCCAACAGGAATTCCCTCAGTCTGGCTCGCTTTTTGTCGGCATTCAGACGCAGGGTCAGACGATTGACGGTAAGGCCGGAGTGTTCCTGGAATCCCAGACGTTTGATATGCAGATTCAGCGAGTCTTCTGTCAGCGCTTTCAGGAGGATATGGGCGTTGATATCCGACACGGAGAGATGCTGGGGATTGAAAAGTCCGGGGGTCGCTGCCTTGTCCTGACGGTCGAACTTCACACTCGAGTGCCGGACGATAAATGTGTTCACACGCAGGTCGAGTGGTGTCTGACTGGTGGTATCCTTCGAGGCCAGGGAGTCCAGCACGAACTGGAAATTGGGCTTCGACAGGGAGTCTTTCTGATAGAAATTGGCATGTGCGCCAAACAATTGTGCCGATGAAATGCGGATTTTCCCGTTAGTCAGGGGCAGCAGGTCGATACTGGCGGAGAGGCGCGAGATGTTGAGCATCCGCTTGTTCTTCTGGTCCAGGATGCTGACATCATCGATGATGATACGGTTCAGCAGTCCGATATCCACACGCCCCACGCTGACATGGGTACCCAGACGCTCACCGATGGCCTGGGCAATCCTGTTGCCGATGAAGTCCTGACAGAAGGGAAGACGTGTGGCACCCATCAGCAAGAAGTATAGTGCCAGAAGGCTCCATACGGTCCAGTTGATGATGTGCTTCAGTGTCTTCACAAATGATGATTTCTGTTAGTTACGGATAGCAATCAAATGCCGGTCTCCGCGAATTTTTCCGCAAATGTACGATAAAAAGTTGTGATTTCTGCAATTTTCAGCAAGAAATTACACAGACTATACATATTTTTTATTAATTTTGCATCCGTCTTGATACAACTATTCACAAACATTTATATAAATGGAAGGTAACTTAATTAAATTAAGCAAAGGCTTGGACATTCATCTTCAAGGCAAAGCCGAGGAGAAAAAGATCCAGTTGAAGTCGAATGGCAAATATGCATTAATGCCTGACGATTTCGAAGGGGTTACTCCGAAGGTAGTCGTCAAGGAGGGTGACAAGGTCAAGGCCGGGGATGCCTTGTTTGTCAACAAGCAGTACCCGCAAGTGAAGTTTGCCTCGCCAGTGAGCGGCACAGTCCGCGAGGTGGTGCGTGGCGAACGAAGGAAAGTGCTCTGCATCAAGGTGGATGCCGACGCGCAGCAGGAGTTCACGGACTTCGGCAAGCGCGATGTCAGCAGCCTGAGTGGTGAGCAGGTGATTAATGCGCTGCTGGAAGCAGGTTTGTTTGGTTACATCAACCAGTTGCCTTATGCTGTGTCGACGAATCCCGAGACCATGCCGAAGGCAATTTTTGTTTCCGCCCTGAGGGACAAGCCCCTCGCTGCCGATTTCGAGTACGAGGTGAAGGGTCAGGAACAGGATTTCCAGACAGGTCTGACTGCCCTCTCGAAGATTGCGAAGACATATCTGGGTGTTGGCAAGGGCTCGGCTCTTACCGGCATGAAGGATGCTGAGGTCTAT
>JAEETD010000100.1 GCA_016290175.1 Prevotella sp. | reverse complement strand
GCATTCGTCCATCAGGTATTGCAGCTCGTTCTCATATTGCTGTATCTTCTCGTTCTGCTGGCGGATGAACATCTCGTTTGCGCGGTTTTCGATAAAGAGGTTGCGCTCCTGTGTCAGGTTGCGGATCGAGAGGGTGAGATACAGCAGCTCCCCCTGCTCGTCCAGGATGGGGTGCAGGTACATCTCCACATGGAAGTTCACGCCGCGCTCCGGGATCACGCACTTGGTACAGAAGAACAGGTCGTCTGTCTGCTTCTTGTTGATCAGTTCATGGAAGAGGGTCACGTCAAACAGAGGTGTATCGAAATAGAATGGATCACGTCCTGCATGGAATTTCATGAGTTCCCTGGTCTTCTCGTTCACGTTCATCAGATAGCCGTTCTTGTCGAAGAAGGCCAGACCCACGATGGGCTGCTCATAGATATTGCGGTATCTGTCGGTGAGCTCCTTGTCCCGCTGGTCCTGCTCTATCTGTTCTGTCATATCGTTCAGTATAGAGAATATGTTCGTGGGTGTCCTCAGCTGCGGATTGGCATATTCCGCAATTCCCAGGTCGCGGAAATAGCGCCACTCCGGCTGTCCCTGCCCGTGGTTGATATCCCATCGGAACAGACATTGCGACGTCTTTTCCCCTGCCACGAGTTTCTTGCAGAAGTCGATATAGATATTGCGGTCTTCGGGGTGGATATAGCTGAGGCTCTCCTCATAGCTCATGCCTCCTTCGGGCAGGAATGTGCCATGCATGTTCACGGCATTGTGGTCCTGTATCGAGAGTCGCAGCACACTGTTCCTACTCATATTGAGCGTATGCTTCATGATGGTCGACAGGTCCTGCGCCTGCTCCGATTTGCGGCGGATGCGGAGGATGCTGATACGGTTGAATCCCCACATCAGGACGAAGAGGAAGATAATCAGCAGTATGATTAATATGGTGATACTGTCAATGCCGTTGCTCATAATTATATAATTTCTGCTTTCTTGTCAAAACTGGCCATCTCACAGGGGATGCTGATAAAGAAGGAATTGCCCTTCCCCACTTCCGACTGCAGCTCGATGGTGCCGTTCATCTGTTCTATGAGTTCTTTCACGATAGGCATGTCCAGACCAGTGCCCTGACGTTCTACGTTCTCATCGTGTGCGAAACGTTCGAAGATCTTGCTCAGTGCTTCGGCCGGGAGTCCGGGGCTGGTATCTTCGATGGTGATCGTCAGCTCACCGTGCCTGTATTCGTATTTGGCGCGTATCGTGCCCTCTGTGGTATGCAAGGCTGTGATGGTGCAGATCTTCTGGATCACCATCTCCAGGTTCTGCTGGTCGATGTTCACCATCAGCTGGTTGTAGGGACTCTCCACAATGGTCTTGACATTGGGCGATACATTGGCCCAGCCCATATAGCACCAAGCCTCGAAGAGCAGGGCAAAGTCGCCCAGCTGGTAGTTGTGCTCAATCATATGGGCATCGAGGCGCGAGAGGAAGAGGATATCGTTGATCAGCTGCAGCAGGGTGCTGGTGTTCTTCTTGATTTCCTCGGCAAACACGGGCTCGTCTTCCTCGCTGTGCTCGCCGTTGTAGAGTCCTGCGAAACCGATGACGGCATTCAGCGGCGTACGCAGCTCATAGCTCATGTTCAGCAGGAACGAGTTCTTCAGCTGCTCTGTCTCCTGTGCTTTCGCCGACTCCTCCTGCAGCTGCATCTCCGTATAGGTCATTTCCGTCTCATTGCGGCACATGCCGAAATAGTGGGTCACCTCACCTTCTTTGCCGGTGATGGGCATCAGGTTGAAGTTCAGGAATATCTGCCGTCCCAGACTGTCGCGCATCAGCGTCTCGAGGGTCGCCGAGATCACACCCGGCTTGCGGTTGTCCATGCGGGTGAGCAGTCCTCTGGCCTTACGGCGCATCTCGTGTTTGATGATTGAGAGCGCACGCACCTGTGTCAGGCAGTACTGGACCCGCTTCAGGTCGCTCGACACCTCCAGCACATGCGTGGTGGGGTTATAGTTGATCAGGCGCACGTCGCTCACCTTCAGCGAGTAGTTGATGTTCTGGATATAGGCCTCGATGGCCTTGGTGGTGTCTTGCAGTTGTCTGGCGGCTGCCCGCTGACGGTGCTGCGAGAGCACCATCTCGGTGATATTCTTGCAAGCCATTACCACGCCCGAGAGTTTGCCCTCATGGTCATGGATGGTGGTCACGTTCTCTTCGTAGTAGAAGCCTTTCTGACCTTCTTCAATCTCACCCAAGGGACGTTTGATATCCTCTACTTTAGTATAGGCAGAGCAGAATATCTTGTCGAGCGTATTGAAATCAAAGTCTTTCAGGGCGGGTAAGTCGGTCAGTTTGAACTTAGAGTCAATCAGTGCCTGCTTATCCTTCACCATCAGCGACTCACAGGCCTTGTCGTTGATCTCCTGCAGTACACCGTTGGCATCGAAGTAGATCATGTCGATGAGCGAGGTGTTGAATACCGTGTGGTACATCAGTGCCAGCTCGCGTGTATTCTCCGCCTTTTGCTGGTCTTCAGTGATGTCCTGCTGCGTACCGAGCAGCACGGTGGGCTTGTTGCGCTGGTCATAGCGCAGGATGGAGACCGTCACGTTGTAGATGTGCGGTTTGCCGTCGGCCTCCTTGTCTGCTGAGCTCTTCATGGTCAGCGAGCCGAAACGCGATTCCCAGTTACTGATGTCGAGGATGATCTTGCGCAGGGCGTTGAAGTCCTCGCGGTCGTAGAATTGCGAGAAGTCGAAGGGTATGTAGGTGGTTTCCTTGAGTCCGTGCTCCGAGAATCTGGTAAACAGCTTCCTATTGACATCAAAGGTCCATGTCTGCGTCTTGCTCGACTCCAGGATCATGGCCAGCTGCGCGTTCAGCCGTTCGGTATTGGCACTCACCTCCTTTTCGCGGAAGTAGTACACGCGGTTGTAGAACAGCATCATGAAGATCGATACGAGGAAGGCGGCAACGAGGTATGCCACCAGATGCTGGCTGTCGAAGGCCGCCCGTACGTCTTCTATCTGGGCATGAAGCAGCAGTGGCAGCATCGTGGCCGCGCAGAGGGTAAGGATTCTTTGTCTACGAATATATATGCGCATCATTGAAGTTCCAGTCTTGTAGTTATCATGCGCAAAGATACGAAAAGAAAGTCAAACGGCAAAATGTTTCGTCAAAAAAAACACAAATTGCCCCATGTTTGAGGCAATTTGCGTTGAAAACCAGGTCAGAATGCGCTTAAAGCGGGTATTCTTCGAAGGCATAGAGCACCGTCGAGAGATAGCGCTCGCCGGTGTCGGGCAGCAGCACCACGATCTTCTTGCCCTTGTTCTCCGGACGCTTGGCAATCACCGTTGCACCATAGGCGGCAGCACCGCTGCTGATACCTACGAGCAGACCCTCCTGCTGTGCCAGCTCACGGCCTGCACGGATGGCATCATCGTTCTCCACGTCCAGCACCTCGTCAATCAGGTCACCGTTATAGGTCTTGGGGATGAAGCCGGCACCGATACCCTGGATCTTGTGGGGACCGCTCTGGCCGCCGTTCAGTACGGGGCTCGACTTCGGCTCTACGGCTATCACCTTCACCTGCGGGTTCTGCTCCTTCAGGTATTTTGCCACACCCGAAACGGTACCGCCTGTGCCTACGCCGGCCACGAAGATGTCCACCTGTCCGTCTGTTTGTGCCCAGATCTCAGGACCCGTCGTCGCATAGTGCTTGGCAGGGTTGGCGGGATTCTCAAACTGCTGCAGGATCACTGCTCCGGGGATGCTGTCGCGCAGCTCCTCGGCAGCGCGGATGGCACCTGGCATGCCGTCTTTACCAGAGGTAAGGCGCACCTCGGCACCGTAAGCCTTCACGAGGTTCCTGCGCTCCACACTCATGGTCTCAGGCATGGTAAGGATAAGGTGATAGCCCTTGACGGCCGATACCAGTGCCAGTCCTACGCCCGTATTACCGCTCGTGGGCTCGATGATGGTGGCACCGGGCTTCAGGATGCCCTTCGCCTCAGCGTCCTCGATCATCGCCAGGGCGATACGGTCCTTCACACTACCGCCGGGGTTGAAAAACTCTACTTTGGCAATCACGGGTGTCTCAAGACCCTTTGCCTGTGAAAACTTGTTGAGCTCTAAGAGTGGGGTGTTGCCGACGAGCTCAGTCAGCTGCTTTGCAATTTTACTCATAATCCTTATCCTTTAAATTATAAATTTGTATATTAATTAAATCTGTTCTCTTCTATAGCGGAAGCAAATTGTTCACTTTTCACTTTTCCCTTTCGACGCTGCAAAGGTACGGCGAAA
This sequence comes from Prevotella sp., assembly GCA_016290175.1. Lineage (GTDB taxonomy): Bacteria > Bacteroidota > Bacteroidia > Bacteroidales > Bacteroidaceae > Prevotella. Next base: position 3,402 of record JAEETD010000100.1, on the reverse strand, counting down.
ATCCGGTTCCCACAATCACATAATAGTGCTATTTCATATACCACATTTATGGTATTTTGCCCGAAAACACCCCTTCACCTTATTTATATATAGCAAAAATGTGTGATAAAAAGTGTAAAACATTTGGTCGTTTCAAGGAAAATTCCTACTTTTGTCAACAGAAAAATTTAAAACCATCGATTTATGTTAGACGTTAAAGAGACTTTGAAGAAGAGTGAAGAGAGAATGGAGATGGCAGCACTGTTCCTCGAGGAAGAGCTGAACCGCATCCGCGCAGGACGTGCCAACGTGGCCATTCTCGACGGTGTCAGGGTTGACTCCTACGGCAGTAAGGTGCCCCTGAACCAGGTAGCAAACGTGAGTGTGCCCGATCCCCGTACCATCGCCATCAAGCCCTGGGACCCCAAGGAGATCCGCAGCATCGAGAAGGCCATCATGGACTCCGATGTAGGCATCACCCCTGAGAACAATGGCGAGGTGATCCGTCTCAACATCCCCATCCCCACCGAGGAGCGCCGTCGCGACCTCACCAAGCAGTGCGCCAAGATTGCTGAGAAGGCAAAGGTCGAGGTGCGCAATGTGCGTGGCGACATCAAGGACAAGCTGAAGAAGGCCATCAAGGACGGCCTCTCTGAGGATAATGAGAAGGATGCAGAGCTCGAACTGCAGAAGATCCACGATAAGTATATCAAGAAGATCGACGACCTTCTCGCCGCCAAGAACAAGGAGATCATGACCGTCTGATGCACGGCTTAGTCGTCAAGAATACAGGCAGCTGGTACACCGTCCTCACCGACGATGGCCAGCTCCTTGAGTGTAAGGTGAAGGGTAATTTCCGTATCAAGGGCATCCGCAGCACCAACCCCGTCGCCGTAGGCGATCGTGTCACCGTCAACGGTGAGAACTGGATTATCGACATCGACGACCGCCGCAACTACATCATCCGCAAGAGCATCAACCTCTCCAAGCAGAGCCATATCATCGCTGCCAATGTCGATCAGGCACTGCTCATCGTCACCGTCAACTACCCCCAGACCTCCACCACCTTCATCGACCGCTTCCTCGCCTCTGCTGAGGCCTATCGCGTGCCCGTCATCCTCGTCTTCAACAAGACCGACCTCCTCTCTCCTGAGGAGGCACATTACCAGCAGATGCTCATCACCCTCTATCAGACCATCGGCTACGAATGTCGTGCAATTTCAGCAGAGACAGGCGAGGGCGTTTCCGAACTGGCATCACTGCTGCCCGGTAAGATCACCCTCCTCAGCGGCAACAGCGGGGTAGGGAAGTCCACCCTCATCAACCGTCTCGTGCCCGGTGCCAATCTCCGCACCGCCGAGATCTCCGATGCCCACAACGCCGGCCAGCACACCACCACCTTCTCCGAGATGATCTCCCTATCACCTAACACCCAACACCCATCACCCGCCGAAGGCTGGCTCATCGATACCCCGGGCATCAAAGGCTTCGGCACCTTCGACATGGAGCCCGAAGAACTGACAAGTTATTTCAAGGAGATTTTCCGCTTCTCTCAGGACTGCCGCTTCTCCAACTGCACCCACACCCACGAGCCCGGCTGCGCCGTACTGAAAGCTCTGGAAGACCATTACATCTCCCAGAGCCGTTACCAGTCCTATCTCTCCATGCTCGAAGATAAGGATCAGGGCAAATACCGCGAAGCCTACTAACGGCAGTCAAACAGAATCTTTCTCCGATTATCCTTTGGCCTCACCGCGAAGTGAATCCAATAGGTCGTGCCCCGCTTCTCCAGAATCAGCTCGTCAAAGTCCTTCTTCGTACCATCGGCGATATCCAGCAATATCCCCGCCATCCTGATCATGTGCTCAGGGCCATAGCATCTGATATCCACCGCGCATCCCGTCAGGTGATTGCTCCCCTTCGCACCTCCGCACATCCTGTTCACCTCCTCACTCCTGTACCCGCTGGTGATAATGAGTGGAATCTCCTGACTCCTGTCTCCGTAGAGCGTATTATAACTATACCTCAGATCCTCCAGCCAGTTCTCACAGATATTCTTCAGGTTATCAATCGCTACCCGGCTCGGGATATTCCCGTCAGCCGTAATGTAACTCGTCTTTGTTAACTCCCCGAGCGTAAAGTGAGGCGATAAGCGAAGGCCATCGAGCTCGTTCGAATGGCTGAGCGCAGCCTCACTCGGCGAAGCCAAGTGCTCGGAGAGTTTAATGTTCTTATTGCTACTTACTTCTTTCATTTTAAATAATCAATTTGTCGACTTGTCGACTTGTCGACTAAATCATGTTGTTAACTAGTTTTTGATACTTACCTTTATTCTCTCCCTCCGTGATCATTACAATCACTTTCTCTGAAGTCAGCCTTTGAAGTTTCTTGTATACGCTCTTTTCCTTAGTATATCCGAAACACCTTATCATATCTTCTTTAGAGAAAATCTCGGGTAGACGCGAATAATTCTCAATAGATTTTGCGAAATGACGTTTCCCGGAAAACTGCACATCGCTGTTCATATCATCGAAATACTTCTCAGCCATCACCCCGAAGAAATGCTGCTGCGTGGCATACTGGATTCGGGCAATCAGTTCACAAAGCTTCCAGTCCTTATCATCTACCTCATAATCCCCCGTCCAGTAGTTCCCCTGCTGGTGCAGGCTATCCCAATGACGCATATCGATGAAGGGCGCTGAGTAGTTCAGGGCATGATAAGGCACACGCTTCAGCATCAGTTCATTAGCCTCACTCTGATCCTCCTCACAATCCGCCATACGGTTCTTCGTCCATTCATAGAGGTTCTTCACCAATGGCCAGAGTGGGAGTTCCCCATACCTGGAGTCCAGCTTATAGGCCCATGTCTTCATCCTTTCCAGACGCTGCCAGTCAATCGTTGATTTTTCTTCAAACTCAATCATCTTGAAGTTTGTCTTTGGCATCGGGATCACAGCCAGTCGCGTAGAGAGACCACTGCCGAAGTTGCGTTCATTCACCTTTTTCTTCAGTGCTATCGGCGTGCCGGTATAGATGTAGTTCCACACCACGCTGAAATCATCCACAGGCGAATCCGAGTTCTGATACATCTGTCCATCCTCTTCATTGTGGAAGGCCTTCAGCTCCATGCTCTGCTTGTTGATCCAGGAACCACCCTGCTGAAGCATGATGGAGTTATCCAACTCCGTATCAAAGGTGAGCATATGCAGCTGGATCTCCTTTCCTTCGATGGTTTCCTTGGCATTGAGCATATCCTGAATCAGCTGACCATTCGAGGTCCTGGCAGGGTGAATACGGATGATACCCTGAGGCTTATCCTTACCTTCCTTATTGGCAGCCTTCTTCTTCTGATCCTGCTTGTAGCGGTTCAAAGCAGCCTTTCCAGCTTTATCTGCTGCAGCTATGGGCGTGGACAGAATCTTA
>JAEETD010000099.1 GCA_016290175.1 Prevotella sp. | reverse complement strand
CTGAGATATTTCAACCCTATTGGTGCCCATCCCTCTGCCTTTATCGGTGAATTGCCCAATGGCGTGCCCATGAACCTCATTCCGTTTGTGACACAGACGGCTATGGGTATCCGTGAGCAGCTGAAGATCTTCGGACACGACTACAATACACCCGATCATACCTGTATCCGCGACTACATCTATGTGGTGGATCTGGCCAAGGCTCACGTGAAGGCTATGGAGCGTGTGCTCGACAATCCTGAGACAGACGCTGTGGAGGTGTTCAACATTGGTACTGGCAAGGGCCTTTCTACCTTAGAGGTGGTGGAAGGTTTCGAGAAGGCTACAGGCGTGAAGGTGAACTGGACCTATGCTCCGCGTCGTGAAGGCGATATTGAGCAGGTGTGGGGTAATGTCGACAAGGCCAACAAGGTACTTGGCTGGAAGGCAGAGACACCTACGGAAGAGGTGCTTCGTTCAGCCTGGAAGTGGCAGGAGAAACTTCGCAAGGACGGCATACAATAACGATAATCCCGCTCAGTCGAGCGGGATTATTGTTTTAAAGGTGCCTTCGTCATCGAACTCATCGAGGGCAATGGGTTCCCGGAAGAGTCCGAAGAGAGATGAACCTGAACCAGACATCGCAGCATAGACGGCACCGAGGTCGTAGAGCCGCTGCTTGATGGCACCAAGCTCAGGATGAAGGGTGAAGACGCTGTGCTCAAAATCATTCGTCAGTTCCTCGCGCCAGGTCTCAATGGGCTGCAGCACGATATCCCTGCAGTTCTTGACAGGATGGCGGGGCGTGATAAGCGAGAAGGCCTCTTTGGTGGAAACGGGTATCGCAGGACGGACAATAGCGATATACCATCCTTTCAGGTCGAGGGCAATGGGCGTAAGTATCTCACCGATGCCCTCCGCATAGGCCGGCTGACTCTGGATGAAGAAAGCACAATCGGCACCCAGACGCGCTGCATAGCTGATCATTTGCGCGTCTGAGAGTCCTAAGTGGAACATCCTGTTCAACAAAGTGATCATATAGCCGCAGTCGCTGGAACCGCCACCCATGCCTGCCTGTGTGGGGATGCCTTTATACAGATGGGCATGCAGACGGGGCAGCGAGGGGAAATCCTGCTTCAGCAACTGATAGGCGCGCACCACGAGATTACGTTGTTCGTCACCCTCGATGTGGATATTCGTCACTTTCAGGTCGCAGTCGCAGGGCGAAGGAAAGGCTTCGTCCATCTCATAGACCTCGAGCGCATCCTGGATATTGACGGGATAGAACACCGTCTCGAGGTTGTGATAGCCATCCGCTCTCTTCTCAACGACATTGAGTCCGAGATTGATTTTTGCAATAGGAAATGTAATCATGCTGCAAAGATACTTATAAAAAATGGAAATTGTTCGCGCGGTAGCAAATTTTTCACTTTTCACTTTTCATTTTTCACTTCTTTTTTGTATCTTTGCAGCCCAAACCTAAACAAAATGGCAGAACAAGATAACAACACACGTCGCAGGCCGCGCAAACAACAGCCGGTAGACAATACCTACGGTCATCTTCAGCCCCAGGCGCTGGAGGTGGAGAAGGCAGTGCTGGGTGCACTCATGATTGACAAGGACGCCTATGCTGTGGTCTGTGAGATCCTTTATCCCGAGAGTTTCTATGAACCCCGCAACCAGATGATCTACGCAGCCATCCGCGACCTCTCGATCGAAGAGAAACCCGTGGATATCCTGACGGTGGCGGAACGTCTGGCGAAGAATGGTCAGCTAGATGAAGTGGGCGGACCCGGTTATGTGGCTGACCTCAGCTCACGGGTAGCTTCCTCAGCCAATATCGAGTATCACGCGAACATCATTGCCCAGAAGTTTCTTGCCCGGCAACTCATCTCATTCGCCAGTGTCATCGAGACGAAGGCCTTCGATGAGACCAGCGATATCGACGAACTGATGCAGGAGACCGAGAACTCGCTCTTTGAGTTGAGTCAGCGCAACATGAAGAAGGATTATACGCAGATCAATCCCGTCATCTCGCAGGCCATCCAGAGCATCCAGGCAGCCGCTGCCAACAAGGACGGACTGACGGGTGTGGGTACGGGCTATCACAAGCTCGACGATATCACCTCAGGCTGGCAGGCCAGCGACCTCGTGATTGTGGCGGGTCGTCCTGCGATGGGTAAGACCTCTTTCGCCTTGTCGATGGCCAAGAACATCGCAGCTGACTATCGCGTTCCCCTGGCTTTCTTCTCGTTGGAAATGTCGAACGTGCAGCTGGTGAACCGTCTGATCTCGAATGCCTGTGAGATCGAGGGTTCCAAGATCCTCAATGGTCAGCTGACACCCGATGAATGGGACCGTCTGGACAAACGCGTGAATAATCTGCTGGATGCACCGCTCTATGTCGACGACACCCCAGGCCTTTCGGTCTTCGAACTGCGTACGAAGGCCCGTCGTCTGGTGCGCGAACATGGGGTGAAGATCATCATGATCGACTATCTGCAGTTGATGAATGCCAACGGCATGCGCTTCTCTTCTCGTCAGGAGGAGGTGTCAACCATCAGCCGTTCGCTGAAAGGACTCGCAAAAGAGCTGGATATCCCCATTATCGCCCTGAGTCAGCTGAACCGTGGTGTGGAATCGCGTGAAGGACTGGAAGGCAAACGCCCGCAGCTGAGCGATCTGCGTGAATCGGGAGCCATCGAGCAGGATGCGGATATGGTGCTCTTCGTGCATCGTCCGGAGTACTATCATATCTATCAGGATGATAACGGACGTAATCTTAAGGGTATGGCGCAGATCATCATTGCCAAGCATCGTAAGGGTGCCACAGGCGATGTGCTGCTGACGTTCCGTGGACAGTACACGCGTTTCGAGAATCCTGAAGACACCCATCTCGGGCCGATGCCAGAGAGTCCTGTTGGCGGTGAGATAGTAGGCTCCCGGATTAATGGTGATTATAACACGCCTCCTGCTGACAACGACAATGATCCCTTCGCCAGCCTGGCGTCTATTCCGCCTCCTCCTGATGAAGGGAACACACCATTCTGATATGACAAGGGCTGCGACGATCATCGCAGCCCTTATTCTTTATTTCGCGTATTTCTCTATGAGCTCATCCGCCTGCGGATAACCCAGCTCCTTGGCTTTCTGCAGGTTGACAAGTCCTTCTTTCTTCTTGCCTTTCATGCATTGCGAAAGACCCAGGAAGAGATAGCCGTCGCTGTTGTCTTTTTCCAAGGCGATAATCTCGTTGGCAGTCTCTGCGGCTTCGTCATACATGCCCACACGCAGTTCCAACGATGCCTTCTCGGCCAGGTAGAAGGTGTTCTCGGGTTCCATCTTCGAGGCCTGCCTGATGTCGTTAAGGGCCTGCTGGAACAGACGTCCCTCTATCTCTGCCTGATGACGGATATAGTAGAAATTGGCATTCACATCGGCTGCCATCAGCTGCTCGTAGTCGTTCATGTCGGCTACGGCCTCACGGTATTTTTTTGTATCAAATTTCGCATTGGCCCTTGCCCACAGATAGGGAGCTGCCTGCTTCAGATAGGGTTTGCTGAACATGTTCATCGCACTGTCGAGCAATGCCACCATCGCTGTGGTATCTTTCAATTGACCTTTGCATTGCGCGGCACAGTACCAGGTTTCGGCCGTACACATATTGGTCTTTGTCAGTTCGATAAAGCAGTCGTAGGCCTCCTGATAGTTCTTCTGGGCATAGAGGATATTGGCTTCCAGTTCTCTATAGGCAGGCAGGGGCTTGATCTTCCAGGCCTCGCGCGTCTCACTCAGTGCCTTGTCGAGACTCCAGTTCTCATAGGGTTTGTTGGCCTGATAGATCTCCTTGTTATAGATCATACGGGCATAGTTGAAGTGCTCGTTGTCTTTGTTCACAGCCAGTTTGATGGCCTGTTCCATATCGCGTTCGGCTGTCGTAAAGTCGCCATAGCTGGTGGCAAACTGTGCGCGGTAGGCATAGCCGTCGGGGGCATCAGGGAATTTCTGGATAAACTCACTGACCAGCCGTGCATATTCGGCCGAGTCGGTGCTGGCACTTGCCATGTACATCATCAGGTTGGCATCATCCAGCGACTCCGGTATCTCCGTATGTATCTGTGTCTGTCTCAGCGTCTGGTCGTTGATGCTCAGTCCCGTCACCTTCAGCGAATCGGCGAAGCGTGCACTGATGGCATAGCAGAGGGAGTCGGCACCCGAGGCTGCTGGCTGCAGGAGTCCGATCACCTCACCGTTGTCATTGAGCAGCGGCGAACTGATGTTCTGTTCCGATGCCTGCATGGCGATGGTGTAGTAGGCGTAGTCCTTTTGGAAGGTCTCTGCCTTGCGCACGACACCGTTCTTCAGGTTCTTCGTCTCGAGATAGGGCAACAGCCATACTCTCTCTCCGCTCTGTGCCACGCCAGCGGCTACTGCGAGGGGACGTGTCTTAGCTGCCACGCGGAACTTGGCCACATCATACATGTCGTTGGCACCGATCATACCGCTCACAGCAATCTCCTTGCCTGATGCATCGATGATCACGGCCCGTGCAGCTCCCTTGAAGGGAGTGAAACTGCTGATGGCCTCGCCATTGGTACCCGTGAAGAAGCCGTTGCTGCTGGCTATCAAGGAGCCGTCGGCTGCGAAGGTCTTCAGGGTGAACACCGATTTGCTGGCGTTCTTCGTCCAGCCAGGCTGGGCGAAAGTGAATAGTGAACAGTGAAGAGTGAATAGTATCAATAAAAATTTTTTCATAATCTTAATAATTGTTTTGCGTTCTGGATGGCAGCGTCCGTCACCTTACTGCCGCTGAGCATCTGGGCGATCTCCGTGATGCGCTCTTCGGGTGTCAGGATCTCCATCCTACTGGTGGTTCCCTGTGGTGTCTCTTCCTTCTCCACCTTATAGTGGGCGGCACCCAGGGCGGCTATCTGTGGCAGATGGGTGATGCTGATCACCTGTCGCTCATGACTGCCCATCTCATGCATAATCTCCGCCATCTTCTCGGCTATCTTACCGCTGACACCCGTATCTATCTCGTCGAAGATGATTGTAGGCAGTTTCACGGCACCGCTGATCATTGCCTTCAGGGCGAGCATCACACGGGCAATCTCACCGCCCGAGGCCACCTGCGATACAGGCTGGAGTGGGGTAGAGGTATTGGCGGAGAAGAGGTAGGCCACCTTGTCCTGCCCGTTTGCAGCCAGGTTCTCCTGCGTGATGCTGATCTGGAACCGGATATTGGGCATGCCCAGGGGTACGAGCCGCTGCTGCATCTCGGTCTCGATCTTCTTGGCGGCTTTCGTGCGTAGTTTCGTCAGGATGTCTGCCTTCTGCTGGCACTGGGTCTTCAGTCTCTCTACCTGCTGCTCATGTTCCTTCAGGGCCTCGTCGCTGTTGTCAAGATTGTCCAGCTGCTGTTTCAGCGAATCCCTCATTGCTATCAGGCCTTCCGTATCTTCTGCGTGGTATTTCTTCTGCAGTTCGTAGAGACGGTCCAGCCGTTCGTTGATATGATCGAGCTCAGCGGGGTCGAAGTCGATGCCTTCCAGCAATGGAGCCACTTCCTCGGCGATATCCTTCAGTTCGATATAGGTGCTGTCCATACGTTTGGCAAGCTCTTCTGCCTCAGGAAACACGTGGCTGATGCCTTTCAGGGCATTCATGGCACTGCGCAGCTGCGTCACGATGCCTGTGTCTTCTGCCTGCAGGGCATTGTCGGCGGTATAGAGGGCACTCTTGATGTCCTCAGAGTGGGTCATCGTTTCGCTCTTCTGCTCCAGTTCCTCCTGCTCACCGTTCATCAGATGTGCACCTGCCAGCTCCTGATACTGGAACTGCAGGAAGTCTACGTTCTGACGGTTGCGCTCGATTTCTTCCTTCAGGGTCTCCAGTTCCTGGGCGGCCTGATGGAAGGCGTCGTAGGTCTGTTTGTAATCTGCCAGTTGCCTGGCGTCGTCGGCAATGATGTCGAGCACGCTCATCTGGAAGTCCTGCTTGTTCAGCAAGAGGTTCTGGTGCTGCGAGTGCACGTCCACGAGGCGCTCTCCCAATTCTTTGAGCATCGACAGCTGCACGGGGGTGTCGTTGATGAAGGCACGGCTCTTGCCAGCCGATGTCAGTTCCCTGCGGATGATGCAGTCGTTGGCATCGTATTCGATATCGTTCTCCTCAAAGAAGGCTTCCATGTGGTAGCGCGACAGGTCGAAATGGGCCTCGATCACGCATCGGTCAGCACCTTGTTTCAGTGTCTTCAGGTCTGCCCGTTGTCCCAGCAGCAGTCCGATGGCGCCGAGCACGATGCTCTTGCCCGCACCGGTCTCACCGGTGATGACAGAGAATCCTGGATACAGGTCGATATCCAGGATGTCTATCAGTGCGAAGTTCTTGATATAGAGATGCTTCAGCATAATTCTCTTAGTTGTTGATTTTCTCCCACGAAGTGTTTTGCGAGGCGTTGATGCCACTCAGCAGGTCATACACGGCCTGCTTCTCCTTCTGGGTTCCCTTGCCCTTGTAGATGTTCACCAGTTCGTCTTTCTTGTAGTCCGTCCAGATCTGTGGCAACAGGCTCAGGGGCTTGTTCTCATGGGCTTTCTTCAGCTGCTCCTCGAGGGCGGTGGATATCTCCGTACGTCCGCGCTCCGCATTGTTGGCCATCTCATCGAGGCCCTTGCGGTAATAGTCATACTGCAGCTGACGGAAGGGTTTCATCTGTTCGTCCAGATAGTCGTTGATGATGGCAAAGCGGTTGCGTGAGTCCTCAAACGACTTCCATCCGGGATAGCCCAGATCTTGGGCATTGTTCACCAGCTGCATGCAGCGCTGCAGGATGTCCGTACCGCCTAAGGGCGAGAAGCTGTCAAGGTCGAGACCGATGATCAGGTAGGCATAGTAGGCCAGCAAGGCTGTCAACTGGTTGTCTATCGTCTGGTCGGTAAAGTTCAGTTGGTCGAACTGTGCAAACTCGAAGTGGAAGCTGGCGTCCCTATTATTATATAAGGTGGTGGTATAGCTGGCATTGAACACGGGGCGGTTGGCCTGTATCAGTGCCGTACACTCGAACTTGTTCTCGTCGCGGTTGTATTTCGATACGGTGATGTTCAGGTTGCACTGTATACGCTCGTTCTCCTGGAACTGCAGGTCCGTCCACTGGCGCTCATTGATAAACTGCTCCAGTGTCTGCCGCAGGTTGTCGAACACGCCGTTGTCGGTACCCTGTATCTGGCTGTGGTTCACCGTCACCTTCACCTGAAGCTCCTGAGAGAAAGTGAATAGTGAACAGTGAATAGTGAATAGTAATAACAGGATGCTACGCCTCATAATTAAAGTTTGGCTTCTGCCAGACGGATGCGGGTTAATACCTGCTTCGTGTTGTAGGTGAAGTCACCCTGCAGTATCCAACCGTAGTAGCCGGGATCTCTCTTGAGAGCCTCCAGCACGGGCATACCCTTGTATTTTCCGAAGTTGAACACCTCGATCATCTTGGGTTGACCCTTCTCGTCGAGCACGGGGTTACCGCTGGCGTCCTTCACCTCGCCCCATACGATGCGGCCTGCGAAGTCCACGTTCTTGTTCATCTTCGAGAAGTCGGCCAGCATCTGCATGTCGTTCTCCAACACCTTCTCCGGATCCTCGTTGGCTCCAGGAGCGTATTTGTCCAACTGTCCCATTAGCACGCGGTAGGTAGCCTCGGTATCCTGATCGGCTCGGTGGGCCTCGAAGTCTTCCTCCATCTTCCTGC
>JAEETD010000027.1 GCA_016290175.1 Prevotella sp. | reverse complement strand
TCTGGGTGGTGATTGGTTTCTCGCTGTGCTTTGGCGACGATATAGGCGGTGTGATTGGTAATCCGCTGACATTTCCGATGTTTCATAATGTGGGTGGTGCCGTCTATACGACCCCCGCAGGCAATGTACTGGGTGGTGCCACAATTCCATTGGCATTGTTCGCCCTGTTCCAGATGAAGTTCGCCATCATCACCCCGTCGCTGATTACGGGCTCGTTTGCTGAGCGTGTGAGGTTCTCGGCCTACATGTTCTTCATGATGTTTTTCTTCTTCGTAATCTACTGTCCGCTAGCCCACATGACCTGGCATCCTGAGGGACTGTTCATGAAATGGGGTGTCATCGACTTTGCGGGAGGTATCGTGGTACATGCATCGAGTGGTATCGCAGCGTTGGCTGGTGCTATCTTCCTGGGGCGTCGTAAGGCTGAAACGCGCAAGAGCGAACCCGCCAATATCCCCTTCGTACTGCTGGGTGCAGCGATGCTGTGGTTAGGATGGTTCGGCTTCAACGCAGGTTCTTCGTTGCATGCTGACGGACAGGCCATCAAAGCGTTCCTGAATACAAACACTGCCTCTGCAACTGCGATGATGACGTGGATATTCTTCGACTGCCTGCGCGGCCGTAAGCCGTCGGCCATGGGTGCCGCTGTGGGTTGTGTAGTTGGTTTGGTGGCCATCACACCATCGGCAGGCTATGTCACCGTCGGCCAGAGCATTTTCATCGCGTTCGTCATCACGCTGATCTGTAACGTCGCCGTCTATTGGCGTTCGCACTCCCAGATTGACGATGCCCTCGATGTGTTCCCCACACACGGCACTGGTGGTATCTTTGGTACGGTGCTGACGGGTATCTTCATCCAAGAGGGCCTCATCGCAGGTACGTGGGATGGTTTTGTGATTTTCCTCTACCATCTGCTGGCCATCGTCATCGTATTTGTTTATACCTTCGCTATGAGTTGGTTGGGTTACAAACTCATCGACAGCCTCATCCCCATGCGTGTGTCGGCATTCAGTGAAAAGGTGGGTCTCGACTTCTCGCAGCATGATGAGCACTACGGACTGGCGCACATCGGAGAACGGGAACTCGCAGAATACGAGGAACACATACGAGAGAAAGAGAAGAAGTGAATAGTTAAGATAAGCAAACTTCAAATATTATAAGAATGAACACAAAGTACATTTTCGTTACGGGCGGTGTGGTTTCCTCGTTAGGCAAGGGAATCATCTCCGCCAGTATCGGTAAACTGTTGCTGGCGCGTGGTTACAAGGTCACCATCCAGAAGTTCGACCCCTACATCAACATCGACCCTGGCACGCTGAACCCCTACGAGCATGGTGAGTGCTATGTGACGGTGGACGGTATGGAGACCGACCTCGACCTGGGACATTACGAGCGGTTTACGGGTATTCACACCACTCGCAACAACTCGATTACCACGGGCCGCATCTACAAGACCGTCATCGACCGCGAACGACACGGTGACTATCTGGGAAAGACGATCCAGGTGGTGCCGCACATCACGGACGAGATCAAACGGCGAATGCTGCGTGAAGGTCTCGACGAGGGACTCGACTTCGTGATCACGGAGGTGGGCGGTACGATTGGTGACATTGAGAGTGCACCATTTATGGAGGCCATCCGACAATTACGTTGGCAATTAGGGCGCGATGCGGTGTGCGTACATCTGACGTACGTGCCGTATCTGAAAGCCGCCGATGAACTGAAGACGAAACCCACACAGCACTCCGTAAAGGAACTGCAAGGGATGGGTATCCAGCCCGACATCCTCGTACTCAGAACCGAACGCCACCTCAGCGACTCCATACGCTTGAAGGTGGCATCTTTCTGTAATGTCGATTTGGAGTGTGTGGTGCAGAGCGAGGATTTGCCGAGTATCTACGAGGTGCCTGTGAGCATGCAGAAACAGGGACTTGATGCCGCTATTATGCGGAAGATTGGCATTCCTGTGGGCGAGACACCAGCGATGGCTTCTTGGCATGAATTTTTGGAGAAGCAGCGCAATGCTAAGCGCGAGGTGCATATCGGTCTCGTGGGCAAGTATGATTTGCAGGATGCCTACAAGAGCATTCGCGAGAGTCTGAATCTGGCAGGTATCTACAACGATGTGAAGGCTAAGATTCATTTTGTGAATAGCGAGGAGATTACGGCTGAGAATGTCGCCTCGAAGTTGGAAGGTATGGCTGGCATCGTGGTCTGTCCAGGCTTCGGCAGTCGAGGTATCGAGGGCAAGATTATTGCAGCAGAGTATGGCCGAACGAACGATATTCCTACCTTCGGCATCTGTCTGGGTATGCAGATGCTGGTGATCGAGTTCGCACGTAATGTATTGGGCTATAAGGATGCCAATAGCGCCGAGATGGATGACAAGACACCGCATAATGTCATCGACATCATGGAGGAGCAGAAGAATATCACCCAGATGGGTGGTACGATGCGACTGGGTGCCTATGATTGTGAACTTGTAAAGGGTAGCCGTACCTTCGAAGCTTACGGCGAGAAGTCGCTGATTAGTGAGAGACACAGGCATCGCTACGAGTTCAACAATGCCTATAAGGACGAATATGAGTCGAACGGTATGAAGTGCGTGGGTATCAATCCTGCCTCCAACCTTGTGGAGATCGTCGAGATTCCAGAGAAGAAATGGTATATCGGCACGCAGTTCCATCCCGAATATTCATCGACGGTGCTGCATCCGCACCCGCTTTTCATGAGCTTCATCAAAGTATGTTCTGAGTAATCCGAAGAATATGGAACAACTGAAGCATGAGTGTGGTGTGGCGATGATCCGCCTGTTGAAGCCGCTGAGTTACTACGAGCAGAAATACGGTTCGTGGCGCTACGGCTTCAACAAACTCTACCTGATGATGGAAAAGCAGCACAATCGTGGACAGGAGGGTGCCGGTATCGCTTCCGTCAGTCTGACGAAAGAGCCAGGCACGGAGTATATGTTCCGTGAGAAGGCCGAGGGCAAGGACGCCATCACGGAGATTTTCTCTCGTGTGACGGAAGAGATGGCTGGCGAACTGCTGATGGGACATCTGCGCTATTCGACCACAGGCAAGAGCGGACTGCAATATGTGCATCCCTTCCTGCGCCGTAACAACTGGCGGGCGAAGAATCTCTGTCTGTGCGGTAACTTCAATATGACCAATATCGACGAGGTCTTTCAGTTCCTTACCCAGCAGGGCCAGTCGCCTCGTATCTACGGTGACTCATACATCACCCTCGAACTGATGGGACACCGTCTGGATCGTGAGGTGGAGCGACTCTATGCCCTTGCGAAAGAGCAGGGATTGAGGGACACTGCTATTACGGACTATATCGACAACCATGTGGAGATGGCGAATGTGCTGAAAACCACGATGAGTCATTATGACGGTGGTTATGTGATGTGCGGACTGACGGGCTCTGGCGAGATGTTCAGCGTACGCGACCCTTGGGGCATCCGGCCTGCGTTCTATTATCACGATGACGAGATGATTGCACTTGCCAGCGAGCGTCCCGTGCTACAGACGACATTTGATTTGCAGGCAGAGGATATCTGTGAACTCCAACCAGGCGAGGCACTCATCGTGCATAAGAACGGTGAGAGCCAATTGGAACAGATCATGCCTGCACAGCCGCTGAGTGCCTGCTCGTTTGAGAGGATTTATTTCAGTCGTGGTTCTGATCGTGATATCTATCAGGAGCGTAAACGACTGGGCGAGCAACTCACGCCTGCTATCCTCAAAGCCATCGACGGCGATGTGGATCACACGGTCTTTTCGTATATCCCCAATACGGCTGAAGTCGCTTTTTATGGTATGACGGATGGTTTCCGCAAACTACACGGAGAGGTACGCACAGAAAAGGTGGTTTGGAAAGACATCAAACTGCGTACCTTTATCGCCGACAACTCTGAGCGCAACGATTTGGCTGCCCACGTCTATGATATCAGTTATGGTTTGCTCAAGCCTGACGAGGATAACCTCGTGATCATCGATGACTCGATTGTGCGAGGTACGACGCTGAAAGAGAGTATCTTCAAGATTCTCGACCGTCTGCATCCCAAGAAGATTGTGATGGTATCGAGTTCGCCGCAGATTCGCTATCCTGACTACTACGGCATCGATATGTCGCGCTTGGAAGAACTTTGTGCCTTCCGTGCGGCCATCGCGCTGATTAAGGATAGGGGTATGCAGAAACTGATTGCCGATACGTATAAGGCCTGCAAGTATTCGCCAGCGTCACTGAACCATGTGCGCAATATTTATGAGCCTTTCACCGTCGATGAAATCAACGCGAAGATTGTGGAGATGCTGCGTCCTGAGGGTATGCAGTCGCCTGTAGAATTAGTGTTCCAGAGTATTGAGGGCTTGCATCACGCCTGTCCCAACCATCCTGGCGACTGGTACTTCACAGGCCATTACCCCACGCCAGGCGGCATCCGATTGGTGAATCAGGCGTTTGTGAATTATGTTGAACAAGTTTTGAAATTACAACTATAATGAAAATAGCAAGATTAATACTTGAAGATGGCAGTCAGTTTGTGGGCTGGTCATTTGGTTATGATACCAACACGACTGGCGAGGTGGTGTTCAACACCGCGATGACGGGCTATCCAGAGAGTCTGACAGACCCCAGTTATGCGGGTCAGATATTGGTAACGACCTATCCATTGATAGGTAACTATGGTGTGCCTGATACAGGTTTAGGCAGAAACGGTCTGCCGCTGTTTATGGAGAGCGAGAAGATTCATGCGAAGGCACTGGTGGTAGCCGATTATAGTGAGACATATTCGCATTGGAATGCAAAAGAATCATTAGCCTCTTGGCTGAAACGAGAAAAGATTCCTGCTATCACAGGCATCGACACAAGACGACTGACGAAAGTGCTGCGAGAGAGCGGTGTGATGATGGGAAGGATCGAGATAAGTGAAAAGGGAATAGTGAATAGTGATAAATTTGCTACCGCGCTCCCCGAATCAGAAAAAGACTATGGCAGCGTGAACTGGGTAGAGAAGGTGAGCTGCAAGGAAGTGATTACCCATCAGCCTGAAGGCGAAAAGAAGCATCGCGTCGTGCTTGCGGATTGCGGCGTGAAGGCAAACATCATCCGTTGTCTGATTAAGCGCGGCATCGAGGTGGTACGTGTGCCTTGGGACTATGATTTCAATCAGTTGGAGTTTGATGGGCTGTTCTTGGCAAATGGTCCTGGTGATCCTGAGCAATGCAGCAAGACGGTAGCGAACATTCAGACGTTCCTGAACAATGAGACTGTGCGTCCGTGTATGGGTATCTGTCTTGGCAATCAATTACTGGCAAAGGCCGCAGGCGCCAAGACCTACAAACTGAAATACGGTCATCGTTCACATAACCAACCTGTGCAGAAGGTGGGCACGACGCAGTGCTTCATCACCTCGCAGAATCACGGTTATGCAGTCGATGATTCGACATTGCCCTCAGACTGGGAACCGCTGTTCGTGAATATGAACGATGGCTCGAACGAGGGTATCCGTCACAAGACCAATCCCTGGATGTCAGCACAATTCCATCCTGAGGCTTGTTCAGGACCAGTAGATACAGAGTTTTTGTTTGATGAATTTGTAAAGATGTTAGGATGATGGAGAAGAAAGAGATAAAAAAGGTATTGCTTCTGGGTTCAGGGGCATTGAAGATAGGACAGGCGGGAGAGTTCGATTATAGTGGTGCCCAGGCGTTGAAGGCGCTGAAAGAAGAAGGTATCCACTCAGTGCTTATCAACCCTAATATCGCTACGGTGCAGACTTCGAAAGGCGTGGCTGATACAGTCTATTTCCAACCCGTTAAGGCTGAGTTTGTAGAGCGCGTCATTGAAAAAGAACGTCCTGACGGCATCCTTTTGAGCTTTGGTGGACAAACGGCACTCAATTGTGGTGTAGAACTCTACGAAAAAGGCGTGTTGGAGAAATATGGCGTCGAGGTTTTGGGTACCCCTGTACAGGCCATCATCGACACAGAAGACCGCGACCTGTTTGTGAAACGCCTCGATGAGATTGGCGTGAAAACCATCAAGAGTGAGGCGTGTTCTACAGTCGAAGAGGTTCAGAAAGCAGCGCATGAATTAGGCTTTCCTGTGATTTTAAGAGCAGCCTACGCCCTTGGTGGATTAGGCTCTGGCTTCTGTGACAACGAAGAAGAATTGTTAGCACAGGCCGAGGAAGCCTTCTCGTTCTCACCACAGGTATTGGTGGAGAAGTCGTTGAAAGGCTGGAAAGAGATAGAATACGAGGTGGTGCGCGATCGCTATGACAACTGTATCACCGTTTGTAATATGGAGAACTTCGACCCGCTGGGCATCCATACGGGTGAGTCAATTGTGGTGGCTCCGTCGCAGACGCTCACCAATAGCGAGTATCACAAGTTGCGTGCACTGGCCATTAAGATTATCCGCCACATCGGTATCGTAGGCGAGTGTAACGTGCAGTACGCTCTCGATCCCAACAGCGAAGATTATCGTGTCATCGAGGTAAATGCCCGTCTGAGTCGTTCATCTGCTTTGGCGTCGAAGGCAACGGGCTATCCATTGGCTTTCGTCGCTGCCAAACTAGGACTCGGCTATGGTCTCTTCGACTTGAAAAATTCCGTTACCAAGACCACAAGTGCCTTCTTTGAACCAGCCCTCGACTATGTGGTCGTAAAGATTCCCCGTTGGGATCTGACCAAGTTCCAAGGTGTCAAGCGTCAACTTGGCTCATCGATGAAGAGTGTGGGTGAGGTAATGGCAATTGGTCGCACGTTTGAGGAAGCGCTGCAAAAGGGCTTGCGTATGATCGGGCAAGGTATGCACGGTTTTGTTGAGAACCACGCCATAAAGATTCCTGATATTGAGAAATCTCTGCACGAACCCACGGATATGCGTATCTTTGTGGTGTCGAAGGCTTTGAAGATTGGCTATACCATCGAACAGATTCATCAGTTGACAATGATTGACCGTTGGTTCTTGCAGAAACTAAAGCATATCGTGGATATCGACCAGCAACTCAAAGAGTATACCCATCTGTCTGAGATCTCAGAATTTATGGAGCCTAGTGAGTTCAAGGAGTATCTGCAGTCGCCAGAGGTTGCCCTGTTGTTGCGTGCTGCCAAGGTCTACGGCTTCTCTGATTTCCAGATTGCCCGCGCCATCGGTTTGGAGAACCGCATGAAGATGGAACAGGCAGGTCTCACCATCCGCAAATGGCGTAAGATGCTGGGACTCGTACCCACCGTCAATCAGATTGATACCCTCGCAGCGGAATACCCCGCTCAAACCAATTATCTATATTTGTCGTACCTTTAAAAGATTAAGAATATGTGTGGAATCGTAGCAATATTGAATGTGAAGGAGCAGACACATGCTCTTCGTGATAAAGCGTTAAAGATGAGTCAGAAGATCCGTCACCGCGGACCTGACTGGAGTGGTATTTATTGTGGTGGCTCTGCCATTCTTGCCCATGAGCGACTGAGCATCGTGGATCCTGAATCAGGCGGACAACCTCTTTATAGTCCTGATAAGAAGCAGGTTCTGGCGGTGAATGGTGAGATATATAACCATCAGGAAATCCGCCGTCGTTTTGCCGGACAGTATGAGTTCCAGACAGGTTCTGACTGCGAAGTCATCTTAGCTCTCTATCGTGAGAAGGGTATCGACTTCCTCGAAGATCTGAGTGGCATCTTTGCTTTTGTGCTCTACGATGAAGAGAAAAACGAGTTCTTGATTGCCCGCGACCCAATAGGCGTCATACCTCTTTATATTGGATATGACAGCGACGGCACTGTGTATGTGGCCTCTGAATTGAAGGCTCTCGAAGGACAATGTGAACGTTATGAGCCATTTAAACCTGGACACTATTATTGGAGTGTTGATCCAGGTCAGAAGTGGTATTATCGTCGCGACTGGATGCACTATGATGCTGTGAAGGATAACCCCGCCAGCGTAGAAGCCATCCATGATGCATTAGAAGATGCCGTAAAGCGTCAGTTGATGAGTGACGTGCCTTATGGCGTGCTGCTTTCAGGCGGTTTGGATTCATCCGTGATTTCCGCCATTGCTGAGAAATACTCAGAGATGCGTATCGAGGATGACTCGAAGACAAAAGCCTACTGGCCCCGTCTACACTCGTTTGCCGTAGGACTGAAGGGCGCCCCTGATTTGGCAAAGGCCAAACTCGTGGCTGACCATATAGGTACCGTACACCACGAAATCAACTACACCATTCAGGAAGGTTTGGACGCCATCCGCGATGTCATCTATTTCATCGAAACCTACGATGTCACCACCGTCCGCGCCTCTACGCCGATGTATTTGTTGGCTCGTGTCATCAAGTCGATGGGTATCAAGATGGTACTCTCTGGCGAGGGTGCCGATGAGATCTTTGGTGGTTATCTCTACTTCCACAAAGCGCCAACAGCAAAGGACTTCCACGATGAGACCGTTCGCAAACTCGGCAAACTCTATATGTACGACTGTCTGCGTGCCAACAAGAGCCTGAGCGCATGGGGTGTTGAAGGTCGTGTGCCCTTCCTCGATAAGGAATTCCTTGATGTCGCTATGCGCACCAACCCAGAGGCCAAGATGTGTCCTGGCTCGACGATGGAAAAGAAGATTGTCCGCGAGGCCTTCGCTGATATGCTTCCTAAGGAAGTCGCCTGGCGTCAGAAGGAGCAGTTTAGCGATGGCGTGGGCTATTCATGGATTGACACCCTCAAACAAATCACTTCTGAGGCTGTATCAGATGAGCAGATGGCCCACGCTGCTGAACGCTTCCCCATCAACCCACCGAAGAACAAGGAAGAATACTACTATCGCAGCATCTTCGCCGAGCACTTCCCCAGCGACAGTGCTGCCAAGAGTGTGCCCAGCGAAGCCAGCGTTGCCTGTTCCACCGCTATTGCCCTCGAATGGGATGCCGCCTTCAAAGGTATGAACGACCCCTCTGGCCGTGCCGTCAAGGGTGTGCATGAACAAGCTTATTAGTTTTGGTTTATTGATCAGGCTGTTGGTATAATCCCTAAAAACGTTTAAAACTCAGGGTGAATGTGGCGATAATTAGTGAATTATCACTATCTTTGCGCAAATTTTGAAGCGTATGAGTTTTGAATATATGTCGCAGGAGGGTTACGATAAGCTCGTGGCCGAACTGCATCAGTTGGAGAGTGTGGAACTGCCTCAGGTGAGGGAGGCCATTGCTGAGGCCCGTGATAAGGGCGATTTAAGTGAGAACTTTGAATACCACGCAGCCAAGCGCGAGCAGTCGCGGCTGTTAGGTAGAATACGATTTAAGCAGAAAGTGCTGGCCAATGCGAGGGTGGTGGATATGTCCCGGCTGGGTACGGACAGCATACAGTTGCTCAGTAAGGTGGAGATGACCAATCTGGCGAATAATGCCAGGATGACCTATACGATAGCCAGTCCTCATGAGGCGAATCTCCGCGAGGGAAAGATTTCTATCAATTCGCCCATCGCACAGGCGCTCCTGAATAAGAAGGTGGGTGATGTGGTGGAGGTTAAGGTGCCTGCGGGACTATTGAAACTTCGCATTGAAAGCATCAGTCAATAAATAAGAAGATGCAACAAAACAAGAAGTGGCAATCGACTGATCGACTGCCACTTCTTGTTTCTATAGTCCTGCTGATTAGTTGGCAGGTTGTGCAGGAGCCTCCTTTGCGGGAGCCTCGGCTGCAGGAGCGGCGTCCTGAGCAGGAGCAGCATCCTTCTGCTGACTAGCACCGAAGCCAGGAAGGTTGTTGGGGTTCGTGGCAGGTGCCTCGATGCCCTCCATTACAGAGCCATTGGAAGAGGCTTGGGGAGCTACGTAAGCGCAAACTACGCTGAGCACTACCATAGCGGCAGCGAGGCCCCAGGTGGTCTTCTCAATGAAATCAGTGGTTTTGCGGACACCACCAATCTGGTTGTAGGAGGAGAAGTTGGAAGCCAAACCTCCACCCTTAGACTCCTGAATGAGCACGATGCCTATCATCAGCACGGCTGCTACTACGATGAAAATTACAAACAATGTGTACATCTTTTTTACTATTATTTTGTTTTATTATTAATAATCAACTTCTTTAAAAAGCGGATTTGGTCTGCAAAGTAAGCATTTTTTTTCGGATAAACCAAACTTAATCGCTGAATAATTTCAAGAGCCTGCGAATATTTGCCTTGTTTTATGTAAATTCGGGCCAAAGTTTCAGTAAAGATACCCTCGTTGGGTTCATTTTCGTCATTATCGGACGTTTCTTCAGACAACTGCGGTACTTGGGGCTCTTCATTGAGCGTGAAGCGGCCTTTGTCAATATTTATGAAATTGTCAATGAGATTCTGGCCCTTCATCTGTGGTATAGCATCGCCACCTAACGTCTCTCCCTCAGTTTCCAGTAGATAGGCAACATAGTCGACAGAGGCATCGGCAGGTGTTGGCTTGCGCTGACTCTTCTTTTCTTCTTTCGTCTCACCTTCTTGGGGGATGGAGTCGAGGAAGTCGTTTATGAGTGATAGTGTGCGGCCAGGGGCAGCCTGATTATTCGGAGTATTCTGGTTACTCTGATTATTCTGATGATTGGGATGGCGGTAGTGCATGGCCTCAATCATCTGGAAAAGTACACGACGGTCTGTGATGTAAATGGCGGCACGGCGCAGCTCCTCGTCGAAAGTGGGGTCGTGGAGCAGATATAGGTTCTGGAGCAGGAGCAGACGGACGGTCTGATAGTAGGGATAGAGTGCCAGCAAGGAACGCAACTCGTAGAGTGTGTCGCGGTCCAGGCGTTCTGGGTGTTGGGTCAGTTCTGCTATGTCCATGTTGTTTCTTGTGTCGGGGTTACCATTGTGCCACGGAGGCATTGAATATTTGGTCACAAATGTCCTTCATCATCTGGGTTACAAGATCCTCCTGAACGGCACTGAGTGACAAGTTGGAGTCGTATGACTTCTGCGAAGTAAACTGCTGTTCAAAGTCCTGTGCGTGGTCTTTATTGTTGGTGAATCGAACATTGACAGTAATCGAAAGTTCTACCTGAGCCGAATGGCCTTCAGCCGTAACGGCCTTGTTCTGTTGTGAGTAGCGGGTAATCTCGCCTTCGAGTTTGAGATCACCGTTACGCTTTACTTGCATCAATTTGGTATTGTTTCTGAACTCATCTTTCAGCTCGTTATTGAAGATGGCGCCCATCGGAGCCCATACATAGCTGCTTCGTACAGGGAACTCGTTGATTTGAATGGTCTTGATCTTATTATAGTCGATACTGGCACCATTAAACTTGTAACTGACGGAGCACGATGAAAAACTGAAAAGGCAGAAGAAGGCGATGAGACATACCAGTCCGTACTGCTTCAGACGGCGGTAGAGTGTGCGGTCGCTGATGCCAAGCTCCTGTGCGGCTTTCTTGCGATTGCCGTTATTGCGGTCGAGGGCTTTCTGGAGCATCTGCTTGCCAAGGTCGTTGAGATTGAGGTTCTCAGGTTCCTTTTCTGGTTCCACATATTCCTCGGCTTCGGCATCTTCAAGAGTAGGTGAGATTGGCTGAATAGGGGATATGGGTGCCAGTTGGGTGACTGGCATCGGATCGGAGACAGGAATGGTTTTTATATTCTGCACTTCTTCGATCTGTTTCTTGAGATTACCCATTTCCCGGCGCATATCATTGACATTGCCACGCAGTTCGAAAAGAATCTTATACAGGATTTCACGCTCGTTCTCAAACGAATGGTCGCCACCTTCGTGAGGGATAGTGGCCAACTGGGTGGTGTCTTGGTCTTGTGGGATGAATTTCGAGAGGATCTCAGGTGTGATGATGCGCTCCTTGCTGAAGATGGAAATCTGTTCAGTGATACTCTTAAGCTGGCGAATGTTGCCTGGCCACTTATAGCGCATCAGCATCTGCTTGGCCTCATCAGTCAAGGTTACGCGGTCCATCTTGTATTTCTCTGACATTTCCATCGCGAACAGACGGAACAATAGTATGACATCCTCGCCTCTGTCGCGTAGGGCCGGCATTTGGATATTCACGCGGTTCAGACGATAATAGAGGTCGCCACGGAAACGGCCTTCACTGATGGCTTTCTCGATGTTGACGTTGGTGGCAGCCACTATGCGCACATCAGTCTTACGTACTTCGGTGGCACCCACAGGGATGTATTCGCCATTTTCCAATACACGGAGTAATCGGGCTTGTGTGGCCATAGGCAGTTCACCCACTTCATCAAGAAAGAGCGTTCCCTTGTTGGCAACACCAAAATAGCCAGGAGAATCGTTGATGGCACCTGTGAACGAGCCTTTTACGTGGCCGAAGAGTTCACTGTCGATAGTGCCCTCGGGAATGGCGCCACAGTTGATGGCGAAGTATTTTTCGCGTCGACGGGGTGAGTTGTCGTGGATCAGCCTGGGCAGGATGTCCTTGCCTACACCGCTTTCGCCGATAATAAGCACACTGATGTCTATCGGCGCTACCTTCAGGGCGTCGTCAAGTGCGCTATTCAAGGCCTCGCAATTGCCTACGATGTTATAGCGCTGTTTGATGCTTTGTAGTTCGGATGTCTTCATTTGGCTGACAAAATTACACAATATTTCCGAGAATACTGCAATTTTGGCAGAAATTAACTCAATTCTCTTCTTTTGAGGGTTCCTCGTCGCGCCTGAATTGGTCCTTGGCCTTGATGGCAAAGCGTGCCTTGTCGCCATCTTCACGTTTCTCGTGATAGAGCTTGGGTAGTGGGTTGGCCAGAGGTTCATCGTAATGGATACGATTGCGGAAGATGTCGATGGCAGCATAGATGGCGTGTCGTAGCGAAGCGGGATTAGCTATGCCTTTACCAGCGATGTCGAAACACGGATCGTGATCGGGTGTGGTAATGACAAAGGGGAATCCGGCTTTCATCTTCACTCCATATTCCGTTGCCAATGTTTTGAAGGGCACGTTGCCTTGGTCGTCATACATGGCTAGAATACCGTCGAAATTATTCTGCAGACCATTGCCAAAGAAATCGTCAGCAGTAAACGGTCCGTATGCCTGAATGCCAGCCTCCTCCACGGTCTTGAGTGCAGGGCCGATGATATTCTCCTCCTCCGCACCAGGTTGTGGATTAAGTGCAAGCACGGCAATGCGGGGATTGTTGATGCGGAAGTCACGCTTCAGTGAAGTGTACAGTAAGCGGCATTTCTCTATTAACTTGTCCGGAGTGATGTTAGCAGCGACATCCTTGATTGGCAGATGGTTGGTAGCCAAAGCAATACGGATATCATTGGCAAACATGATGAGCAATGACTTGTCGTCAGGGTCTGGTGTATGACTGGATACCACAGGTGCTTGGACAAGCACATCATAAAGACCGTTTTTCAGATCTTCCTTGGCACGCTGTAGAGCCTTACGGGCGGCTTCTGCCGATTCTGGGGTGGGGGAACCGAATTCAACCTTTACTTCGTCGTCAAAGGTGGCCAACATGTTGAGTTTGTCAGGACGGGCCTCCTCGGCATTTTTGATGATGGTAAAGGGCGTCTCCAACTGCAGGGCATTGCGGTGATAGGCTGCAACTTTCGGATTGCCATATATAATAGGTATACACAATTCGAGCATCCCGCTATCCTCAAATGCCTTGAGGATAACTTCATAGCCTATGCCGTTGGTATCTCCGTGCGTGATAGCCACGCGTATTTTTCTTTCTTCCATATTTTGTTTTTACTAATTATTCTTTCTTGCTGTTGACAGAAGCCCGCAGGCGGCAAAGATGTCCTGTCCGCGACTGGAACGGATGGTGGTGAAAATACCGTGTGCTGTCAAATAGTCGCGCAATGATTCCATACGCTTCTCATCGCTGCCGGGCAGGTCGACATCTGGTATCTCGTGGAAACGGATAAGGTTGACTCTGCATTCCAACCCCTGCAATAGTTTGACAATCATGCGGGCATGCATCATACCGTCGTTGAGTCCTCCGAAACAGATATATTCAAATGAGCAGCGGCGCTGGTGGGTGAAGTCATATTGCTTCAGCAGTTCCACTATTTCAGTAATCGACATCTGCCGTTCTGCCGGCATCAGCATCTGTCGCTGTTCAGGCAAGGGTGAGTGCATGGAGATGGCCACATGGCATTCACTGTCATCGAGATAACGCTTCAATTTGTTTTTGATGCCCACACTACTCACAGTGATACGCTTCGGACTCCATGCCCAGCCATAGCTGGCAGTGAGGATTTCTGTAGCTCTAAGCACATTGTCGAGGTTGTCCATTGGCTCTCCCTGACCCATAAAGACGATGTTCGTAAGTAATTCGCACTCAGGCAAGGCGTAGATCTGGTTCAGGATGTCTGCTGTAGTAAGGTTACCCTCAAAGCCCTGCTTGCCAGTCTGGCAGAACAGACAGTTCATCTTGCAGCCTACCTGACAGGATACGCAGAGCGTGGCGCGGTCGCCATCAGGGATAAAGACGGTTTCAACGAATAGTCCAGAATCTCCGGATTCACCAGCTCTCACAGGAAAGAGATACTTGATGGTGCCGTCCTTTGAGCGCTGACAGTCGATAGGTGGCATAGCACCTATCTCGTATCTTGCCTTCAACTTTTCACGATTGACTTTTGAGATGTTGGTCATATCATCGATGTTGACGACGTGCTGTTGATAGAGCCACTTGGCAATCTGTGTAGCCGTGAATGAAGGCATGCCAAGTTCACCCACGACGACTTTCAGTTCGCCGAGTGTCTTACCAATAAGCATCTGCTTTTCACTATCCATTCAGGTCCGATTCTTAGAATTCGTGTGCAAAGTTAGTGCAATTCGGGCGAAAAACCAAATTATATTCGATAATTTAAAAAAATATGCGTATCTTTGCAACAAATTTAATAAAACCAAGTATAAGAACTATCATGAGAGAAAAGATAGATTGTTTTTTGCCAGCCGTTGATGAGCGCGTCGCAAAGGAAAACGCTTCACAACTGCGTAATAGCAAGACCATTCAGAATATCACTTTCTTGGAAACCAGTCTGCAGAGCAGCAATGCGTTGATGAAGGTGGCGGAGAATGCCAAGGCCGACTATGTGCTGTTGCTGACAAAGCCAGTGAATGTGTCATTAGGGCAGGGGGCTCTTGACAGGATGCTCCGTGTGGCCAGTGACTCGAATGCGGCGATGGTCTATTCAGATTACATTTCTAAAAAGACACATGATGGGAAGGTCGTCCTCGAAAAGCATCCTACGATTGACTATTTCCTTGGCAGTATCCGCGATGATTTCGATTTCGGCAGCCTTTGGCTCTTTAAGACATCACTGCTGCACACCTTTGCTATGCAGGCCGGTGAGCACGATTATCAGTATGCTGGACTTTATGCCCTGCGTCTGTTCTTGAGCCGTAAGGGCCAGCTGTTCCACATCAATGAATTCTTATATACTGAGGAAGAGACTGATTTGAGGGTCTCTGGCGTGAAGCAGTTCGACTATGTGAATCCGCGGAACCGTGAGGTGCAGATCGAAATGGAGTATGCTGCTACTGCCCATCTGGCTGAGATTGGTGCCAAGATCGATCCTTCGTTCTATCGTCGTCCTGATTTCAACGAGCAGAACTTCGACATCGAGGCCTCTGTGGTGATTCCTGTATTCAATCGCGAGAAGACCATTCTCGATGCCGTCAACAGTGCTTTGAGCCAGAAAGCTAACTTCAAATACAATGTCATAGTGGTGGATAATCATTCCACCGATAAAACCACCGAGTTGCTTGACTCCCTGCATGACGAACGGCTGGTTCATATCATCCCTGAGCGTTTGGATTTAGGAATAGGTGGCTGCTGGAACGTGGCAATTAATGATGACCGGTGCGGACGGTTTGCTGTCCAGTTGGATTCCGACGATCTGTATTCCTCGCCAAAGACGCTGCAGCAGATCGTGGACACTTTCTATAAGCAGAATGCGGCGATGGTGGTAGGTTCGTATCGTATGTGTGACTTTGAACTGAATACACTCCCGCCAGGTTTGATTGACCATAAGGAGTGGACGGATGAGAACGGTCCGAACAATGCCCTGCGCATCAATGGTCTTGGAGCGCCCCGTGCTTTCTTTACGCCTCTGCTACGACAGATCCAGTTCCCCAATACAAGTTATGGAGAGGATTATGCCCTCGGTCTGATCTTCTCGCGTCATTATCGTATCGGACGTATCTATACTGAGCTCTATTTGTGTCGCCGTTGGGGAGGAAACAGTGATGCGGCCCTTAGCATCGACAAGATCAATGCCAACAACCTCTATAAAGATCGCTTGCGCACACTTGAGATTACAGCACGTCAGCAGATGCTTCAAGGTAAGCAGGAACTGATGGCAGACTCTTCTTTGCAGCGTTTCTTCAACCGTCAGTTGGAGAAGTGGGAGGCTGCCCGACAGCGTTATCATGACCTGCGAAGCGCCAAGACCCGTGAACTGGTGGTGGGGGCCTATAGCATTCAGGTTCAATGGAACCCTGCCCGTATGGTATCCACAGGCGCTCAGATTGATCAGAAGACCATTGCAGAACGTCCTTGCTTCCTTTGTGAGAAGAATCGTCCCAAGGAGCAGATCAAGAAGGAAATCGATGGCCAGTATGAGTTGTTGGTGAATCCTTTCCCGATTCTGCAGCAGCACTTCACCATTCCTTCGCTTAAACACCAGCCCCAGCGAATACTTGATTCGTATGGCGAGATACATAAATTGCTGGAGGAATTTCCAGAGATGATGGTGTTCTATAATGGTCCGCAGTGTGGTGCCTCGGCTCCAGACCATGCCCATTTCCAGGCAGGCACCAGCGGCTTGCTGCCTCTTCAGATGTCGTGGCAGCGTCTGTCGCGTAATCTGACAAAACTTGTTAGTCTGAATGACGATGAAGATATCTCGCTTATCGATGACTACCCCTGTGCGGCCTTGTTGATACGAAGCCGTTCGCAGTATGGCGACGAACAGTTGTTCCGAAGACTTTACGAAGCTCTGCCTGCAACAGATCCAGAGCCCATGATGAACATCGTGGCTTGGCGTTGTAACGATGATTTCCTGTCAGTAGTGTTCCCACGGACAAAACACCGTCCCGACTGCTATTATAAAGAAGGTAACGAGCAGTTTGTCATCTCCCCGGGCGCCCTCGATATGGCGGGAATCATCATTACCCCGCGACAGGAGGATTATGAGCGTCTGACCCCTGAGATGGCATTGGGTATCCTTAATGAAATAAGCTTGAAGGGTGAAGCCCTGCAACAGCTATTAGATACACTGAAAAGCCAAGGCGGTAGTAATGACTCAATGTTCAATGGTCAATGTTCAATGAAAAAAGAACCGAATGTGGCAGTGGGCATTGTCAGTGCTGAGAAAATATCGTTTGTGCTGAATAAACCTTACACCGCTAAGGGGGAGGTGTTGACGGGCCTTCAGACAGTGGAATTCTTTGAGGGTGGTATCCTGTGGCGTGGTAATCAGTACCGTGAACTGACTTTCACACCCCAGGAAGATGATGCTTCCTTCTCTCTCCACGATGTCACCATCGGGATCAATTTCCATTGGGAACGTAAGGAAACACAGGTGTTTAGTGGTACCCTCCGTCTTGTGGTAGAGGCCGATAAGATTGTGGCTATCAATGAGTTGCCTGTAGAACGTTATCTCACGAGTGTGATTTCCAGCGAGATGTCGGCCACGGCCTCTTTGGAGTTCCTCAAGGCCCATGCCGTCATCTCCCGTTCGTGGCTCTTGGCACAGATGACCAAACGTCAGCGACAGGAGAAGGGTGGGGCATCGTTCTTTTCGTTTATCAAGAAGGATGATGAGATGATCCGTTGGTACGATCGCGATGACCATACCATCTTCGATGTGTGTGCAGATGACCATTGTCAGCGTTACCAGGGCATTACCAAACAGTCGAGTCCTGCTGTGGAACAGGCTATTCAGGCCACTCGTGGACAGATTCTGGCCTATGAGGATGAAATCTGCGACACGCGCTTCTCGAAGTGCTGTGGTGGGCAGACCGAAGAGTTCCAGTATTGCTGGGAAGACGTGCCGAAACCATATCTTGTGTCGTTCCATGATCCCTATTGCAACACCAACGACAAGCACATCCTCTCACAGGTATTGAATGATTTCGATCAGGAAACACCCGATTTCTATCGCTGGACGGTAGAATATACGCAGGAGCAGCTTTCAGAACTCATCAATCGCAAACTCAAGGATGACTTTGGTACCATCACTGACCTTATTCCATTGGAGCGTGGCAAGAGCGGCCGTATCTGGAAACTGAAGATTGTGGGTACCAAGAAGACTTTCACCATCGGCAAGGAACTCGAAATCCGTCGTACCCTTAGCGAGACTCATCTCTATTCCTCAGCTTTTGAGGTTGAAAAACAGGGTGACCGATTCATCCTCCACGGTTCTGGCTGGGGACATGGTGTAGGACTCTGTCAGATTGGAGCTGCCGTGATGGGCGAGCAAGGCAAGACCTACGACGAGATCCTGCTATTCTATTATCGCAATGCAACTATTAAACAATTATATGAGTAAGAAAAATCCTTGGGCTTGGGTGCCCACCCTTTATTTCGCAGAGGGGCTGCCGTATGTGGCAGTTATGACTATCTCTCTGATCATGTATAAGCGTCTCGGCTTGTCGAATGCCGACATCACGCTTTATACCTCTTGGCTCTATTTGCCGTGGGTCATAAAACCATTGTGGAGCCCGTTCATCGACATTATCAAGACCAAGCGTTGGTGGATTGTTGTCATGCAGTTGCTGATTGGCGCCTCCTTGGGTGGTGTGGCTTTTACAATTCCAGGCCCCTATTGGTTGCAGGGGTCATTGGCTTTCTTCTGGCTGATGGCTTTCTCGAGTGCCACTCACGATATTGCTGCCGACGGCTTCTATATGCTGGGGCTCGACGAGCACAAGCAGGCCTATTTTGTAGGCATCCGTTCCACCTTTTATCGCATTGCTACCATCGTAGGCCAAGGGCTGCTGGTGATGCTGGCAGGGAATCTTGAGGTGCTGACGCGAAATGTGAAATATTCGTGGAGCCTGATGTTCTATGGTATGGCAGGTCTCTTTATTGCTTTCTGGTTGTGGCATCATTACATCCTGCCGCGTCCGAAGGAGGATCGTGGTATCGAGAAGATGTACGGGACACAGATCATGCAGGAGTTTTGGGCCACGCTGAAGACCTTCTTCCAGAAACCCCAGGTGTGGGCGGGCATCTGTTTCATGTTGTTCTATCGCATGCCAGAGGGTTTGTTAGCCAAGGTGAGCGCCCTGTTCCTGATAGATGCGACGACGAACGGTGGCTTAGGCCTCTCGCCTGCAGAATACGGACTTGTTCAAGGCACTGTGGGTGTCATCGGTCTGACGCTAGGTGGCATCCTTGGTGGTATCGTGGCGAGCCGCGACGGTCTGAAGCGTTGGCTGTGGCCGATGGTGATGGCTATCACACTGCCCGACCTGGTGTATGTTTATCTGGCCTACGTCCTGCCTCAGAGTCTGTTTGTTGTCAACATCTGCGTGTTTATCGAGCAATTTGGCTATGGCTTCGGCTTCTCGGCCTATATGCTATACCTTATTTATTATAGTCAGGGTGAGCACAAGACGGCCCATTATGCCCTTTGTACGGCTTTGATGGCCCTGTCGATGATGATTCCTGGACTCTTTGCGGGTGCCTTGCAGGAGGCCGTGGGCTACTCAACGTTCTTCCTCATTGTCATCGTGGCCTGCTCCATGACGTATATCGTCTCGTCGCTGTTGAAGATTGATCCTGAGTTTGGAAAGAAAAAGACGGCTTAGATTCCTAAACCGTCTTGATAGCTTACGTCTACCGCCTTGCTCTGCAGAATCCTGGAGTAGGGCGGTATGTCGTGTGTGAGCCAGATGTTGCCGCCGATGGTCGAGTCGTGGCCGATGGTGATACGGCCCAATACCGAGGCATTCGAGTAGATGGTCACATTGTCCTCGATGATCGGGTGGCGGGGCACATTGAGCATATTACCCTGCTCATCGTACTTGAAGCTCTTGGCACCAAGCGTCACACCCTGATAGAGCGTCACATGGTTGCCGATGATGCAGGTCTCGCCGATAACCACACCCGTACCGTGGTCTATCGCAAAGTATTCGCCTATCTGGGCACCCGGATGGATATCGATACCTGTCTTCGAGTGTGCCTGTTCGGTAATGATGCGTGGAATCACGGGCACCTTCATCTCATGCAGTCGGTGGGCAATGCGATAGTGGGTCATCGTGTTCACCACTGGATAGCAGAAAATTACCTCACCGTAGGTTGCAGCGGCAGGGTCGTTGTCGAACATTGCCTGGATATCGGTATAGAGCAGACGTTTGATCTCTGGCAGCGAGTCGATAAATTCCAGTGCCAGCTTTTCGCCAGATGCCTTGACATCATCCTCAGAGCATTCCTCGCAGAATTGTAGGCCGCGGGCTATCTGCTGACGCAGCAACTGATACAGCCGTTCCATACTCACGCCAATCTGATAAGCCCTTAACTGCTCGTCTGGCTGGCGCTTGTTGAAATAGTCTGGGAATACGATGCCCTTGATGAGGCTCACGATCTGCTTCACGTCCTCTACCGATGGCAGCGGTGTTTCAGTCGCCGTCGGCATCATCCGGATCTCATCCTCTGTATGCTCTGAGAGCACGCCCACATTGCGGCGCAGCGTCTCGTTGATCTCTTTCTGTGTCATCTTCTATACAGGTTTTGGGTGCAAAGGTACAAAAAAAAAGAGAAATCAGCGTTAAACATTGTATTTTTTCCGCAGGATTGCTTCATTTCCAGGCTTTGCCGAGGGCTTTTTTGTGTCGTTTTCCACCTGTCAGACCCCAAGCCCACACCGATGCATCTGATAGATACCTGTCCCCTGTCAGATTTGGACATTCTGTGTCTGTCACAGATTCTCCTGACCTTGGTGTGCCACACTTCATAGATAATCTTTGCCATACTACTAAATGTTTTTCATGGTATCAGACTTACCCAGTGAACTACATCGGGTCACTGGCTCCCGCATTTCAGATCTGATTTCTGATGCAAAGGTACATATAATATCAATGCGAAACAAGCCTTTTTCGAATTTGTTTTCGAAAAGTTTGAAATGTTAAAATGAAACCAAAATGCCCCCGCCTTGCGCGCCGGCGACGGGATTACTGCAATCTCATGGATTCAATTATCTTTCGACGTAGATTGCAGTATTCTCGCTAATCCCTGCCCCAGTCACCCGCTTTCGTGCCAACGTGCCATCGTGCCATCGTGCCATTTGGTATTTCGCTATCACCTTTACTTTTGCCTATTAATATTTATATATTATATATTATATTATAATATAATATATAATATATAAATATAAAGAAAACCTCCCACCTATCATCCATCTTACCTTAAAACTAAAAAACGAAATGGCACGATGGCACGTTGGCACGTTTTGCTATTTACTTATTTAAGTTGACGTTGGTAAACACGATGGGGAATGAGGAGTTATCGTACTCATTATTGACGAGATAACTGTGGCTCATATTATCATCGAGGTAGAGACCAGCGCCCATGAGTTGCATCTGGAAGGTTTTGTTTGTGGTGTCATACAGGCCGTATGAATAGGAGGTGTTGATCCAGAAAGCCAGCGAAGCCGTATGGGTAGCACCTTCGTATTCAATGTTGTAGACGACTGAGGCGGGATAGACCAAGAAGCTGATGGGATTGATCTGATAGAAAGCCAACCTTGCTATCAGCGGTGCAGGAGCAGCCTGCTCCACTGCCTTTTTCAGTTCAGGGTCCGCGATGCGGTCGAGGAAAACAGCCTGAGGAAACTCCTTGATGTTGAACATCGTGTCAGCTGTCACACTCCAGGCGATGTCGAGCGTGTCGGTGCGATCCTTGGGATCGTTGGGGTTGTTGAGGTCAAACAATAGCTTTCCCGTGTAATTACCCTTGACGGCAGTGAGGCACTGGCCGATTTCCTGAGGGGTAATCTCATGATACTCGTTGTCGCTGTCGTAATAACAGGACGTCAGGCACATAGCAGCCACACTGCAAATGATCATAAAAAGATATTTTCTCATATACTTACCTTATAAATAAAAGTTCACGATATTTGGGAAGGGTCCAGAGACCGTCCTCAACGATGAGTTCAAGCTTGTCGGCATGGGCGCGGATGGTGTCCATGATGGGACAGACGGTGTTGTGATAGGCGATGGCGCGCTGGTGGATGTCCTCAATGTGGTTGGCCACACGACGGGCACTGTCGAGCTTGTCGGCCAGCTCCTCCAGACTGTTGGTGCGCATATCTATCTCGTCGATCAGCTTTTCCTTGATGGCGTTGCCGCTGCGTCCAATAGCGAGCAGACCCTGTACATTCTTGATCAGCATGCTCTGGTAGTGGGTGGCCACAGGCACGATGTGGTTACGCGCCAGGTCGCCCATCACACGGGCTTCTATCTGTACGGTCTTCACGTAGGTCTCCCATTTCACCTCGTTGCGGGCCTCAAGTTCCTTGCGGTTCATCACCTTGGTCGATTCAAACATCTGGATGCTCTCAGGGTCGAGGTAGTGCTCAAAGATCACAGGACATGACTTCTCTACGTCGAGACCACGCTTGGCGGCCTCAATGACCCATTCGTCGCTGTAGCCGTTACCGTCAAAGCGTACGGGCTTACAGGTCTTGATATCCTCGCGCAGAACGTCGATGATAGCATGGAACTGGGCAGTGTGGCCTGTACCCTCGGAGTAATCAGATTTTTTGGAGTATTCGGAAATCTTCTGGTCAACGCGCTTCTTGAAACTGATGAGGGCTTCTGCCACAGCCGAGTTCAGGGAGATCATCGCCGAGGCGCAATTGGCGCAGGAACCTGGCGCACGGAACTCGAATCGATTTCCTGTGAAAGCGAAGGGCGACGTGCGGTTGCGGTCGGTATTGTCGATGATGAGGTCGGGGATCTGGGGAATGTCGATCTCCATACCCTGTTTGCCTTTCAGCGTGATGAGCTCATTGTTATCAGAATTCTCGATGTGGTCGAGGAGTTCCGTGAGTTGTTTGCCGAGGAAGCTGCTGATGATGGCTGGAGGCGCCTCGTTACCACCCAGACGATGGGCATTGGTGGCACTCATGATCGATGCCTTCAGCAGACCATTATGCTTATAGACACCCATCAGCGTCTCGACGATAAAGGTTACAAAACGCAGGTTCTCTTCAGGCGTCTTGCCTGGGGCATGCAGCAGCACACCGTTGTTGGCTGTCAGACTCCAGTTGTTGTGCTTACCACTTCCGTTTATGCCGTCGAAGGGCTTCTCGTGCAGCAGCACGCGGAACCCGTGGTTGCGGGCCACACGCTTCATCAGCGACATCAATAGCATATTGTGGTCGACAGCGAGATTGCACTCTTCGTAGATGGGAGCGAGTTCAAACTGATTGGGAGCCACCTCGTTGTGACGTGTCTTACAGGGAATGGCTAGTTCGAGGGCCTGTATCTCGAGATCCTTCATAAATGCCTGCACGCGGTCGGGGATGGTGCCGAAGTAGTGGTCGTCCATCTGTTGGTTCTTCGCACTCTCATGCCCCATCAGCGTACGGCCTGTCAGCATCAGGTCAGGACGGGCAGAATACAAACCTTCGTCAACGAGGAAATACTCCTGTTCCCAACCTAAGTTCACCTGTACCTTGTGCACATCGTCGTAGAAATACTGGCAGACGTCGGTCGCCGCCTTGTTGATGGCGTGGAGTGAGCGCAGCAGGGGTGCCTTGTAGTCGAGAGCCTCACCGGTATAGGCGATGAAGATGGTGGGGATACAAAGGGTGTCGTCGATGATGAATACGGGCGATGTGGGGTCCCAGGCGGAATAGCCGCGGGCCTCGAAGGTGTTGCGGATGCCACCATTAGGGAACGAGCTGGCGTCAGGCTCCTGCTGGACGAGAAGCTTGCCGCTGAAGTTCTCCACCATACCACCCTTGCCGTCGTGTTCTACGAAGGCATCATGCTTCTCAGCCGTACCCTCGGTGAGGGGCTGGAACCAATGGGTGTAATGGGTGACGCCCATCTCCTGGGCCCATTTTTTCATGCCGGCAGCTACAGCATCGGCAATACTGCGGTCCAGACGGGCACCATTGTCGATGACGTCGATGAGCTTGGCATATACATCCGCCGGTAGGTATTTGTACATCTTCTCACGGTTGAACACGTATTTGCCAAAATACTCCGACGGGCGTTCTGATGGTGCCTTCACTTCTATGGCCCGTTTTTTAAAGGCCTCTTCTACGACTTGGAATCTAAGGTTGCTCATGTATTGGGTGTTTGAAATTTGCGATTATTTGATGTGTGTGACTACAGCGAGGTGATTGTTACACCGAAGACCAGGTTGGCGCGCTGCAGATAGGGGTTGGTGTGCAGTTCAACGAAGACGGGCACGTTAAAGTGCTTGAACTCCAGATTCTTCGTGGCCCGGATGGAAGCCATGTTGCAGGTGAACGACTCGCCATACATCCAGTCACCACGGGTCACGGTCTTTGTCTTGCCTGATTCTGTGATAACGGTCTCATCATAGGTGGAGCCGGCACTCTCAAAGGGGGTGACACCTGCCCGCACGTCCCAGTCGAGACCACCCAGACGGAAGGGAACACTCAGTTCGATATAGGTGGAGTAGGCGCGATCACCGTCGATCTTGTAGTCATTGCCGTAGACCATCGTGTAAGCCTGTAGCGAGCCGTATTTGCATGTGTAGCCGAGATTGGCCTCCAATTGGTGGGGACATTCGGCTTCACCGCCATAGTAGAAATAGCGGTTCTTGGGGTCTACATCAGCTGTCCAGTAATCGATGACACCGATATTGAAGCCATAGAGGCTATAGCCGAGGGTGACGTCGATATCCCTGACGTCTTCCTTATCGAAGGGAATGTTACCGCTGACGTCGAGCGACAGCCCTTTCCATCCGAGCGTTAACGAAGGTTGTATACTAGGGCCGGCCATATCGATGCCACGCCACATATAACGACTGACAAGGCTGCCTGAGACTGATGCTGTGAATTCATCTTGTGCCGAAACCTGTGCCGGCAGAAGTGTTATGGCTGCAAGAGCCAATGCGAAAATTTTTCTCATATTAATCGATGTATCTTTTTATAATGTCCTGATAGTTGTCGATGCGACGGTCGCGGAGGAAGGGCCACCAACGACGCACTTGCTCGGAGTGGTCCATGTCAAGCTCCACGATAATGCTCTCTTCCTCATCCGTTGAGGTCTCGTAGATGAGCTCGCCCTGAGGACCTGCCACAAACGAGGTACCCCAGAACTGGATGCCATTGGTCTGGCCTGAGGGGTCTGGCTCGAAGCCCACGCGATTAACGGTGATCACAGGCAGGCCATTCGCCACAGCATGTCCGCGCTGCACGGTCTGCCAGGCCATACGCTGGCGCTGCTGCTCCTCTGGGGTGTCACTCGACTCGTAGCCGATGGCGGTGGGGTAGATCAATAGCTCGGCTCCCTGCAATGCCATCAGACGAGCTGCCTCCGGATACCACTGGTCCCAGCACACCATTACTCCTAGCTTACCCACGGAGGTCTGAATGGGGTGGAAACCAATATCGCCAGGGGTGAAGTAAAACTTCTCGTAGTAGGCAGGGTCATCGGGTATGTGCATCTTGCGGTAGGTGCCAGCGATGCTGCCGTCTTTCTCCAGCACCACAGCCGTGTTGTGATACAACCCTGGAGCCCGTTTCTCGAAAAGCGAGGTAACGATGACTATGCCGAACTGCTTTGCCAGCTCACCGAAGAATCGGGTAGATGGACCTGGAATGGGCTCTGCAAGGTCGAAGTTCCTGACATCTTCTGTTTGACAGAAATAGAGTGAATTGTGCAGCTCCTGGAGCACGATGAGTTGTGCGCCTCGCTTGGCCAAGTCGCTGATGCCTTCTGCCAGACGTAGCAGGTTGTTCTTGGTATCAGCGGTGTTGTGTTGCTGTAAAAAGCCTATCTTTAATTCTTTCATACATTTGGGAATTGCATTGTGCAGCAGTGGATGGATCCATGCTGCTTGATGATTACCTGACTGTCGATGGGCACCATCTCCCTGTCCGGGAAGGCCTCACCGATAATACGGATGGCCTCCAGGTCGAGGTCAGATTGCCCGTAGGTGGGACAGAGCACAGCCCCGTTCAAAATAAGGAAGTTGGCGTATGTCGCCGGCAACCTATAGCCATCCTCATAAATAGGGTGGGGCATCGGCAATTTCAGGAGCCTGTAAGGCTTGCCTTCCAATGTCATGAGGGTTTTCAATTGCGCCTCCATCAGCTGCAGCTCTGCATATTGCTCGTCATCAGGGTCGTCACATCCCACATAGACAAGGGTGTCGTCAGGACAGATGCGGACCAACGTGTCAATGTGCCCGTCGGTGTCATCGCCTGACAAATGTCCGTGCTCTATCCATATAACTCGGCTGACCCCTAAATCTTGCATCAGACGCTGTTCGATTTCACTTTTTTTAAGAGGTTGGTTGCGATGAGGGGCCATCAGACACCCTGTTGTGGTGAAGAGCGTCCCTTTGCCGTCACTTTCGATAGAGCCACCTTCCAACACGAAGTCCAGACAGTTGACATACTCCCCCTCCACGATGCCTGCTTCGTACATCTTATGGTTGATGGCATTGTCATTGTCAGCAGGGAATTTCTCTCCCCAGCCGTTGAAACGATAGTCGAGCAGGCGGTGGTGCCCCATATCATCCGTCAAGGTAAGAAAACCATGATCGCGCGCCCATGTATCATCGGTAGGACAGACGAAGCGCACCATATCTCTCGCGGCATCCTGAGGAGCCACGATGATGAGTCGTTCACGCTTGGCAATCTCACGTGCCATTTGGTGATAAGTCTTAATAATGTCATTGAGGACGGGGGCCCAGTCGGTATCGGCATGCGGCCACGTGAGCTGCACACCCCATTGGGGCTCCCATTCAGCTGGAAGTCGCCATTTACCGACCTTGTTTTCTGCCTTCATGTTCATATTTTGGTGCAAAGGTACAAAAAGTTCATAATTCATAATTCATAATTCATAATTATTTTGTATTTTTGCAGCAAATTATTGGTATGTTAGAGGTAAAAGACGCTACAATTGCTCTTGAAGGGCAGATATTAGCCGAGGGACTTTCCTTCATGGCGCGCGACGGACAGCTCACTTGCATCACAGGTCCTGAGGGTTCTGGTAAGACTACGCTCCTGCGTACACTGATGGGGTTTTTGCCTGTCAGTAGTGGGTATGTAAGTGTCGACGGCGAATTACTTACCGTCAAGTCATCGCAGGCTTTCCGTCGGATGATGGTCTATCTGCCTCAACAAATACAGATGCTCCGTCACCAGCTGGAGTCGCCTGAGGCTCCTGTCTGTGAGGCTGATGACTTCGGCTTCTGGAACCCACTGCCTCCCAAGGCCGTTGTCGTGACCCCACCTTCGCTGCTTTCGCCTGACGAAATCTTCCGTCTGGCAGAGCAGACGTTGCAGACGGCTTCCGACAAGCAGATCATCATTGCTGATGAACCTGCAGCACGTCTCACCCCTGAGTTGGCAGAACGTATGCTGCAACTGCTTCAGGATCAGGTGGCTGCGGGAAAGACGGTGCTGATAGCCAGTCGCCGTCCTTTGTTGGTGGATCATGCCGATTTAGTGATAAAAATGAATCAAAACTCGTATTGACGATGGTATTACATATGTTCTTGGCTCTGCTTCTATTACTCATCCCTGCTGGAGCACTCTATTATTTCGATCGTTCACTGCTACGCACCATAGGCCTGGCCGTTGGACGGATGGTGGTTCAGTTATTGGCGCTCTGTCTGATTGTCTGGGCATTGGTGAAATATGATAAGCTGTGGCTCAGTCTCCTGTGGCTGATGCTGCTGGCAGTTGTTTCAGGCGTGCTGGCCCTCCGTCGCATCAAACTCCCCATTGCCAAGTTCCTGCTGCCCGTAAGTGCTGGCCTCTTGGTCAGTGCTTTGGTCGTTGGCGCTTATCTGCTGTGCGCCTGTCTGCCTGCGGAGAATGGTTTCGGTGCCCGTTGGTTCGTGCCTGTGATGGCGTTGTTGGTGGGACAGAACACGACGACTCTGATTCGTGGCCTCAGTACCTACCACTCGGCATTGAAGGCTGATGAACAGCAATACGAGTTCCTGCGTGGCAATGGCACCAACCATCTGCAGGCCGTACTGCCCTTTGTGCGTAGGGCATTGCAACAGGTGTTCGCTCCCACAGCGGCCAATCTCTCTGTGATGGGCATTTATGCAATGCCGTTGCTGCTCTGTGGTATCTTTATCGCAGGCGTTGCACCCATTAATGCCTTTGTGGTCACGTTGCAACTGATCGTCGGCTGTTTGGCGGCTTCCGTCATCACCCTCGCCATTACCCTCTGGCTCGCCGATCGTCAGCTATTCGATAAGTTCGGTAAACTGCAATAAAAAACAAACCCCTCAGCCAATCGGTTGAGGGGTCTTTTTCTTGTGTTATTCTCCTAATTTCTTACCTGACATCAGGAGCTCCACGAGTGGGCGATCCTTGAACGAGTGGCGCTGCTGATCCCAGAAACCGAAATCGGCATCGTAGCACCAGGTGGTCCAGGCGATGTTGAACTCGTCGAACACCGTCAGCATGTCGCGTGTCCAGTTATAGGCCAGTTCACGGTCAACAGGCTCATAGACGCCCCATTCACCGCAGAACAGCTGCAGGTCGTATTTCTTCGCAGCCTCGATGGCATCCTTGAACTGCTCACGGATCTTGTCGATGTTCCATACTTCTTCGGTATACGGCTTCAACTGCTCCTTGATCTCTGCTGGTGCAGCATCGAAGTCCTCCTTTGATACCAGCACGCCAGGATAATTCACCTTGCCCTTATATTTGCCTAAAGGCGTCCACCAAGCACCGTAGTGAGTGAGGATCATCGGGTTGTAATAGTGGAAGCTGAGGATGATGTTCTTGTCGCCTTCGGGCACCTTCAGGAACTTCATTGTCTCATGTCCTTGCCACATATTAGAACCGATCACCAATGTGCGCTGAGGCTCTAACTCACGAAGGGCTTTATGGACCTTTGCTACCAGCTGGTTCCACTGCTCATGTTCTGGGGCTACGGGCTCGTTCATAAACTCATAGGCCACCCAGTCGTTACTGCGGTCTTTCAGAAATTCTGATAACTGACGCCACAGATTCAGAAGCCCTTCCTGCGATTCCTCCGAGGTGAAGAGGGTGTTGGCAGCCTGATCTTCCTCGTTCACGGCATTGAAATAGTGCGAACGGATGATGTGCAGGTCGACGATGGCACGCAGGTTGTGCTTCTTGGCCCAGTCGAGGGCGTTGTTCAGCAGATCCCAGGCCTCAGGCAGCTTCTGACCCTGCTCATCCCAGAACTGCACCTCGTCGATGGGGATACGCACGAAGTCAAAGCCCAGCTCCTCCAGACGAGCGAAGTCGTCTTCCTGGATATGCAGCCTACGGGCCTCACCGCGCTGCTCTGACTGCGAGAGCCAGTGGCTGACGTTGGTGCCGCGCTTGATGCGGAAATTATTCACTTGTCCTGCTTCGTCCTGAGTCTGATTCTGACTCTTGTTCTGGCATGACGTGGTTACTAACAGGGCCGCAAAGATAACGGCCAGCGACAGGATAATCTTCTTCATATATCTCATATGTTTCTAGCTTATTCGGCACAAAATTACATAAAAAGATTGATATTTAAAAATATTTTTGTACTTTTGTGGCGAAAAAACAAGGTAAAGGATGAAAAAGACTAGTTATTTGTGGCTATTATGTGCGCTGATGGCGTTGCTTTCAGCTTGCAGGAAGACACAGGTTACAGGAGCTGATGCTGTTGTTAAGGAGAGTCAGCCATTCTTCGACAACAAGGCTGCGGAGGCGAAGAAGGCCGAGGTGCAAAAAGTGAAGGCCATCACTTTCTACGAGCAGCCCGCACCGTTGACCGACCGTCCTGAGCAGATTCTCAAGCGAAAGGGCTATACCACGTCGTATAATTACAAGTCGAAGACGCCCAACTGGGTGGCCTGGCACTTGACAAAGGCCCATACCTATGGCGACAACCAGCGTAAGAACGAGGTGTTCTTCGAGGACGAGGACATCGAGCGTGGGCAGCGAGCCACCGACAACGACTATTATAACTCGCGTTACGACCGCGGTCATATGTGTCCTGCTGGCGACAACAAGTGGGATGCGCAGGCCATGCGTGAGTCGTTCCTTTTTACGAATATCTGTCCGCAGAACCATGGGCTGAACAAATATGAGTGGAATGATCTGGAGATCCAGTGTCGTGACTGGGCCCGCGAATACGGCGCTATCGACATCGTTTGTGGACCAATCTACAATAGTGTCGGAGATCAGAAGACCATCGGCCGAAATAAAGTATGGGTGCCGGATGCCTTCTTCAAGGTGATCCTTTGCCGACAAGGCAAGCCGAAGGCCATTGGCTTCGTCTATCGTAACGAGGGTGTGAAGCAGACCAAGGCCGAGGCCCTGCGCTCTGTTGATGAGATCGAGGCTCTTACGGGCATCGATTTCTTTCCTGCGCTTGATGACGAGACAGAAACGCGTATCGAGGCTGAATGCGACCTGAAAGCGTGGTAAAACGTTAAAAATGCCAAAGCGGAAGCAAATTATTCACTATTCACTATTCACTATTCACTATTTTTGCGTACCTTTGCAGCGTGAAAATAAAAGAAGTGCTGAGCGCCCTTGAACGTTTCGCGCCTCTGCCCTTGCAGGAAAGCTGGGATAATGCTGGCCTACAAGTTGGACTGACAGAGACGGAGGTTTCAGGGGCATTATTGTGTTTGGACGTCAACGAGCGCATCGTCGACGAGGCCATTCAGAAGGGATGCAACCTGATTGTGTCCCATCATCCGTTGTTGTTC
Source organism: Prevotella sp. (assembly GCA_016290175.1). Classification (GTDB taxonomy): domain Bacteria; phylum Bacteroidota; class Bacteroidia; order Bacteroidales; family Bacteroidaceae; genus Prevotella. Next base: position 1,140 of record JAEETD010000027.1, on the reverse strand, counting down.
CGTGGACTGAAAACCATCAGCGACCTCACCGATGTACAGCGTACGGTGATGAAAGCCATCCAGAATGGTATCTGTGTCGTCTCGATGCACACCAATATGGACAATGCCAAGGATGGCGTGAATTTCAAGATTGCTGAGAAACTGGGCTTGCAGCAGGTGCATTTTTTTGCTACCAAGTCGGTGGATGGCGTCGAGGCGGGGAGTGGTGTGATTGGTGAACTGGCCGGCCCCCTCGCAGCTGACGACTTTGTGAAGGTATTGAAAAAGACCTTCGATGTGGAGTGTGCGATGTGTAACGAACTGTTGCGACGTCCTGTTCGGAAGGTGGCCATTTGTGGTGGGGCAGGTGATTTCCTGCTTGACGCGGCCATTGCTGAAGGGGCTGATGCCTTTATTACTGGTGAGATGCACTATCATCAGTATTTTGGCTACGAACAGCGGATCCAGATCTGTGTGATCGGCCACTATCAGAGTGAGCAGTTTACCTCGGAGATCTTCCGCGACATCATCGCGAAGGAATGCCATGATGTCAAGACTTTTATTGCAGAAACGAATACAAATCCGATATCATATTTTTAAAAACGTAAAGAATTATGGCAAAGAAAGATCCTACAGATTTGTCAGTGGAAGATAAGCTGAAGACTCTCTTCCAGTTGCAGACAGCCCTCTCTTCAATCGATGAGAAAAGGGCATTGAGAGGCGAGCTGCCTCTGGAGGTTCAGGACCTGGAAGACGAGATTACAGGTCTGAACACACGTGTGGAGAAAATCCAGAATGAGATCAGTGAGTTCCAGAAGGCTATCGTACAGAAGAAAGGTGAGATCGCAACCGCAGAAGCCAGCGTGGCCCGTTATAAGAGCCAGTTGGACGAGGTGAAGAACAACCGCGAGTACGACACGCTTTCCAAGGAAATCGAGTTTCAGACTCTGGAGATTGAGTTGTGTAACAAGAAGATTCGTGAGGCCAATGCCCGAATTGAAGAGAAGACTCAGGAACTGAATGCCAGTCAGGAAACCATCAAAGAGCGTCAGGAAGACCTCGACGTTAAGAAGGGCGAGCTCGATGAGATCATCGCAGAGACCCGTGCTGAGGAAGATAAGCTGAAGGAGAAAGTGAAAGATCTGGAGTCGAAGATCGAAG